>JAUWNI010000084.1 GCA_030612705.1 Phycisphaerae bacterium | reverse complement strand
AACTACCTGTCCGAGTTCGACTACCGCACGAACCGCCGCTGGCTGGAGGCCAACCTCTTCGACCACCTCATCCAAGCCGCCCTGGAATCCAAAGCCGTCACCAACCGAGAGTTAGTCGCCGGAGTTAGCTAGAGATTCAGTTACTCTTTTAACAGTCCGCTGCAAAAGTCACTACCGGTCGCAATGACGTAGCGGCCGGCGCCTCGCCGGCCGTAATAGGCCGGAACCGCTGTTTTGGACGTACGGCCTGCGAGGCGCAGGCCGCTACATTGTGTTGCACAGCCTGGTTACCGGCGCCGCGAGCGGCGCGCGGCCAACTTCAGTCCGCAGAGCCCCAGCAGCAGGATCGGCATCATGGTGAATGTGCCGAAGCCGCAGAAGCCGCCGAAGGGGCTTATGTCGGTCGTATCGGTATCGTCGGTCGTCGTCGGCTGATCCTGAGCGGTGGAGTCGTCGGTGGTCTGGCAGGCGTCGCCGACGCCGTCGCCGTCGATGTCTTCCTGGTTGGCGTTGGCGACGTCCGGGCAGTTGTCACAAGCATCGCCTACTCCGTCGCCGTCGGCATCCGCCTGGTCGGGGTTACTGGTGGCGAGGCAGTTATCGCAGACGTTTCCGAGTCCGTCTCCGTCGTTGTCGCCCTGATCGGCATTTGCACGAGTCGGGCAGTTGTCGAACGGGTCGCGGATGCCGTCGCCGTCGATATCTGTTTCGCAGACATCGCCGAGACCGTCGCCGTCGGCGTCATCCTGCTCGGGGTTTGGCAGGTTCGGGCAGTTGTCGAAGTCGTCTGGCACGCCGTCGCCGTCGCCGTCGGGGTCGCAGGCATCGCCGACGCCGTCGCCGTCTCTGTCTGCCTGGCTACCGTTGGCAATGGTTGGGCAGTTGTCGCAGGCGTCGCCGAGGCCGTCGCCGTCGGTATCGGCCTGATCACGGTTCTTCACCATCAGGCAGTTATCGCAGAGGTTTCCGACGTCGTCGCCGTCCGTGTCGCCCTGATCGGGGTTATAGACGAGCAGGCAGTTGTCGTTCGAATCCTCGATGCCGTCGTTGTCGCTATCGAGGTCGCAAGCGTCGCCGATGCCGTCACCGTCGACGTCTTCCTGAAGGGGGTTGTAGACATACGGACAGTTGTCGTGATCGTTGGGTAGTCCGTCGCCGTCGGCATCCAGATCGCAAACGTCGCCGATGCCGTTGCCGTCAACGTCGTTCTGGTCGGGGTTGTAATCCAGCGGGCAGTTGTCTTCGCCATCGACGTAGCCGTCGTTATCGTCGTCGTCATCGCAGGCGTCGCCGAGCCCATCGTCGTCGTGATTCAGTTGGTCGGCATTAGCGACATTGGGACAGTTGTCGTAGTCGTTGAGGATCCCATCACCGTCGATATCGTCATCGCAGGCGTCACCCTCGCCGTCGCTGTCCATGTCTTCCTGGTTGGGGTTGGACGCGAGCGGGCAGTTGTCGTCGCAATTTTCCGTTTCGCCGCCCGTGCAGGGGTTATCGCCGGCCGTGCCGCTACCGTCTCCGTCGTCCAGGACACCGTCGTTGTCACTGTCGTTGTCGCAGGCGTCGCCAAGGCCGTCACCGTCAACGTCTTCCTGGCCGGGGTTGTAGTCGTCCGGACAGTTGTCGATGTCGTTATGGATGCCATCGCCGTCCCTATCGGCATCGCATACGTCGCCGATGCCGTCGCCGTCGATGTCTTCCTGGCCGGGGTTGTACGCGAGCGGGCAGTTGTCCTCGGAGTCGTTGACGCCGTCGCCATCGTCGTCGTTGTCGCAGGCGTCGCCTTGGCCGTTGCCGTCGGTATCGAGCTGATCGGGGTTGTAGACGTACCAGCAGTTGTCATCGTTGGGGTCGTTGGGGTCGGCGAAGTTGTTGTCGAACCCGTCGCCGTCGATGTCCGGATCGCAGGCATCGCCCATCGTGTCCGGGTTGTTGGGGTCGTAGCCCGGATGGTTGGGATCGGCGTCCATGTTTTCCTGGGCGGGGTTATACACGAACGGGCAGTTGTCGCAGGCGTCACCGAGCAGGTCGGTGTCGGAGTCTTCCTGGAGCGGGTTGTAGTCGAACGGGCAGTTGTCGTTCGGGTCCGCGACGCCGTCATCGTCGGTGTCGATGAACTCGGGGTTGATGATGATGACGGTCGAGGTCTCGCCGCTGATACTCGAGGCGGGATTCGTAACGGTCAGCGAGACGGTTACGCCCTCGGGGTACGGCTCGATATACGTATGATCGAACTCGATTGCGACCGACGTATCACCGTCGCCGAGAATCCAGTCGTATTGCAGGGCGCCGTTGGGCTGGCCGAGTTCGTCGAGCGATTCGCTCGCGTCGAAGTGCACCAGCAGCGGGACGCGCTGCTCCGGGTTCGACTCGGCCTCCGGATAGGTGACCGTAATCACGGCAATGACATGCGGATCGACCTCGCCGTTCAGGAACGCCACCGGCAGGCTGTAGGCCGTCTTTCCGGTGGTCATGAACATGAAGCGATCGTGGTTGTCGTTGTAGTTGGCGTCCGAGAAGGAGTGGACGCGGTAGTTGACGCCGGTCGCGTTACCCGGATCGGAGGCCAGGCGCAACGTGTGCGCGTCGGGCACGGCGACAATGGTATAGAAGCCGGGATTGGCTTCGGAACCGTCGTCGAGAATCCGGCATACGTCGTCCAGCTTGAAGTCGGTGGCCTCGAAGTCGGCGGCCGGATCGTACAGCGTGTACGGACCGTCGCCGTCGTTGTTGGAGACTTCGGCGTCAGTGCCGGGAATCGCGTCGGAGACGATCGTGAAGCTGACTTCGCTGTTATCAGTAGTATAGGGAACGCCGGTGGTCGCTTCCTGTGCCTGCATTCCTGAGAGTTGCCCCTCGACCTGCCATTTTTCGGCGCCGGGGACGCCGTGATCGACGCAGGTGAGGGTCCATTGTTCGAGTTTGGACTCGTCGATGTTCACGGACACGTTGGTGACTTGGCCACGTCCGGTATTGACGAAGCTGGGCCGCGGGTCGGAGTACGACGGGTCGATCATGTCGTCCTGTCCGGGTCCGGGGACAAGTCGGGCGTAGAAGTAATAGGTTCCGTCGCCCTCGAGATCGGTCAGCGGAATCGGATACATAGCGTGAACGACGCCGGGGACCTTGGTGGCGGGCGAATTGGGATCGACCTGCGTGCCGTCCCAGCCGCCATCGTCGCGGTCGTAGTAGAACTCGATCGTGGTGCCGCCCCACTGATCCCAGGCCTCGTAGCCGATTTCGAAGTTGCCGTTGACGACTTCATAGCCCGGCGGGCGGTTGATGGTCAGTTCGGGGACCGCGCGCGGGTGCCAGTAGAAAGTGACGATCGACTGGTCCGGCTCTTCCACGATGTCGATGAATTCGATGTTACTGCGGACGTGTCCCCACCAACTGCTGTCGGGGTCGGTAAAGGCGTTCCACTGGGTGACGCCCGTCAAGCCCGGGAAGGGGTCGTTGGGATCGCCGGAATCTTCGCCGTTCTCCAGTTCCTGTAGGCCGTCGGCCTGGATGATGTTGTAGGCGAAGTGGTTTCCGATGCGCTGCTGCAATGGCTGTGCTTCGGGGTTGTCACCGAAATCGGTGTGCATGATCATCATGCCCTGGCCCGGGGCATAGCGCGAGAAGTTGATCTTGTTGGGATTGACGGGGATCTGATGCGTCAGACGATAGAAGTAGAACCGCTCGCCGATGTGGTTGTGATTCTGGAAGTAGTAGACGGCGTTTGCCGGATCGAAGGCGTAGTCGGTGAGCGTAATCTGGGTCTCCTGGAACGGATCCATCGCGTCGGTCAGGTTGGTGACCTCGATCCAGGGCAGGTGGTCCGTGCCTAATCGTTCGCTACCCAGGAAGAAGCCCCGGAATCCTTCTTTCAAAACCGGGCAGGGGTGTACGAATCCGCCGGACATGATGTCCCAGGCCCCGACCGGACGGTTGATGATGCCGCTGACGTATTCGTCGTAGTCGTAGAGGTCGGGGTAGAGTTCCCAGACGTGCAGCCATTCGTGGGCCATGGTGGCCTTCATGAAACCCGAACCGTCATCGGCACCGGTTTCGCCACTGGAACCCAGCGGGCAAACGAAGTCGGAGAACATGATCGGAGACAACGGATTAGCGTTGGGATCCTCGACAATCTGAATGGGCAGGTCCATAGCGGGTGCCGGGAGCACGAAGAGCGGCCGGCCGCCGGACGATTCTTCGCCCTCGGGGATCGCCTCGAGGGGCAGCAGGATGCACGAGTGTAGAAAGTTGACATTGTTGTCGCCGACCATGACGACCTCGTCCCAGTCGACGCTGGCATCGAGTGCGGCGACTACGTCTTCGGTCATCCGCCGACGATTGAACGGATACTCGCTGTGCGGCCCGCCGTCGTTGGCGGTCAAGTCCCGCGTATCCATGCAGTAGTTTTCGGTGTTGGGGTCGCGGACCTCGCCCATATCGAGCAGGCCGTCGAGGTTGTAATCGCGCTTCATGACGAAGGCGCGGATCTGACAATATCCAAACATTCCCACCACTTCCGGCATGCCGGAACCAGTATCGATCGATATCAAGTGGTCGGTGAAATCCGGCGCGTAGCAGGTATCGTTGACGGGATCGCACGTCATAGAGGTAATGATGGAACTAAACGGAAAAGTGTCTTCACCGGCCACCGGGATCAGGTTGTATTCGAACGGCGGGGCATCCAGATCGATTTCCGCGAGCCACATATAGGCCAAATCGATCGTCAGCAAGCGGCCGTCGTTGGGATTGCTGGCCACTCCGCGATCAAATGCCAGCCCCATGACGCCCATGTAACCGATATCATCAAAGTACTCCGCCGCACCGGTGGCCGGATCGATGGTCCAAAGCTCCTCGTTGATACCCCATAAACCGACCGCGGCGTAGAGGATGTCTTCCTCGTCGTCGTATGCCAGGTCCTGGATGCTCGGCGAGGTTGTGGGGTTGTCGACGTCCCAGATGGGGACCACGAACGTCGCCTCTCCGGTGTTGGTATTGATTTCATAAAGCTCGTTCCAGGTTTCGGGAACCAAGCGAGCTCCGTAGAGCGTAGTGGGGCTGGTCGGGCTCTTGGCGATCGCAACGATGTTCGACACGCCCAACAGTCCAATAGAGGTTGGTTCCGCGCTGCTGGTGCTGATGGTCACCAAATCGTTTAAACCAATATCGATGCCATATAGCACGCCATCCCAATAGACCATACTGGTGATTGGGGAAGTGGGTTCGGCACGCCAAGTCATGTATTCCAGGCAGAAGACGTTGCCGGCGTCATACCCGTTGACGCCGTGAACCTTGAATGCCAACGGGCCACCGGCCGGGATGAGACCGTCGGGGCCGCCGGCGCTACCCGGCATCCCGGACCCGACGTCCTCGCCATAGGGACTGCTGTCGTGAACGGAGGTAACTTCGCCCAACCGACCGTCACCGCCGTAACCCAGGCCGGACTTACTCCGGGCGTGGTACAGGGACGAAGGCAGGTCGTCGAACTCGGCGGGGCCGTCGTAGACGTCGGGCACGCCGTCGCCATTAAGGTCCAGCTCGTCGGGGAAGACAATCTCGCCGCTCTCAACTCCCGAATTGAGGGAATCGACCGAGCCGTCGCCGTAGTTTTGATCCGCCCACCACCCGGTACTCGGGTCACCTGGGATCCACATGGGTGGCCAGGTATTGGGGTCGTTCGGATCGAACACCTCGGGGGCGTTGGGATCATTCGGGTCCGGCGGGTTGTTCGGGTCGCCGACGCCGCAATCGTCGTGCGGACTGCCTCGTGGCATCTGGTATTCATACCCCGGCGGAGGGAATGGGAATTGGTTCGGATCGCCGTAAGGATGCCCTCTGCGAGCCAGTGTTCCGCCGCAGTTGGGGTTAAAAACTTTGATCCGTCCGGGGACATCCTGAATCGGATCGTCGTCTTCATCACACAGCGAAGCATTGCCCGGATCGTACTGCTCCAAGTTGGGAACCAATGGTAACCACTCCGGCGGCTCGGGGGTCCGGGGAATGTCTGCCTCGGGAATACCGGCTTCGAGATGCTTGTCCTTCCAGTATTCCTGCCACCACTCTTCGTAACTCCATTGGTAGTCGTAATAAGGTGCGAAGAAGGGGTCGTCGGGCATCGGCGTGTACACACCCTGGACGTATTCGCTCGGATTTTCGTCCGATGTTGCCTGCATCAACTTGCTGCCCCAGCCGGGCTGCTCTTGAGGACCGGAACCACTTTCGGTCCAGTCGTCGGGACCGTCGTACTTGTCGTTGCCGCAGCGCGCGATCAGGGCGTTGATGGCATCAGCATCGCCGGGATAGTTGGCTCGGATGTAAGCCTCGGCCCAGGCGCGGGAGACCGGGTTGAGGTTCTTGGCGCTGGGATCCAACTGGATCCAACGGGTGGCCGGTCACCCACCCCAGGGGTTGTAGATAACCAGGAAGTCCTCGAAGGGTTCCGGGAAGTCCCACACGCCGTCGCCGTCGCCCCCGGCCTCGAGACCGTCGGCGACCTCGTCATTGTCAATAATGTCGTCAGGCGTGCAGCCCTCATTGGCATAACCGTCCCAGGTGCCTTCGAGCAAGGCGTCGTAGCGGCCGTTGTCGTTAAGATCGAGAAAGCGTTCGCCGGGAGTCCAGATAGGCGCGCCGGTGATGGGGTTGAAGTCCTGGAGCCCGTCCGTGGGGATATCAAGCCACCACTGCAAGTACCCCGGAGTTGCCGTCCCTTCGACAGCACCGTTGTAGTCGATCATGATCTTCTGCGTTTGCCCGGAAGGGACCTCTTCACCCTCGAACGGATCTAATGAGCCGTTGGCGGTTAGGTCGGTGAAGTGCAACTGGCCGTCGAGGGTCTCGTGCGTGGCGGGTATGATCGGCCAGGGAATCTCGACCCAGCCGAAGACGTCGCCGCTGACGCTGACGTTGCCGTAGGAAATTTCGCGCCAGTATTCGGCGAAGGAATCGACGCGTTCCTCGCCGGAGTTTTTGGTGTGGTCGAAGTAGTGGTCCCAGATGTCGTTGGGGTTGGGCAGCACGAGGTCGCCGATATCGCCCTCGATGGACTTGGTCGGGACGGCGAGCATGAGGGTGAATTTGCGTTCCTCGCCGAAGGCGCTGTCGGCAAGATTTGCCGCAAGGACGCCGGCCAGAAGCGGCAGGAACACCCAATTCATCCGAAAGCCCAGGTTATTGCCGGGAAACATCATGATTTATTCTCCAGGAGTTGGAGGGAGGAGGTTTTCTTGGCAACCACCGGTTCCCTCCTTCAGGGACCCTGTTTCGACGCGGATCGATCGTCTACATGGAAGCCACACGCGCCCTCCCCTCACGCTATTTGCCGGTATATCAGCCGGCTTCCGCGTTGTACGCCGGACCGTCCGTGTCCGACGCGCGACAGCGCGCACTCACATTCCGCGGCTCGATATACTCCTTTGTATCCAAATCATCCATGGTTTTCAAGGGTTAGGTTCCTTTTGAAACCATGACCAGCCGATAATCTTCGCCTTCAGGGCGTACCGGCGAGCCCTCGTTTCGAGCACCGGCCCGCCTTCAGCCAACGAAATCGACCGGTTTGCGCTGGTCTTGGCGAGGGTCAATTATCATAAGGTACCGGTATTGCTCGAATTCCAGCTCGGATGCGGGATCGGACCATGCGACAACTCGAGCCGGTCCGGCCGTCGCGAGCCGCCCGTAATCACCGTACCAAGGATTCACGGCAATACTCGAGAGCGCCGACATAAGCCGACCTGCATCTACATCATTAATGGGACATTTGGGGAACCGCGCCCTCCGGGTGAGCGTCATCCGTCGAGGTCGATCAGGTTTGGGATCATGCTGATCATTTCGATGCCGTCAGCAGAAAGCCGAGCCTGGCCAGGGGCTTGGGCGTGCGTCGGCGGCAGGGCATCCGTACGTCCTCGCGAATAACATCGCCCGGCATGATGACGCGGCCGCGCTGCCATTGATTGTTCGGCGTCGTGCGCAGGTAGGTGGGGCGACCCTGTCGATTAAAGTGCTTGATCAGACGCGGCCACTCACCGGGATCGGCGTTCACTACCGAAACGTCCCTTCGCCCCGCTTCGATATGGAACAGATAGCGGTACACCATGCCGGAATTACGTTGCGAAATAATGACGCTTTCCGGCGGTAACGGCGCGTCTGCCAGACGCGCGCAATAGGCGACACGCCGGTCTTCTTCCACGGTGCGGCGATTCATGAAGCGATAGTTGGAAATCAATAGAAAGAGCGGTACCGCCAGGCAAACGACCTGGTAGACAGTCCGCCACCTACTGCGTGAGGCTTGCCGATTGCAACCGGCGGTACCCAAGCCCGCCAAAAACGCCAGGCCGACGATGCCGGGGATGGTGAAATCCAGATTGTTGGGCGGCTGATGCCATAGATAGAACGCCGTGTTTCCCGTGAACATGACCAGCCCGAACAACACCCAGCCCCATCTACGCCGACAGAACCACACGCCCAGGACGGCAAGCAGGACACCCAAAGCGCCCACGCTGCCGCCGCTCCCCTGTTGTTGATACTTGGCTTCGCTTTCAAGCCCCCGGGGTTTGAATCGGTCGCCGAATCCCCCGCGGCCGCTAAGCAGCCAAACGTACTTGTCGATGTCCCACCGGAGACGTTCCGCGGAATACTGTACGTGCTTGGCCCACATCAAGCCTGAACAATGACGAACCGCGTATTCCAGGCGCTCCGGCCCGGACAGCTCAATAAACAGCGGACGTCGCTCGATCACGCGCGAACGTTCGGCGTCATCGCGCGCATCCGGCCGGGCCGGGTCGCAACGTAGCATGAAGAAACCCACGCTATACGCAAATGGCAGCACGAAGAGGGCAAGTGAAACCACCAATCGCACCACGCTCAAGCGCACCTGCTTGCGATAGCCGAGCCACAACGCCGCGAACGCCGGCAGTATGAACACTTCGGCAATACGATCGCCGATACAAACGCCGAGCAGCAGGGCGGTCAGATACAGCCACGCCGCCTTGTTGCTCTCAACAAATCTGACCGTCGTGTACACACCCAGTAATAGGAACGTGCCGTAGAAAACATAAACCTCGGCGAGCAGACTGTGCGACCAATAGATACTGCTAAAGCCCAGGATCGTAGCGGCCACGACCGCGGGGAGAATCTGCCGCGTGATGCGCCGCACGCTGCCATACAACGCCAGGCAACCGATCACGCCGAACACAGCCATCATCAGATTGATCCGCCAAGCCACGCTCGACCCGACCGGAAGCAAACTGAACAGCTTGGCGAAAGTAACCTCGACGGCGTAGCCGGGTGCATGACAGACACCCAGGAGCGGGCCGACATACTGTAGTTCCGCCGAGTCACCGCGGCCGACCCCCGGATGCAGCGTGGCCAGATAAACACCGCCCAGCAGCAGGATCAACAGGCCGGCGACGATTCGCGTCGCCCAACGCCCCTTACCCGCAATCTCGTTCATATTCGGTTGAGACACCATGTTCTTCCATAGCGCGGCCTTTGGCCGCAACCAAAGGGCCCAAGGGTTCCAGTGCCCCAGGGTCCAAGGGATCGGGCGGCCCATGGCTTTAGCCGTGCAGCGAGAAATCTTCGCGAACCGCGAATAAATCAGCCATTTGTAGTACAGGAGTCGGAGGCTGTCTCCCGGATTCGCCCACTACTCCGGCATGGTTGTACAATTTCGCATTATAGTCGTAGCCGTCCGGGTTCGCTGGACGGATGCGTGCGCGCTGTGTGTAAAAGGATGCGGCATGAATGCAAAGACGGCGTGCTTGGATGTGGTCGCGATGACGGCCGGACTGTGGATATGCTGTGGGTGTGCGTCGGAGCCAAAGTTCCCCGCGCCCATCGAAACTCGAACCGAAAATAACGAGATCGTCTTCGCTTTCGACACCGACGGCGACAAACAGGCGGATTTCTGGCAATACCAGCGGCCCAACGGGCGCAAACACGCGTTGGCGTACGCAACCGACAAGTCCGGCCGGCCGGGCGAACACATCGAATTGGACACGCTCGACACGTCCGAGTGCCCGCACTTTATCATCGTGCTTGACGGCGTACCGTTCGAACTGGTCGACGAGCTGTATCGCGAGGGGCATTTTCGGTTTTTCCACCCCCCTTCTCGCGTCGTCTGCTGCTTCCCCGCCATGACCGACCTGGCTCTGTCGGAATTGTTTCATACCAGGCGCTGTCTGGCGTACCAGGCCCGCTACTTCGATCGCGAGACCAACCGCATCACCGACGGCAACAAGGTGTATCTCAGCGGACGAAACTCACCCTGGCTCGCACAGATGGACTACCGCTGCTCGTTCTGGTGGGATGCCCTGGCCTATCTCAATCCGCGAGCCGTCTTCGACCACGAGATCAAGGGCATCGTCAACACCTTCCGTGCGATCGACGACGGGCAGGCCCGTGCATATACCGTCGGCACGGCCGGGCTGGGGACGCGCGGGGGTCGCGAAGGCATCATCAAATACCTGCGCACCATCGACCGGCTTTGCGAGCAGATCATCTACGAGCGGCGCGGACGCGCGCACCTCACGGTCACGGCCGACCACGGGCACAATCTGGTCGAGAATCGGCGCATCTCATTCCGCAAGACGCTCAAGGCCGGCGGCTACCGCCAGACCAAATCGCTTCATAAGCCGGACGACGTCGTGGCCGTCGGCTACGGTCTGGTTACGTACGCGGCGTTCTTCACGGCCGACCCGGCCGGCGTCGCGAAATGCCTGCTCGAACACGAAGATGTGGAGTTCGCGTGCTATCCATCCGAAGGCGGCATCGTCATACGTGATCGGAACGGCGCGGCACGCATCACGAAGGGGCAAACCGGCTTCGTGTACGATTTAAGCCAAGCCGACCCGCTCAAGCTCGCCGCGATCATCGAGCGACTGCGCCGCGACGGGCAGGTGACGGCCAATGGCGAGATCGACGCGGCAACGTTGTTCGCCGCCACGCTCGATCACGACTACCCCGATCCGCTCGCACGTATCTGGGGTGCGTTTCACGGCCTGGTCGAGAACCCGCCCGAC
Organism: Phycisphaerae bacterium; assembly: GCA_030612705.1. GTDB lineage: Bacteria > Planctomycetota > Phycisphaerae > UBA1845 > Fen-1342 > JALSRY01. The sequence goes on along the minus strand of JAUWNI010000084.1, from coordinate 9,374 downwards.
CTGATCGTTAATCTGCGTGACGGCGCGTGTTACGGATCACGTTTCTTTCACACGATGATCGGCCGGGTAAACAGTACGCATGGTTCGCTTAACCACATGAACTGCACGACGTTCGTGCTGACGACGCTGGGCAAGCTACCGCCGGCCATGCGTACAAGCGAGATCCTACCCGCGCTCGAAAAGTTACGAGCCGGCGCGGGGAAGGCGAATCGTGATCGCGAAAACTCCGTCACCGGACGTGGACGCCTGGATTGATCCGCCGAGTTGCTCGATGACCGCTTTGCACAGGGGCAGCCCAAGCCCGTAGTGGCCTTCGGATACCGGATAGGATGAATCGCCTCTCCAGAAGCGATCGAAGACATGCTGGACGTCCCCGGCGGACAGACTGCTCCCCGTATTGCCTACGGTCAACGCCACGATCCCGTTCTCGCCAGTCATCGAAATACCGATGTTGCCACTGTCATTCGCGTGGGTGACGGCGTTGTCCAGGATGTTCTGAAGCACGAGCCGTAGCTTGTCGCGGTCGGTCTCAATCGTGTGTGATTCATCGAGCCGCCATTCAACGGTCAGTTCGCGCGCATGGGCTTTCTCCCGCAACGGCTTCCAGCATTCACGAATGACGGTCGAAATGTCGACAGCTTCACGTCGGACTTCAAGTTGACCTGCATCGGCTCGGGCCAGGTGCAACAGGTTCTCGACCATGCGCTGCATTTCGTGGTTGATTGCCAGGCAATCGCCCAGGACTTTTCGATACGCCTCGGGGGTTCGATCACGCGAGAGCGCGAGTTCGAGCATGGAGCGCAGGCCGGCCAGCGGCGTTCTCAGCTCGTGAGCCACATCACCCGTAAACCTGCGCTCACGTTGAAACGCGGCGTTGAGACGGGCCAGCAGGTCATTGAGGCGCTCAACGACTGGTGACATCTCCTTCGGAACCCCGGCAGCGCCGATCCGCGCGGACAGATCGTCCTCGCCGATGTCGGCAATCTGCTTACTCAGACGGTCTACCGGCTTCAGACTCCGGCGAACGACCCACGTCAGAACACTCGATGAAAGCGCGACGGCAACGAGGCACACCCCGATCAGCAATCCGCGCACGCGCGCCAACGTGGCTTGAAGGCCGAGTGTTTCACGGCCGACAACAAGTGTCACCTCCATGGGGAGACGCGGCTGGCCATCCTCGCTCTCTTGGCGTGGCACAAACGTCATGCCCACGATCCGCCCCGGACGACCGTCGGGCAGCGTGACCGTCTGAAAGGCGGGATCGCCAGGTGTGCCCGCGATCCGATCGAGATGCCCGTCGAGCAGGGACGGTGAACACGCAAAGACGACGCCGTCCGGCAACCAGACCTGATAGTACTCCGCGTGGTCCGAGGGCTCGAACTCGGGCAGCGACGCCTCGGTAAGCTCGAACTCCAGCCCGTCCTCGTCATGCTCGGCCAGCGCCGTGAGGAATCGCGCCCTGGCGGCGAGTGACTCGTCGAATTCCGCCCGGAGCGTCCGGCTGATCAATGCATACAACACGGCACAGGACACGAGCAATACAGCGGTTGTGCCCAGTGCAGTGCCCAGGAGGAGTTGTAAACGTAGCGACCGCATTTGACCTCTACTCAAGCACGTATCCTTGACCCCGCCGGGTGTGAATCAGACGCGGCAGGTGGGGACGCTCGATCTTTTTCCGCAAATAGCCGATGTACACGTCCACAACGTTGCTCTCCACGGTGGAGCAGAAGTCGTACACGTGCTCCCATATCTCGGTTCTGGATACGATCTCGCCAGCCCGGTGAGCGAGGAACTCCAGCAGGGCGTACTCGCGCGCCGTCAAATCGACTCGCTCGCCAGCCCTGTGGACTATGTGGCTGACCGTATTCACCTCCAAGTCCTGGACGCGAATGAGCGGATCGGCGGCGGCGTACTTGCGGCGAAGCAGTGCCCGCACACGGGCGAGCAGCTCTTCGAGCGCGAACGGCTTGATCAGATAGTCATCGGCGCCGAGGTCCAGCCCCGTAACACGGTCGGCCACGGTGTCTTTCGCGGTCAGGAGGAGGACGGGCGTCCGGCTGCCCGCTTGACGGAGCTGTTTGAGAATGGACAGCCCGTCAAGCTTGGGCAGCACGATGTCGAGCACAATCACGTCATAGTCGCCGGATTGCGCGTACCACAAGCCCTCCTCGCCGTCCGCGGAGGCATCAACCGCCAGGCCGGCTTCCTCAAGCGTCTGAGCAACCGATTCCCGGAGCGGGGTGTAGTCTTCGACAAGTAGAACACGCATAGTACCGATTATACAGAATGACCCCGCTTGCGGCTTGGATCAGACCGCCGCAAAGCGAACGGCTATTCTCGCGTCACTCCGCTCAGTTCATCGCTGGTTGATGCTGCGATTACGCACACATCAATCGTCGTCGTCATCATCGTTCTCGTCATCGTCGTCATCGTCGTCGTCGTCATCGTCGTGCACATGGCCGGTCGGGAGGATAAGCAGCTCCACCTCTTTTCCGTTGACCCGGGCTTCCACTTCGTACACCACAATCATCTTCTTCTCGACGACCACCTTCGCATTGGCGCCGAAGTGCTTCGCGATGGCCGCGCGCACGGCGGCTGGAGCCTTCTCCACCGGGATGATCTCCTCTGTTTCGAGCAATGTTCCGTCCGCCGTGACGGCGGCTTCGTGCTGGATACCGTCCGCGATCCACTCCGCCTCGTAGACGAGGACGCCGTCCTCATTCTCGCGTTCCGCCTTGACGATCTTCGCGCCGCCCGCAAGTCTGAGTAGCGCCGCCCGCGCGGGCCCCGGAACCTGGTCGATGGTCAGATCGTCTTCGTCGTCACCTTCGTCTTCGACCTCCCGCCCGAGCAGCGTACCGTCCGGAGCGATCTTGATTTCGATCTCCTTGCCGCCCAGCAGGAATTCCGCCTCGTAGACAGTCTTTCCGTTGCTCGTCTCGCGCTCGATCTCCGTGATCTTCCCGCCGGCCGACTCCTTCAAGATGGTGGCCTTCACAGCGGCAGGCACCTGGTTGAGAGTGACTTCTTCCTCTTGCTTGTCCTCGGCCCAGGCAACGAGTGTTGCCATGCCGATTACAGCCAGTCCGATTAGGGGCAGCAACATCGCTCTCTTGGTCATTGCATTCTCCTTGGCACTTGTAACCCTTGACAGTCGAGGCAGCCAGCCGCACGCACAACGGGCCGCCACCACACAGCCGGCAGAATACCAAATGAAGATGAGAACACGATGAGAAATCACCCGCTCGGCCCAATCAGCTCGGGGAGCAGTCTCAACGGCGGGACGTCCGCGGCCACGCCCGACGCCGCGCGCAAGTAAAGTCGGGTGGACTAGCCGAGCATACGTCGGGCACGTTGAAGGGCTTTCAAGGGGAGCTCGACCCGCATTCGTAAGCGGCTCGCGAGGAATGTTTGCCTGCGAGCTGTCCGGGGAGTGGCTACTAATACTACAACGCTAGAAACCGCCAAGAAACTATGAAGCCGGGTCTCCTGCAAGATGTTTCAGACATCCTTGGGCCGCCCCAGCGGCGAGCCCGTCGGTGGTAGTAAACCACCCGGAGGCCCGGCTTCATAGTTTCTTGGCGGTTGGCATTAGTAGCGTTGTAGTACTAAGCAGCGCCGATAAACCCTGGAAAAAAACTCGCCACGAATCGCGCGACTTGCGCGCTTGGGGGCAACTGCGGTGAGGCGCGTAACCAACTGATGCTGAGAGGCTTACGGCGGTGAGTGGGCTGGGTGGTGGTGACGTAAGTGGCGACAATAAATGTTCTAGCGTAAGTTTACCATGTTTGTGACGGTAAGGCCATTCGGAACGGCATGCTGATTCAGCGTGTTAGCCGGACGGACAGGACCGCAACTGGTTACACACGCGGCTGGTTAACAGAATGGTTGCGCTCGCGGGGAACCACAGCTCAATTCTGAAGAAGAGAAACGCATTCTGTGCCTACGCATGAATGCGACTTCGTGAAAGTTGCGCCATGAGTTCCGGCAAGGAGAGGGTCGCGATCCCCGCGATTGAATCGGACATGGCGTACGGGATGATCAACTGGTCGTTGTGGACCATCGCGCCGCAGGAGTAGACAACGTTGGGCACGTATCCGTCACGCTCGTGCTCTTCGGGGATCAGGATCGGCTCGTCCAGCCGGGCAATCACAAGCGACGGATCGTTCTTGTCCAAAAGGTCAACGCCGATGGTGTAGCGGCGCATCGGCCCGACGCCGTGGTTGAGCAGGAGCCAGCCCTGGTCGGTTTCGATCGGGGAGCCGCAATTGCCGATCTGGAAGAACTCCCAGGGATACAGCGGTCCGCGAATTTTTTTTGCCGTGTTCCAGAAGTTGATATTGTCGGACCGCAGCAGGTAGAGGTTTTCGCCATCGAGGCGCGAGATCGAGGTGTACAGGCCGTCGAGTTTGCGCGGGAAGAGCGCCATGCCCTTGTTCGCCGCGCACTTGCCGTTGAGCGTCGAGATCTTGAACGAGCGGAAATCGGGCGTCTTAATCATCTGCGGCAGGACCTGGAAACCGTTGAAAGCGGTGTAGGTTGCGTGATACATAACCGCCCCATCGTCATCGACGAAGCGAACGAAGCGGGCGTCTTCGATTCCGCGACTTTCGTTTTCGCTGACGGGAAAGATGATCCTCTCGGATACGGCACAGTCCGGCGGAAATACGGCAACGTAATTGCTGCGGGCAAGCCATCCAATCGCATCGACGGTTTCGCGGACGATCGCCGGGGCGACGCCTCGTCGCCGCAGATTATCGATACCCTGCCTGAGATCATCGGAGGTGAATTTGGGCGGGAGGTTTTCAAGCACAATGTCCGAGATGTCGTTGTGGACGCCCATCTCGGAGAGCTTGAGATCGAACGTGTGTCTGTCGTAGACCGGCGTGCTGATTATCTCCGGCGTGGCGACATAGCGGCTGACGGGATCGATCGTGATCTCCCCGGCCGCGTCAATCACTCCGGACCGAAATCCGATGGATGAAATGTGACCTTCGCCGGTGACGCGGAGGCTGACGATGATTCGACAGGCCCCCGGCGGCAGACCGCTCTGGTCGGGATGCGGCACCATCGAGGGGTTAAACAGTGCGGCGGCCTCGACGGAGTACTCTTTGGTGAAATACGCACCGATCAACAGGCGCCGTTCGCAGGAAACCGGCCGGCCGTCTAGGTGTTCGGAGACCATGCTGTAGTGGGCTTCGAACGCCTGCATGATGTCTCGGTGGCGAGTCGAGAAGTCCGCCATCACCTCGGACAACAGGCGGCTGACCTCGACGTCGGAGAGTGCGAGAACACGATCCAGCACCGATTTGAGATGCTCCTCGTTGTTCGGAAGGAAAGGCCGCGTGATTACGCGGCGCTTGTCCGCGACGAACCGCTCAGGCCTTCGAACGACTCTTACTCTTAGCTGGCGTTGACTGGGCATATAGCTCTTCTTGCACGCGAAGTTGCGGTCCCAACTCGCCGTCGGCGACGGCGGCCTCCCAGGAGCGATCCGGTGCCTCGCCGGGCTGCATCTCGTGCATCGTCAATAGTGATAGCAGCCACGATAAGCAAGATTCGGCACCGAAGTTTTCGTTGACGCCGTCGCGCATCAAACCGTCGTGGCAGCCATGGGACTTGAATTCGATGAGTGAGATGCCGGCATCGTTCTGACCCATATACCAAGCGAAGCAGCGGCGCATCTCGATCAACCACTTTTTATCGCCAGTGGCTCGGTGGGCGGCCTTGCAGGCCTCGATCAGGGCTGCCGCCTCGAGTGGTTGCTGGTCATAGCGGGCGCGGCCCCCCCCACGACGGAGCCAGCCGTCGGTGCCGATCACCGAGAGATGACCCGCCTCGGCGGTCTGAATGTCGAGCAGCCAAGTCAGCACACGTAACCCCTTTTGCGTCAGGCTTTCCTCGTCGAGCACCAGTCCTGCTAGGATCAGTGCTTGGGGAACGTGGGCGTTGTCATACGTAACCACATCCTCACACCACGGCCAGTCGACGGTCTCGTACTCCTGGAAGGCGGTTTCCAGACGTTTGGCGAGCGTCTTCAGTGTGGCGCGAGCAGCCCGATCGTCCGGCACCTCCCGCAGATAGTAGTACAGGCCGACAATGGCGAACGCCACCGCGCGCGGACTCGCGATGTGCTCGAAGTTCCCGAGCGACAAACGAAACAAATCTTCGGCCAGCAAACGCATGGATTTGTTGGGGGCGTGGTTGATCAGGTAGCCCAGCGCCCATTGTACGCGACCCTGACAATCGTCGCTCCAATCCGTCTCCAGCCAGCAGCGATCGTAGCCCATCAGGTTGCGGAAACGCCCGCCGCCAGCCGGCCGCGCGTGGTTCAGGAACGCCAGGTAGGTTTGCAGTGGCTCCAGGACGCGTTCGTCCTGGAAGTGCGACCAGGCCATCGCGGCGACGATGACGGCTCTGGCATTGTCGTCGGTGGAGTAGCCGTGGCGCCGGTCCGGGGTCGCGTATACGCAATGTTGCAGCATGCCCACGTTGTCGGTCATCGCGAACAAGGTGCTGAGCCGCACTTCCGGCAACGAAAGCCGCATGCGAAACTCAAGCTTTTCATCGCGCGCCCGGGCTTTGATCTCTTTGGCAGCCTCCGCGTACGCCTCCGCCATGGTTTCGTGGTACTGCTCCGCGACGCGCGGCCAGATCATCGCCCGACCGAATTCGTATGCGGCCACCTGCATCCGCTCGCGTTTGCCGGCGTTTTCAAGCAGGTCACGGAGAGCATCGGCAAACCCGTCGACGTCGCCGAATTCCACCAGGCGCCCGCGGCCATCGGCGAGCATTTCCCGGGCGTACCAGTAGGGCGACGAAACGACGGCGGTTCCGGCGGCGACGGCATACGCTAACGTCCCGGACACAATCTGTTCTCTGTTGTGGTACGGCGTAACGTAGATGTCAGCCGCCGCCAGGTACTCGCAAAGATCCTCCTCGGAGACGTACCGGTTGTGGAAGATGACGTTTTTCTGAATGCCCCGCTCTAGGGCGCGGCTTTCGAGCGACAGACGATACGACTCCCCCGAATCACGCTTGACCTGTGGGTGCGTCGCACCAAGGACGGTAAAAACGACCTCCGGATGATCAGGCACGATCTTGGCCAAGGCGTCGAGCATGACCTCGATGCCCTTATTGGGACTTAGCAGGCCGAAGGTCAGGATAGTCGGCTTGCCCGCCAGGCCGAAGCGCTCCTTGGACGTTTCCGTGCTTCCGAAAGCCACATCCGGAACGCCGTGATGAATGAGACGAATCCGTTCTTTGGGGATGCCGTAGCAGTCGTTGAGAATCGCGCGGGCGCGTTCGGCCATCACGACCAGCGTTGCGCTGCAATCACAGATGCGTCTGAGCACATCACGCTGGCTATCGTTCGGCTCGGCCAACACGGTGTGCAACGTCGAAACGACGGGCTTCTTGAGCCGCTCCAGCAATTCGAGCAGGTACACACCGGCCTCGCCGCCGAACAGCCCGTACTCGTGCTGCAAGCTGATCGTGTCGAACTTGCTGTCGTTGAGGAAATCGGCGGCGTTGCGGTAATCGTACTTGCGGTGCTGTCCGATCTCGAACGCGACTTCGGGGCCGTAGTTGTACAGGTCGTCCTGATCGTTGACGGCGACGATTCGTACGCGTTCGGTGGAATCGAGCGGCTGATCGTAGATTCGTTCGGCGATCGCTGAGGCCAGGTGATGTGTGAACGTCGCGATGCCGCAACGACGCGGAACATACGACCCGATCAGCGCGACGGAAGTTCGTGATGTGGTGGACATATCATTCTGCGGAACAGCGTTCCGTGTTGCCATAATTCCTCCCAGGCGCCGCGTCACACGCAGGCCGCCCGGAACTCCGACTGCCCGCTACGCGTCCCACCAGCGCCGCGGACGCGACAAAGCCCGTGAAACGGCCGCACTGATCATACTCGATGCCGAGCCGCTGCGATACGAGCGGCCGGATTCGCAGCACGGGTAGCATGGGTGTCCCGACGCCTGCGGCGCGTAAAGCACTGAGATTTCCATGTCCTCCCGAGGAACCTGGGCGACCCGCCGGCCGCCGGGACGCGCGATGGTTCCGCCCGGAGGGCGCGCGATGGTTGCCAGGGACTTCAGTCCCTGGAATAATGGAATCCTCTTCTGTTCTTCCGCCCGGAGGGCGCACGATGGTTGCCAGGGACTTCAGTCCCTGGAATAATGGAATCCTCTTCTGTTCTCCCGCCCGGAGGGCGCGCGATGGTTGCCAGGGACTTCAGTCCCTGGAATAATGGGATCCTCTTCTGTTCCTCCGCCCGGAGGGCGGACGAGGTCGGGGCCTTGCCATGCCCAGCGCATATACGCAGAACTTCTACCACACGGTCTTCAGCACAAAGCAGCGTGCGGGCCTGCTCACACCGGATTTAGAAGCGCGGCTGTACCCCTTCATCGGCGGTATCGTGCGCGACCTGCGTTGCACGCTCCTGGCGGTCAACGGCATGCCCGACCATGTTCACCTGCTGGTCCGCTACCGCCCGAACTTGTCGCACTCCGAGCTGCTACAGCAGATCAAGGGCAGGTCATCGAAGTGGATCAACGAAACGTTCCCGCAGCTCGGCCGTTTCTCCTGGCAGGAGGGCTACGGCGGGTTCACCGTCAGCAAGTCCGTTGTGCCGGAGGTCGAGGCCTACATCGCGCGACAGAAGGAGCACCACCAGCGCCAGGATTTCAGGTCGGAGCTCCTCGAACTGCTTCGCAGGCACGGCATTGAGTTCGATGAGCATGAGGTGTTCAAGTGACCCTCGTCGGCCCGGAGAGTCTGCATTGTTCGCCGGAAGGCGATCAAGAGCTTGGCGTCTTCGCCGCGAGGTCGCACTCTTCGCCCGGAGGGCGCACGATGGTTGCCAGGGACTTGAGTCTCTGGTTGGCGGCCTTCTCCTCTTCTTCTTCTCCGCCCGGAGGGCGCACGATGGGTGCCAGGGATTTGAATCCCTGGGAGAGAGAGTCCCCATTGTCCGTTTCTTCCCTCGGGGGTCGCGCATTTCTTCGCCCGGAGGGCGCGCGATGGTTGCCAGGGACTTGAGTCCCTGGTAGGCGGCCTTCTCCTCTTCTTCTTTCCCGCCCGGAGGGCGCACGTTTCTTCGCCCGGAGGGCGCGCGATGGTTGCCAGGGATTTGAATCCCTGGGAGAGAGAGTCCCCATTGTCCGTTTCCGCCCGGAGGGCGCACGTTTCTTCGCCCGGAGGTCGCGCGATGGTTGCCAGGGACTTGAGTCCCTGGTAGGCGGCCTTCTCCTCTTCTTCTTTCCCGCCCGGAGGGCGCACGGTTCTTCGCCCGGAGGGCGCGCGAGGGGTGCCCGGGCTTTGCCTCCCTGGGAGAGCGAGGGCCCATGGGCCGGTTGCGCCCCGAG
>JAUWNI010000075.1 GCA_030612705.1 Phycisphaerae bacterium | reverse complement strand
GTTTGCGGGAGGGGCCGGGGCGCGGCGGGGCCGGGTCTGGTGGGGGTCGGGCGGGTGGGTGGGGGGGGCCGGGCGCCCCCCCCCCCCGGCACGCTACAACCCGCAACACGAGGGATGACAGAGCAGTAGCGCCGGATGACTAACCCAGGTTCTGCCGATACCAATTGATCGAGCGTTCCAATCCCTCGTCGAACATAACCAGCGGCTTGTAACCGATGACGCGCTCGGCGGCGTTGATGTCCGCCAGGCTGTGGCGCACGTCTCCTGGGCGCGGGGCCTGGTATTCGGGTTCGATGTTAGTGCCGAGGTGCCGGTTGATCTGGGCGATGATCTGATTCAATGTGACACGTTCGCCGCAGGCGATGTTGACCGTTTCGCCGCTCAGCTTATCAGCCTCAAGCGCCAGCAAATTCGCGCTGAGCACGTTTTCGATGTAGCAGAAATCGCGCGACTGCTCGCCGTCGTCAAAGACGATCGGCCGCTCGCCGCGGACCATGCGCGAGACAAAGGCGGGGATCGCGGCGGCGTAGGCGCTGTTCGGATCCTGGCGCGGCCCAAAAACATTGAAGTACCGTAGCGAAACGGTTTCCAGTCCGTAAACGTGTGAGAAACACGCACAATAGTACTCCGCCGCCAGCTTGCTGACCGCGTACGGGCTCAGGGGGGCCGGAGCCATGTTCTCGATCTTGGGCAGCGTCGGCGTGTCCCCGTACGCGGCGCTGCTGGCCGAATAGACGAAGCGGCGTACACCGGCGTCGCGTGCGGCCAGCAGCATGTTCAGCGTCCCGGTCACGTTCGCCTCGTTGGCTTCGCGGGGAAATTCGACGCTGCGCGGGACGCTCGCACGGGCGGCCAGGTGAAACACCGCCTCGGCCCCCGCGACGGTCCGCTCGGCCATCGTCTGATCGCGGATGTCGCCTTCGATCAGCTCGATCCGCGACTCGACTTCGGTAAGGTTCTCGCGGTGGCCGGTGCTGAAGTCGTCCAGCACGCGTACTTCGTGACCAAGTTCGAGCAGCCGACGCACCAGGTGACTGCCGATGAATCCCGCTCCACCAGTGACCAGACACAAACTCATGGATTATTCCCCAGGTAGTTTGAACAAGCGTTCGGCGTTGGCGGTGGTTGTCGCCGCAAACGCGTCAAAAGTTTCTTTACGCAGCTCGGCCAGGAAGCGCGCCGTGTGCGCGACAAACGCCGGCTCGCACGGACGTATCTTACGGATCGGTTCCGGCGAAAGGAACGGCGCGTCGGTTTCGACCATGATGCGATCCGCGGGTGCCAGCCGGGCGGAGTCGCGGATGGTGCCCGCATTCTTGAAAGTCACCACGCCGGTAAACGAGAGCAGAAAGCCCATATCGAGCACGCGGCGGGCCAGCTCCGGCCCGCCGGAGAAGCAGTGAAAAACAACTCGCTCCGCCAACGCCGGGTAATCCGCGAGAATGTCGCAGGCTTGCACTTCCGCCTGACGCGCGTGAATGATCACGGGCCGGTCGGTTTCGCGCGCCAATTCGAGTTGAAACCGAAATAGCGTTTCCTGTTGCTCGGGTGTGGCGAAGTCGTAATGAAAATCAAGACCGATCTCGCCGACCGCGACTAGGCGCTTCATTGCGTCACTATCGTTCCAGCGCCCGCGGTGCAGGTCGGCCAGGGCGTCTAAGTCGTCCGGCGTCACCTTCGCCGCCTCGTGCGGATGAATTCCCGCCGCCAGAAAAACCTGTTGCCGTGACTCCATCAGGTTAAGCGCGTCGCGCGCCCCGACAACCGTCGTCGCCACCGTGATGACCCGTTGTACGTCAGCCTCGCGCGCCCGATCGAGTACCGCGTCCACCTGTGGCGAAAGGTCGTCGAACGTGAGGTGGCAGTGCGTGTCGATGAGCATTCGAGCCTCGTGTTTGCCAGTGTTCAGTCACGTCTCATTTTTCGGGTGGCACGGGCGTCCTGCCCGCGTAAATCTCGGGCGAGACGCCCGAGCCACCCACAAGTTTAACATTAACTGAGCAATAGTGCTCTGTGACACGTGGAATGATGGATAACGCGAAGGGTGGCCCGCCTCTTTAGAGGTGGGGGACACGAATAGAGCTTCGATTCGTGTCCCCCACGGCTAAAGCCATGGGCCACCCGACTCGTGTTTGCCAGTGTTCAGTCACGTCTCATTTTTCGGGTGGCACGGGGGGTTATACGTTTTCCGCCGGTCTCGATCGGAATGAAGGACGCTTGGGCTTACGCCACGTTCTGCACTTGCTCTTTAATGCGATCGATGGCGCCTTTGATCTCGATCACGTGGCGGGCGACCTCGGCGTCGCCGGCCTTCGACCCGATCGTGTTTGCCTCGCGCAGCATTTCCTGCGTGATGAAATCCAGCTTGCGACCCGCCGACTCCGCACTCGCGGTCGCCTCTTCAAACTGTTGCAGGTGTGAGGCCAGGCGGCTCAATTCCTCGTTGACGTCGCTGCGCTCGGCGTAAATCGAGACTTCCTTCAGCAAGTCCTCTTCGGCCAGGCGTACGTTGCTGCCCGCGATCAACTCTTCCACCCGCGCGGTCAGGCGATCACGGTATGCTTCCAACATATCGGGTATGTACGTACGGACGGCTTCGAGATGCTCGCGGATCGCGTGGCAGTGTTGCTTCAAATCCTCGGCCAACGCCCGGCCCTCGGCCGCACGCATTTCCAGTAGCTTGTCGATCGCCGACTCCGCGAGCCGAGTGACCAGCTCCTCGCCGTGTCGGCGCTGTTGCTCGGTGAGTTCATGCGGCTGGCAGACGCCGGGCAGTACCGCTAGTGTGGCCAGATCGATAGTGAAGTTCGGCTCGGCGGGCAAAACGGTTTTCAACTGGGTAATATAGTGTTCGATTGCCGCCACGTTCACATCCTGTGCCGCCGAGGCGCTCAAATCACGCAAATGCAGGCGCATCGAGATGCTGCCGCGCGTCAGTCGGCGGCGCAGTAGCTGCTCGAGTTGCGTCTCCATCCAGGCAAAGTCTTCGGGCAGACGGATCGACGCTTTGAAATAGCGATTGTTAACGCTACGGACTTCGAGGTGATAGGCGTGACCGTCTTCCTCGAGCTGCGCCTCGCCGAAGCCGGTCATCGACAGGATCATCGTGTTCCTCGGAATTCAGGCCTCAGCAGGACCCGACGTGGCATTCATAGGCGTTTAGTCCGGTTCAGCCCCGAAGATTCCGAGTGAGGCAGACCATGTGGGTGTATCGCCGCCACCCGCGGGTGGGGTCTCGCTCGGCGTCTCCGATTCGGGAGACGGGGGCGCTGACTCGGCAGGCGTCGTCGTCTCGGCGGGTGTTTCGGCCGGAGCTTGCGTTTCAGCCGCCGGAACCGGTATTACCGGTGACATGGTTGCCTCTTCGAAAGGCGTCAGTGGCACAAAGATGTAGTTCAGGACCACCGCGAAGGTCAGTATGGACGCCGCGATGACAATCGTTGCCCAGGTCAGGACGTCACCCGTCTTGGCGCCGAAGGCGGTGTGTCCGCCGGCGCCACCAAACGCTCCCGACAGTCCGACACCCTTACCGCGCTGGAGCAGGATCACTCCCATCAGGATGACCGCCAGGAAGGCAAACAGAGTGGCGAGAATCGGATGGTAATAAGCGGCAAGTATCATGGCTTTTCAATCTCGGTCGTCAGTAAGTCGAACGTTACCGGTGCGTTACACATCATCGGCATGTTCCCGAATTCAGCAGTATATGGAAATCAACCCGCCGCGGCTAGTGGCCCGAACCGGAAAACCATTTCATTTCCGGGGAGTACAAGGCCTGCCTTGCGATTCAGGACATCAGGGTTGCTTTGATAATGCCCAGAAAGGCATCCGCCTTCAGGCTGGCCCCGCCGATCAGACCGCCGTCGACGTCCGGCCGGCTCATCAACTCGCCAGCGTTATCGGGTTTCATACTGCCGCCGTAGAGAATCCGCACCTCGTCGGCCACGTTGCCCGCCACTTCCCGCAGTTGCCCCCGCAGGTGCGCGTGGGCTTGCTGGGCCTGCTTGGGCGTCGCGTTGCGGCCGGTGCCGATCGCCCAGACCGGTTCGTACGCAACGACCAGCTTGTCGGCCGACTCCAACCCGACCCCGACCAATCCCGCCGTCAGTTGAAACGTCAACACGTCGAGCGTTTGCTCGGCCTCGCGTTCGGCCAGCGTTTCGCCGACGCATAGGATCGGGGTCATCCCCGCCGCGATCGTGGCTTTCACCTTGCGGTTGATCATCCGGTCGTCTTCGAGGTGGCCGATGGTGTGGCGGCGTTCGCTGTGTCCGAGAATGACGTAGCGTGCGCCGGTCTCGGCGACCATGGCGGCCGACAACTCGCCGGTGAAGGCACCCTTGGGCTCGTAGTAGAGGTTCTGTGCACCCAGCTTGATCTCGCTGCCATCGGCATACTTGGCGACCGGGAAGAGGTAGATCGCGGGTGGGCAGATCGCAACCTCCACCTTCCTTGCGTCCGGTCCGAGAGCCGCGAGCCCGTCACGAAGGCCCTTGACCAACTCGCGCGCCTGGGCAAGGTCCAGATTCATTTTCCAATTGCCGGCTACGAGTGGACGGCGCATTTTTTTCCTCCCATTTTTTCGTTTGGTCAATCGTTGCGTTAGCACGTAGTCAACGCGGAAAGCGTCACTGCGTCAAATCGCCGTGCAATTTCTCGGACGCATGATGAACAAAGATCTCGGGAAAAATACCGTAACCGCGCACGGGAAAATATCTGGACTTTTCGCTAAAGGCAGGTAGCATATCTCAACTCGCGTTGGTGCGGTCATCCATCGGCGGCTGTCGTCGCACACCTAACGCGTACAGGGAACGGAACCGGGGGGGGATGGCCCGCGGAGGTCATGGGCGGGGGGATGGAGATGTTAGCGGATGTTGGCTGTCCTTGTGCGCACGCTTTGTGGCGTTGTCGTACTGGTGAGCTTGGTTGGCGAGCACCCTTCCGCCGCCAGGATACACCCGGAACCGGTCTATATTCACCAAACTGTTACCCAACCGTCCGCCAATTCGATTCCGGTCGCGATGATCGAGCCGGAAAAAGAAGTGGAGTACCAGCCGGAGCTGCTTTATCGGGTCCATCGCGTGACGGCGTACTGTGACCGCGGATTGACCGCCGCCGGGGTTTCCGTGGGTGTCGGCCAATGCGCCGCCCCGGCCGACATTCCCTTCGGCTCGCGGATTTACATCCCGTCACTTGATCGCACCTTTATCGTGACGGATCGCACGGCCAAGCGTTTTCGGCACAACACGGTCGACTTGTTCATTCCGGACCGCGGCGATTGCAAAACCTTCGGTTGCCGATACGTCGAATGCGAGATCGCGATTCCCACCGACACCGTCCGCTACGGCTCGCCGCGATTGCGAGCGCTTTTCGCCACCGCCCACAGACTGTAGCGGCCGACCCCCGTGGCGGCCGTGGAACGTCGTTTTCATCCCGCGTCGGGCACGGAGACCCGACGCTACATGACTTTTGCGGCGGACTGATAGCTCTGTGACGGACGTTTTACCATCCTGACGGATCGCCCTCACCGTGCGGGACAGGGGCCATTCGCATATAATAAACGTGAGCGGTAAGACCGGCGGTAGGGACGCTTTGCCGGGGCGGCCGTGAAATTGTGGTGTCCGGATGCCGGATGATCGTCCTGAGCCGTGCCCGCGGCATGAGCTGATCGAAGCGTTTGCGCGCGACAAGCTGGATGATTCCCAGCGGCGCGAAGCGGAACGGCTGCTCGAACAGAGCGAGCCGTGTCGCGAGTATTTCCGCCAACTAACCGCCGGTCGCTATCCGCGCTTGCCAAACTACACCATCATCGGGCAGGTCGGGAAGGGGGGCTTCGGCGTCGTTTACAAGGCGATTCACCACGCCAAGGAGCGCGCCGAGGCGCTCAAGGTGCTCTTCAGCAAGACGCCGCTGCTGACGGAGTATTTCCAGAACGAAGTTCATATGATTGCCCGGCTGCGGCACGCGAACATCGCCACGCTCTACGAAGCCCAGCTTTCGACGCCGCCGCTCTACTACACGATGGAGTTTGTCGAGGGAGAGCGGCTGAGCGAGTACCTCAAGCGTGGTGATGTATCGCTGGCCGAGCGGATCGGTATCATCAAGTCGGTCGCGCGGGCGGTCGGCTACGCGCACGGCCAGGGCGTCGTCCACCGCGATCTGAAACCGCAGAATATCCTGCTCGATCACGACGGGCAGGCGCGTGTCGTGGACTTTGGCATCTCGATTAAGTTGGCGGAGGTTCGTCCGCCCGAGGAGGATGACACCTCTCAAAAGGGTCGCGAGGGACCGGTTGGAACAATCGGCTACATCGCGCCGGAGCAGGAAAAAGGTAAGACGGTCGATGCCCGGGCGGATATCTTCGCGCTCGGGGCGCTGCTCTTTCACTGCGTGACCGGCGAACCGGCCCGGCTTGCCAACGTGGACGACCAGCGCATCAGGATCTTGCACGAGCGAAAGGTGGTGCAGCCGGAAGACCTGAGTGCCATCATCGCCCATTGCGTCGAGGACTCGCCCGACAAACGTTACACCACCTGTGATGATTTCATCGCGGACCTCGACAACTATCTCTCGGGCCGCATGATCATGGCCCGCGAAAACCCTTCGATTCCTTATCAGATGTTTCGCATCGGCGCCCTGGTGATGCGCGATTCACCGTGGACGGTCCGCATCGCCGCGCTGATTTCCATGGCCGGCTTCCTGACCTTGTATTTCTGGACGATGGAGACCCGCGCCAGCAGCGCGCGAACCATGGCCGACAAGACCGTGATGGTCGGCTTTACGAAGGGCACCCTCCAGGCTATCGACGATGGTTGCATCGGTGCCGACCTGCCCGACTTGAACGTGTACGACATCCAGAGTTGGCGGATGTTGTACGGGCGGCTGCTGGAAAAGCTCGCGGTGGCCTCGCCGCGCATGATCTTGATCGACAGCTACATGGCACAGTGCTCGGAATACGATCAGTACATCATCGACGGGATGAATGCCTTGGATGCGAACGCGCCGGTGATAATCGGCGCGCTCAAATTCGACCTTAACGGCGAACCGGAGTTGTGCGCGGAGATACTCGATGCGGCCGACGGGTACGGGACGATCATCGGCGGTGATCCCCTCAAGCACGCCAATCAGCTCGAGGTGACATACTGTATTCAGCGCGGCAAACAGCCGCCGATCCCAGGCTTAGCACTGGCGGCGTTCGCCGCGTGGAAACACCCGGATTGCGATCTCAAGCTCCAGCTTGACGCCAACAAGCGGGAATTGCTGCTTCAGTATCGCAAACGTAATCCACTGCCCGGTGAATCCTACTGGCACGAGGACACGGACCGCTTTCCATTGTACGACGTCAAAACGGTCAAGCGTTCGGGGAGTAAGATCTTCAAGATGCTGGACCCGGGTACGCTCCAGGACGGCGATAAGCTGGGCAATGCCCTGATCGGCGCGCGGCCCAATTCCTACTGGAATGGCGGGGATCGCACACTCGCGTTCGAGGACGTGCTCGTCGAGACCGACCCTGAGCAGTTGAAGACTTGGTTCGACGACCGGGTCATTGTCATCGCGCAAATGCGGCCCGGTTTCGATCAGTATACGAAGAAGGACGGGGCAATAATGTTCGGCTGCCGCGTTCACGCCGAGGCGATCGACGAGTTGCTCGCGAGCATTCACTACCACCGTTTCAGCCGGTGGGAACTTGCCTATCGAAACCTTTCCTGGTGTGCCGTGGCAGTAGTCCTGGTGAGCCTGCTCGGACGAAGGAATTGGCAATCGGTGCGAATAGCGACATTGGTGTGCATTTCACTTGTCGTCCTTGGAATCTTGCTGGGCGGACACGCCGCATTGACACGGTCGAGTGAAAAGATATGGGTTGAATTTCTTATGGCCGGTACCGGTCTTCTAGCATCCGGTAGTCTGGTGTTTTGGGCCAAAGCGGTCGGGGAACGTCAAATGAGCTTGACGCCATCCTCGGCCACCATGGTGACCGAGGGGCCGACACTGGCGAGTACCATTCTGGCCGAAACCCGTTGAAGCGCATGCGCACAACGGATCAACGTGCTAACATTTCCCACAACCTAAAATCGGAGAGACAGACTGAAAAGGCACGAGTGCGCAAGCTCAGCGTGGGAGCCTCAGTGGCGGTACCAGCTGAGAGCCAAACCTTGGATCCAATGATTGTCGTCTTCTTAAAGTGGCGCTTTTGCCGACCAGGCTACTAACATCACCAGTACTGACACGCTCAAGACCCAAAGTAAGGCTGCCACGCAAATTCCCCACCTCTGCTCGCGCCGCGTGAATGCGGGGTCGAACCGGAGTCGTGACATCCCTTAGAGCGCAGTACCGAAAGCGTAGTAGTACCAAGTCCCAAAAAGGCGCTCGAAGATCTCGAAGATCAACAACATACTCATAATGCACCTTCCTTTTTGGCCAATCTCTCCAGCCAGAAGGGGCAATCACCATTCGGTGACAATCACCCTCTCATATCGAATGTTAAGCTTGCGTACTTTAGCAATCAAGACCGATAACAGGTTTTTTTTATAACCATTTTCCCTACTATCCCGCCACGCCGTACACTCTCCTGAATCTCTCGATATTCCACTCCAACACTTACCCGGAATAATCCGCATCTTCCTCGGAATACGTCTGTGTAGCCATCAAGGCGAACGACGCCCCGCGATAATGAGCGACTCGTTCATCGCTCCGCATATTTCGCAATAGTTCGCAAGGCAGTTAACATGCTTGAATGTAAGGTTTTACGTCAGTTTGCGGCGCCCGAGCAAAACACTCGTACACGGCTTTTCACACGCCAAACCGTGAGAAACCGTTAAAATCAAGGCTCGGAAATCGGCGAGACACGCTGAGGTCAGACATGTTTTCCCGTTGGAATTTCGCTCGATTAAAGGTCGCCGAGAACGCCCTGGACAACGGGCGAATCGACGAGGCGTACGAACGGCTTTTAACGCCGGAAGTAAAAAAAATGCGTCGTGCGCAAGAATTGCTTGACATATTGGCAAAATCGCTGCTGGCGCGGGCTCGTCTGCACGCCCGCGCTGGTCGCTATCAGGAAGCCATATCAGACCTCGATCGACTGGAAAAGACCGAGCGAATGAACACCGACGCGCAGGTGCTGCGCCGACGCGTTGAGGAAGAGCAGCGGCAACGAGCGGGACGTCACGCCGAGCGCAGCGATGCATTCAACAAAGCAGCCCGGGACATCAAGGCGGGTCGGCTCGAGTCGGGGCAGTTGGCGGTTGAACGGCTCGAGGATGCCGACCGCCGCGAGCAACTTCGTGAGGAGTTGGATATACGCGTGCAGCGCAGCGAGCAATTGCTGGAGCAAGCCCGCGATTTACTGAACGTGGGAGATGTGCTGACCGCCTGTCGATTCTGGGAGGAAGCCTGCGATCGCCATGGTCGCGGCCGACAGTCCGACGCGCTGGCGGCGGAGCTGGCACCGGCTTGTCAAAGCCTGATGGATCAAGCGTTCCAGGCGGGTCGGCTCGATCAGTTGCGTTCAGCGCTTCAAGCGACGCAGTCGTTGCGGGCATTCTCGCCGACCTTTTCGGAGTATGAACACCTGGTCGAGCTTTCACGCAAGGCCGCCGAGAAGCTCGTTGCCGCTGATTATGTCGGCTTGCGCGAAACGCTATTGCGGCTGCAAGCGGCCCGCGGCGATGCCGACTGGATCAAGTCGGCGTTGAAACCGATCGACGAGATCGTCCGCGCGCACTCACAATTGCTGGCCTCGCCGCTCGGGCTGCTCGGAATGTCGCTATATAAAACGACGGGATTTGGAAAGGTATCCCCGGCGGTTGCACGTCATAATCAATATGCACCGGAAAGAACCGTGTACCGCGGACAGGGCGTGGTGCTGGATAACCGGGCGCTGCTCCTGTTGGTGGACGGCACCGGCAGCGTGTTGCTGGTCGCGCGCGATGTGGTCCGCGTGGGACGCGCGGGAAGTCAAAGCGGGCTCGACATTCCGATTCCCGCCGACATCCAGTCCCACCACGCCGACATCATTCGCGACGGCGAAGACTACTTCCTCGTCGCCCGCGGACCGGTGCGGATCAATCACAAACAGGTCGGCCGAACGCTGCTGCGACACGGCGATCGGATTGTCATGGGCGCAAAAGCGAAAATGGTCTTTCACAAACCCAGCGCGAAGAGTGAGACGGCGGTGTTGAAGCTGTCGAGCGGCTGCCGGTTGCCACAGGACGTGAGTCTCGTGGTGTTGTTCAAGAGCACTTGTCTGTTCGGCCCGCAATCCGGTTGCCACGTACGGACGCGCGAAGGCGACACGCGGTTGGTGCTGTTCGACCGCGCGGGTGAGCTGTTCGTTCGTCGGGCCGCGCGCGACGGACGGCCGACCGGACCGGCCGAGGCGTTGCCGGCAAACGAGACCTCTGATTTCGGCGATCTACGATTGACGGTGAAGGAATACGTAATTGATGGTTCCGGGGGGCCGGCGTAGGCCGGACCCGGCGGAGGACACGTCGTGGTTTACACGTTTAAGCATGGCGATCGCCCGATCGATGGCATAACAATCCAGCGGGCCGTGGGCCGGGGCGGGTTCGGCGAGGTGTACTACGCCCTGACCGACTCCGGCAAGCAGGTCGCGGCCAAGTACCTGCGCGAGAATCCGGAGGTCGAGCTGCGCGGCATCGCGCACGTGATGAACCTCAAGAGTCCGTACCTGATCACGATCTACGACGTCCGCCACAGCGAAGAGGGCGATCCGTTCGTAATTATGGAGTATGTCAGCGGCCCGTCGCTGCGCGATCTGCTGATTGCCGAGCCGAACGGCCTCGGTCCGCAGAAGGCCGCCTTTTTTATCAAGGGAATTGCCAGCGGGCTCGCCTACCTGCACGAGCGCGGCATCGTTCACCGCGATTTGAAACCCGGGAACATTTTCTACGATGACGGCTACGTCAAGATCGGCGACTACGGGTTGAGCAAGCACATTGCCGTCAGCGCTCACAGCGGCAACACCATCAGCGTCGGCACGGTGCACTACATGGCTCCCGAGATCGGCTCGGGTAGCTACACCAAATCGATCGACATCTACGCGCTCGGCGTGATGCTCTATGAGATGCTCACCGGCCGACTGCCGTTCACCGGCTCGAGCATGGGCGAAATTCTGATGCGGCACCTGAGCGATCAGCCCGACATGAGCGCCGTGCCGGAGCCATACGCCGGCGTGATCGCCAAGGCGCTCGCCAAGGATCCCCGGGATCGT
Organism: Phycisphaerae bacterium; assembly: GCA_030612705.1. Lineage (GTDB taxonomy): Bacteria > Planctomycetota > Phycisphaerae > UBA1845 > Fen-1342 > JALSRY01. The sequence continues at coordinate 10,928 of JAUWNI010000075.1, read as the reverse complement.
TACCAGGACGCTGACGAGATGGTCGAGGCGCTTATCTCGGTGACCGAGGTGAGCGAGAACCTGGCGTCGTTCGACGCCTCGGTGCTGGTTCAGACGCCGCGAGTTGAAGACGAAGCGGATCAGGACCGCACGTTGACGACCCCGCCGATACGTCCGCCCGCCCCGGCGCTGGATGCCCGTGAGGAGGGCGGACTGCCGGCGATCCCCCCGATCCCGCCCGTGTTGGATCGCAAGGCGGCGAAGAAGGCTCGTAAGCTTCAGGAGAAGGCCCTCAAGCTGCAACACAAGGCGGAGAAAAAAGCGCGGGGGGTGCGCGACAAGCTGGCCAACCTCGGTATCGGTCCGGCGGCGCCGGGCACGATGGACGTGCACGGTCCGTCGGGTCGGAAGCGTTGGCAGCAGGTGGTGATCATGTTGATCGTGCTGTTCGCGGTTTCGGGCGGCTTGGGGATTGTTTTTCAGGATGGGGTCGTTTTCGCCGCATCACTGCTGTTTCTGCTGCTCGGCACGCTCGGAATTCTGCTGGCGTACAAGCTGAGCGTTCGTCGCAATTCGATCGAGTACGATTTTCAGGACCGCCTGATGTATGCCGCCTGCGGGTTCGTTTTCATGCTGCCGGGTTTCGCGGCCGGTCAAGCGGTTTGGCGGCACGGCGACGAGTTCGCGCGCTTGATCATACCGCTGACCGTGCTGCTCTTGATCTTCAATTGGAATGACCGCATCCGAATGGGGCGGCGGCAGATCATCAACGGCGGCACCGTGTTCTGGCACGCCGTAGCCGGTCTGTTCCTTACCATGGCGGTGACCGATGGCGAATATGGGGTGGTCGGGGCCGCGTTGTCCGCCACGATGTTGATTCTGGTGCAGTCCGCCGCCGGACTCTGGCCGATGTCGGCGCCCGCGTCGCCGCGACCGGTCGGGCAGCACCGGGGAAGGGCTCATCGCCACCGCATGTGGGAACGAATCGAAGGTGTGTATCAGCGGGTGACAACCGCGGCGGAACATGTGGGTCAGCGAATCGAGAACGCCGACGATCGCGACAAGGTCAAGCCTGACGAGACAAAGGAATCGGCCGAAGCGGCACCGGCGCAGCCGGAAACCGCTGCCCAGCAGGAGGCAGCGCGGCAAGCCGCGCTCGCCCAGACGTATCAGCCTTCCTTTGTCGGGCGCACCGCCAACGCCGGGCTCTCGTTCCTGGCCAAGCTGCTCCTGCTGGTGGGGCTGAGCGTGGCGCTGTTGTTCAGTACCGAACTAGTCAACATCAACGCACACGGCACGCGTGTGGTCGTCGGCGGCGGCCAAGTGCTTGTCGCGGAGGGCGGCATTGTCGACGTCCAGGAAGAAATCCCTCGACCCGCGGTGCTTGTCCCATTGCTGTTGGGTACGGTCTTGCTGGTGGTCGCGCGGCGAAACGACGGGGTGGCGCACTTCCTCCGCGGCTTCTTCGGCTGTGGCTTCGCGTTTGGTGCGGCGGCGTTGGCGATGGGACCGGCATCCGATGCGCTTGGGGCCTTCCTTTCAAACGGCTGTGTCGCGGACCACGATTCCGAACCGTTGATCATTATGGGAATGTTTGTCGCACTGTCTTTCGTGCTGCTCTTCTGGCCCAAACGCCGACAACCCGGCCCCATTGTCATCTGAGATAGTCAATCAAAGCCCCGAGCGCCGACGAGGGGGGCGAAAATGCAGCGGCCGACCCCCGTGGCGGACGTAGGACGTGGAAATCTTTCGCCGCCCGACGTCCGCCACGGGGGCGAACGCTGCAAGGCCCACGCCGAAGTCCGCCGGAAGTGTCATAAACCCTCGACCAGACGATTCACGGGTTGTCAATTCGTTGGGCGGATGAGCTAATATACCTTCCTGGATTCTCGATTCACTTTAACCCGAAAAAGAGAGAGAAATGAACGACACGAGGAGCAGCAGATTCAGCGGCAGGGGGTTTACGTCGGTGGCGGCGACGCTGTGCTTTATCGCCTTGGCCGTCACGGGAGTGGTGCTATTCGTTACGCCGCCGGGACGGGTTGCCCACTGGACCGATTGGCGTCTGTTTGGGCTGACCAAGGATAACTGGAGTGCCCTGCACATCTGGTTTGCCCTGTTGTTCCTGATTACCTCGGGTTTCCACATCTGGCTGAACTGGCGGCCCTTGCTCGGTTACTTCAAGAGCAAGGTGACGCGGCGTTTCGCACTTCGCCGGGAGTGGACGCTGGCGCTGGTTTTGGGCAGCGTGGTTGCGGCGGGGACGCTGGCCGAACTCCCGCCGTTCTCGTCCCTGATCGCGTGGAATGAAACGATCAAGGACAGTTGGGAAAAGAGCGACGAGCGGGCGCCCATTCCACACGCGGAGTTGCTGTCGCTACGCGAGCTTGCCGACAAGGCCGACCTGGATTTGGAAACGATGGTGGCGCGTCTGAAAGCCAAAGGGATCGCGGTCGAGTCGCCGGAGTCCATCGTTCGCGATCTTGCCCACGAACACGGCATTACGCCCCTCCAACTCTACAACATTGCCATCCGAGAAATCGAACGGGGAAACAAAGGGCGATCAGGAGGCGGCGGCGGGATGGGACGGAAAACGCTCAAGCAGTTCTGCGCCGACGAGGGGTTGGATCTGACCGTCTCGATCGAGAGACTCCGCGCCGCGGGGCTGGAAGCCGACGCGGAAATGACCTTGCGTGATATAGCCACGCGCGGCGACCTTCGTCCGCCCGACCTGCTCGACATCCTGAGCGAGTAACCCTGAGCAGGTAACGAAGCCCCGGCAGTCCGCCGCAAAAGTCGATTGTCGGGTCGATGACTTGACCTACACTCTGATCCTCACTGGTTGGGTGCCATGGCCAAGCGAAGCGCGGCCATGCTGGTCCCGTATCTATATGACCGTGCGCGATCATGCAACAGAGCCGGGCCGTCCCCGGCCCGGAAACCGGCGTGGGGACACGCCGGCTCCGCTGTGCGGGCCATGTCGCGCGGCGTGTTTTCACGCACGGTTATTTAGAAACATGCCCGCGCCTTCGGCTTGGGCATGGCACCCGACACCCGGCATGGCACCCGGCAAGAGACGCCCGCGGATTATGTTACGGCCTGTCGCTTCACTGCTGGACGAGGTCACGCTTCCCGGGGTGGCGGGTTGGTCAGTGTTTGCTCGATGCGGCCGCGGGCGTCGAAGAAGGTTAGCTGGTCGCGTTCGAAGACGGTCTTTTGGAAGCCGGCGTCGATCGGGATCTGGTAGTCGCCGGTGAAGCAGGCCGTGCAGTAGTCGCCGTTGTGCGAGTTCACGCAGGCGAGCATGCCTTCGAGCGACAGGTAGGCCAGCGAATCAACGTCGAGAAACGCGCGGATTTCCTCCACCTCGCGCTCGTTGGCGATCAATTCCTCCCGGCGGGGAAAATCGATCCCGTAATAACACGGGTGACGGATCGGCGGACTGGCGACACGCAGGTGGATTTCCTTCGCGCCGGCGTCGCGGAGAGACTGCATCTTCCCGCGCGTCGTCGTGCCGCGAACCACCGAGTCTTCCACAACCACCAGCCGCTTGTCGGCGACGCTGCTGCGGATCGGGTTGAGCTTGAGCCGCACGGTCAGATCGCGGATTGTCTGCGTCGGCTGAATGAACGAGCGCCCGACGTAGTGGTTCGTGGTAAAGCCCCGGCCGATCAAGATACCGGCCTCCCGGTGATAGCCCAACGCCGCACAGCGGGCGCAGTTCGGGACGGGGATCACCAGGTCGGCGTCGGTGGGGGCCTCGCGCGCCAGGGCGGCGCCCATCTCGCGCCGGGCCAGGTGCACGCTTTCCTCGAAAACCTGGCTCGACGGGTCGGCGAAGTAGATCAACTCGAAGATGCACTGGGCCCGCTCGCAACGCTGCCGTTCGACGAAGCGGCGGGATTGAATTCCGTTGCGCGAGAGCGTGACGATCTCACCCGGTTCGACGTCGCGCACGTAGTCCGCGTGGACCAGGTCGAGCGCGCAGGTCTCGCTGGCGACGATCCACGAATCGCCGATGCGACCCAGGCACAGCGGGCGATTGCCGGACGGGTCGCGGGCGGCCTCGATCCGGTCGGGGTAGATCAACAGCAGGCAGTATGATCCGGTCAGGTGTCGCAGCACGGCGGCGAGCGGGTCGGGCTGCTCGCGAAACTCGAGGTCGGCGAGCATGTGTAGGATTACCTCGGTGTCCGAGGACGTCGTGAAAATTCGTCCGCGACGCTCGTAGTCTTTGCGCAGCACGACGGCGTTGACGAGGTTGCCGTTGTGGCAGACGGCGACCTGACCCATCGCCGCACTGACCAGTAGCGGCTGGATGTTCGATTCGTTGCACGATCCGGTTGTCGAGTAGCGGACGTGTCCGATCGCCAGCGGGTTTTTCATCGCGCGCAGCTCGTCCTGGTGGATCGCGTCGGTGACCAGGCCCATGCCGGCGACGCGGAGGATCGACTGGCCGTCGGCGGAGCAGATCCCGGCCGACTCCTGCCCGCGGTGCTGTTGGGCGTACAGGCCCAGGTAAGTCAGCTCGGCGGCGTCGGGATGATTGACGATTCCGAAGAGCCCGCAATGATGGCGAATCAACGACACGTTCAACCTCGACTCTGCCGGGTAAACCCTCCCGGCAAGCAAAAAGGAAACCGGTATCATAGCACAAGCGTCAAGGCGCGCCATTGACCGCCCGCGCGACTGCCCGATAATGGCAGCCAATCGAGCGCGGTTTCGTGATCCCTTACTGAGAAAGGCCCCGGTGCGGCCGAGCTTTCCTCGTATTTTGAGTTTTCCCGCCATGACGCGTTTGCGCCCCGGCCGAACCGCCGCCCACGGGCTCTGGTTCGTGTTGCTGATGCTGTGCGTGGGTTTTACGCCGGAGCCGCGGCAGTTTGCGTTCGAAGATGAGCCCCTGCTGCCGGATATGATCAGCGAACTCGACATCGAGATGCGGGCCCGCTACGTGCGGCAATGGCGCGAGGACGACGGCACGCTCGTGCTGATGTTCTCCGGCGGATTTCGACTGGACATGGGTCGGCGGCGGCTCTCGTCAAACGACGCCATCGTCTGGATTACCCCGCGACGGACCGAGCCGGAGGGTCGCAAGTATTACGAGCTGATGGTGTACCTGTCCGAGTCGGCCGAGATTCGGGAGTTGGCCGGGACGGCGATCGGCGACAACGCGCTGCTGGTGAGCAACCTGCGGACGTTCGGGCACATCATTAAGCAGCACGACGCCCACTCGCCGGAGGCGATGACCGAGTCCTCAGTTTACCAGCGGGCGTTACAAGCGCGCGCGCGACGTGAGGCGGGATACGTCGAGCCGTCGGAAGGGCAGGAGGGGATCGACGTAGTGCATCCCGACGCCGACCGGCGCAAAGAAGCGCGCCCGCGGCGAACGTTGCGTTGGCGGCTGGCTAATGTGAGTTCGGCCCAGACGGCGGATGGTGAAACCGTGCAGGTCGCGACGGGCGGGGTTTACTTCTCGCAAGCCGGCAGTCCGGACTCGCCGACGCTCGAGATCATTGCCGACAACGCGGTCGTCTTCATGGCCCAGGGCGCGGTCGAGGCGTTTTTCGGCACCGACGTCGAGGGACAAGCGCGGGACACAATCACTGATGACGACGCGGCCCAGCCCGAAGGCGAGGAACATCCGCCGACCGACCAAGACGATCAAGAACAACCCGACGCCGACACGATACTCAGCCCGCAAACCGGCATCGCGAAAGAAATCCGCGCGGTCTATCTCGAAGGCGACGTGATGCTCTCGCTCGGCGACCGCTACGTACGTGCCGGCCGGCTGTTTTACGACTTCGAGCTCAGCCGGGCGTTGATTCTCGACGCAGTCTTCCGGGCCGACATCCCCGAGCGCGGCATCCCGCTCTACGTCAGAGCGGACGAGATTCGGCAGCTTTCACAGCGCGAGTTTTCCGCCACCAACGCGCGGGTCAGCACGAGCGAGTTCTACACGCCGCACTACCACATTGGGGCCGAAAAGGTCTACATTCACGACCGCACGTCGCGCGATGCCTCGGGCTCACCGGCCGCGACGGTCACCGGCTCGTACGAGTTGCGCAACACGACGCTCAACGTCGGCGGCGTGCCGATCGCGTGGTGGCCCTATAGCAAGGGTGATTTCGAAGCCAGCGAGACGCTCATCCGCCGCTTCCGCACCGGCTACAGCGACGACGACGGCGTGTCGGTCGAGACGGCGTGGTATCTGTTCAACATGCTCGGCACCAGGCCGCCGGAGGGGTTCGACGCCACCTTGCGTTTGGATTACCTCTCGCGGCGCGGTCCGGCGGTCGGCGTCGATACCGACTACGAGCGCGAGAACTACTTCGGCTTCGCCCGCAACTACTATATATATGACGAGGGCGAGGACAATCTCGGCCCGCTGCGTGACAACACCCCCGACGATAAAAACCGCGGGCGCATCCTCTGGCGACACCGGCACTACCTGCCGAACGATTGGGAAGCCACGCACGAGATTTCGTACGTCAGCGACCCCGGCTTCCTCGAAGAATACGAGAAATCCGAGTGGTTCGAGGGTAAGGAGCAGGAAACCGTCCTCTATCTCAAACGAGCACGCGACACCGAGGCGATCACGTTTCTGGCAAACTGGCGCTTGCTGGACTTCGTTACCCAGACCGAGCACCTGCCCGACGTGACTTATCGCCGAATCGGCGACACCTGGCTCGATCCGGTCGTGCTCTATCACGAATCCCGCGGCGGCGCGGTGCGCTATCGGCCCGACGATCGGCGCTTCTTCGACGAGCGGCACTTCAACAACAACGGCGTGACCGATCTGACCTTGCGGATGGACCTGCGCCAGGAAGCCGAACTGCCGATCAAGATGCCGGGGCTCAATATCGTCGCATTCGCATCCGGACGCGGCAGCTATTGGGACGGCCAGCCGCTCGACGACGACGGCCTGTGGCGCGGGCTCGGCGTATACGGCGTCCGCGGCGGGGCGTATCTGGGCCGGGTCTACGACGACATTCACTCCGAACTCTTCGACATCAACCGCATTCGTCACATCGTTCAGCCGCACTTCGTCGCCTGGTGGGCCAACAGCAACGCCCGCGGCACGATCATCACGCCGTTCGACGAGGGCATCGAGACGATCGACGACTTTTACGGCTTCGCGGGCGGCGTAAGGCAGGTCTGGCAGACCAAGCGCGGCGGCGAGGGAAAGCAGCGCACCGTCGACCTGCTCACGTTCAACCTCGAAACGGGGTTCTTCGGCGATCAGCAGGATGAGCGCTCCAACGGCTACGTTAACCCGATCCGCCCCGAAGACAGCCGCACGCGGAATTACCTCGCCGGCGATCTGATCTACCGCATGAGCGACACCACCAGCCTGCTCTACGACTTCAACCTCGACGTGAACGACTGGAGCTTCGACCGGCACAACGTCTCGCTCGCCATCGAGCGGCTGCCGCGGCTGGCGTACGTCTTCGGCTGGCGCCACGCCGGCGACATCGACCTCGACCTGGTCGGCGGGGGCTTCAACTACCGTCTCAACGAAAAGCACATCACCGCCTGCCGCCTCTGGTACGACGTCGACCGCGGCGAACTCGGCGAACTCGCCGTCTCGTACGTCCGCAAGCTCCCGCGTTGGTACTTCGCGGTCAACTTCGAGGTGGACGAGGTCTTCGACGACGTAAAGGTCTCGATCTCGTTCTGGCCCGAAGGCATCCCCGAATGGACGCTCGGCTCGCGCCGCTTCACCGGCCTGAGCACGACAACGGGAATCAAGCCATAATCAGAGCCCGAAGCGCAAGCGAGGGACCACGTAGCGTCCGGCGCCCTCGCCGGCCGAAGCCATCGGCAGGACGCCGGTGCCACAATGTACCGGCCGGGCCCCGTACCGGCCGTCATTAAATGTAGCGGCCGGCGCCCTCGCCGGCCGAATCCACCGGCGGGACGCCGATACCACGATGTACCGGCCGTCGGTGTTGCAGAACATCGTTCAATCGCGCTTACTACGGCTGCCATGAGTGATCCCGAACCGCGCGATATTGGCACGAGTAGCCGTCCGCCGCCGCGGGTAGTGCGAGTACCGCCGCCGGAGGTGAAGCGGGGCTTAGTGTTGCCCTGTTTGGTAACCATCGCGTTATTGGCGACGATCTGCGTCCTGTTCGGAGTACAAGTATCGTCGAGCAATGTAGTGTTCATTGTCCTGGTAGTGTTAGCAGCCGCGGGTGTGATTGCATGCTGGTGGCGGAACCTCAGAATGCAGCGGATCGTCATTGGAATAAAGCGGCGGGTCTGCGTGCAAGCTCCAGACTGGGATCAGAACCCCATCGCCGCGAAAATAGCTCGAAGATGGCGATGGGCTACCCTCGCGCCGGATGCTGCCGAGATAGAGGAGATTACGCGTGTTTATCGATATGTTGCCTATATCGTGTGCCTGGGCGGTGTTGATGTGCCTTCCGTGGGAGATCGAAGATTCGAGCCCGTGATCATTACACCCGGTCGGCGTTGGCAGGAGATCTTAATGGACGCGATTTTCATTGGATTAGTGCTGATCGCGTTGTTCTGTTGCCTTGGGATTCCGATCCTGCAGGCCAACCGGTCAATGCAACTGGCTTGGCTAATACCGCTGATTCCGGCCTTGCTGGCAGGTGTCTATGCATATTCGCGATTCATGTTGGGAACGACATACGTGCGTTTGGCTCCCGGCATGGTCCAGTTTCTTCGCTATGGAATCATCAAGAATAATCCGCGCGTGACCAGCTTTCCGATGACCGGCGGCACATTGATCGTCATGGATAACGAAATCAGTCTGAGCGGCAGACAACGCTTGATACTCACGTTCAGACGCGATAATCGTGATCTTACTCTACCAGTTTGGCGGTTTAGCAATCAACAGGAAATCATGAACCACGTCTGGCAAGCCCTGCTCTCCACCGCTCCGACGCCGCCGTTGAGTGATGAGGAGCTAGTCGGGTAAAAACCGCGTGTTCGTATAATGGCGGCTTGCCGCTGGTTTGCCGTGGATATTGATGTATGAATGAAACCGGGATAACCAGAACGCCGCCGGAGATCATCTTTGTCCCGCCGCCGGATAAGCCGGTGACGCGCGGACGTACGTCATCTTCTTGTTAGGTGCCCTGCTCATCTTAGCCGGCGTGAACACCCTGATAATGACGAGCGGCACCGGACGGATAAACGTTGGGGCCGCGACTACCTCGCTGCCTATCATGGCGGCGGGCATCTTCGTGATTGCTATGCTGCGGAGAAAGAACAAGGTTCACGCGACGCTACGGCGTGAGTTTCTCCAGAAACATCCGGTTGACGAAGCCAATCCCCGCGTTGCCACGCTGTCCGCGGCGTGGAGGCAACCTGGCCGGCCGCCAAAGCTCAAGGACGTTCAGGCCGCCCTGGCAGAAACCTCGGCCAACGACCAGCTTGGCGCTCGCATCGTCAACTTCGGCGAGCCCGACGTCCCCGACGTCGGCGAAATGCACTTCGAGCCGGAGATCATCACGCCCACCGGGGCGATTTGGAAGCGGCTGAGCTGGGTGTTGGTTGGCGTCGTGCTGCTCGGATTATGGCTCCTGGACTACCTGGGTTGGCTACCGGAGGAACTGCCCAGCATCCGCCGCTTCTCCGGCGGCTTCATGTACCTGTTCGTGATGGCGGTGGGCGTGTTCATTACCTGGGTCTGGCGGAGCGCGATTCGGCCGACGTACATCCGCATGGCCCCCGGCATCATCCAGGTGCTGGAGTACCGCTATTCGAGGTCCAAGCCGACTATTCGCGGCTATCCGATGGAAGCCGGCACGCTGGCGGTCTTTACACGCGTTCACAAGAACCTGGTGCTGACGTTGACCCGCGATGGCAACAAGGACGTGCTCTCATTTTCACGGATGCGACACCCCGAGCAGCGGATCGAACGAGCCTGGCAGGCCCTGCTTTCGACTGCTCCGGCGCCGCCGTTGAGCGATGAGGAGCTGGTCGGGTAAAAAACCTCGTATTCGCATAATGGCGGCGTGCCGCTGGTTTGCCGTGGATATTGATGTATGAATGAAACCGGGATAACCAGAACGCCGCCGGAGATCATCTTTGTCCCGCCGCCGGATGGGTCGGGGATGCCGCGGAAACGCATTGTTGCGATTGTGAACGCGTGCATCATCGGGAGTGTCATAAGTATCGCGTTTTTTATTGCGGGGGGAGTACCCGTCTGGTTGTGGATCGTCTCGATAGGCTCGGTCTTCCTTGCGGTGGCTATTATTGTCGCGCTGCGCTCCTGGCTGGTGATCAGGGCACACCGGGCTCTGCGGCGAGCATTTTTGGAAAAACACCCGGCCGACCAGACCGACCCGCTGGTGGCAGCGTTGAGCCGGGTGTGGAAAGAGCCCGACCGGGTCCCGAAGTCCGCGGACGTGCGGGCGGCCTTGGAAGAGTGTTCGAGCGACACGGATAATAAGACCGCGCGGGTTATCTGCTTCGGACAGCCCGACGTTCCCGATGTCGGCGAGTTGTACTTCGAGCCGGAGATCATCACGCCGACCGGGACCGTCTGGCGACAGCTTCTCTGGATGGTAATCGCCGGCGCGTTGATCGCATTATGCCTGCTGGACTACCTGGGCGTGCTGCCGGCGTGGGTTCCCATCAACCGCGGGTTCGTGTGGGGTTTCACGTATTTCTTTGTTGCGGGGGCGATTGCGTTGGGCATCTGGGTTTGGAAGGGGATGATTCGACCGACGTATATCCGCATGGCCCCCGGCATCATCCAGGTGCTGGAGTACCGCTATTCGAAGTCCAAGCCGACAATCCGCGGCTATCCGATGCGGCTCGGTACGCTGGCAATCTTCACACGCATCCGCAAACATCTGGTCCTGACGCTATCTCGCGGCGAACACAAAGATGTGCTTTCATTCTCACGGATGCGGCAATCCGAGCAGCGGATCGAACGAGCGTGGCAGGCCCTGCTCTCGACCGCTCCG
>JAUWNI010000113.1 GCA_030612705.1 Phycisphaerae bacterium | reverse complement strand
GTAGTGATATGCGGGTCGGAGATATCCCACTGGATCGCCCACCAACCGTCGTAGTACAAATCGTCGCACAGCCAGACGTTGTCGCCGAGGTCGTCGCGGTACTGATCCCAATCGTAGATGACGGTCCCGCTGGTGACCGGGGTGTCGATCAGACGTTGGATGGCCACCAAACCCTCGGTGCCATCGGTGGCGTCCATCTGGACGACTTTGCCCATGCCGCCGCCGGTCGGGTCGTTCATGATGGTGCCGGTGCTGTCGTTACCGACGTTCTGCCAGCCGTCCTGACCGTCGATGTCACCGTCATTGAATCCCTCAAAGCCGCCGGCGTCGTAGAGCGTGGTCTCGACCGGCCCGCAGCCGTACTCGCTTAGCAGGTATGCCAAGTCGGCCAAGTCGACGTCGTCGTCACCGTCGAGGTCGTTCGGGCACTCGGGCGCGGTGAACTCATAGTGATCGATACCGAACGTATACGGGACAAGTCCTGCGTCCCACACGACCGAGTCCACGCGGATCTTGTACACTTGCTCGGGATCGAACCCCGGGTCGCGTTCATCCCACTCGTCTACGTCTCTCGTGAATGTCTGCCAATTCGGGCCGGTTTCAGCCTGCTCTACCCAAAGACAGCCGTAATTCTGGCGGCCGGAGTAGACCCACTCTCCGGCGCCATCGTCCCACGCGCGGGAGTATGTGCGGATCCAGAAGCAGACGGTCTCCTCGGGAATCCACCACTCGCCGTACCACTCGAGAGTGATGTCGAACTCACCGTACCTGAAGTCGATCGGCGTATCGGTGTTGATCCCGTCAATCGGATCAAAGTCGATGTCCATGATGGCGTAGCCGGCGGTAATCGCATCGGCCACGGCACCCCCGTCTTCCAGCCGCAGGTTTTCGCAGCAGGCGGTCGGGTATTCTCCGCACCTCACGGAAACCCCATCCAGTGTGGAAAAGTCGTTGACGTAAGCCGTGTACCACTCGGCGCCGGCCGTGCCGACCGCGGCCACAATAAGAAGTAAACATGCGATGTGTTTCATTCCAAGTCCTCCAATCAAAAGAAATGCCCATACACTATATGGCGGGGTAGACTACGATATCAACCTCGCTCGTCGCTCACCGAGTCGGTATTTTAAGGGACTTTTAAGCCGATGGCAATGATATTCTTTGGCGACGCGCGTCTAACAGTCCGCTGCTAAAGTCGTGTAGCGGCCCGCGCCTCGCAGGCCGAGCGCCCAAAGCGTCGTTTCCGGCCTATTACGGCCGGCGAGGCGCCGGCTGCTACGTCATTCCCGCCCCGTAGTGGCTTTTTACGGCGGACGGCTAATACTTATCGGGCGTTTGCGGAGGAAGATGTTGCTTACGAGGGCCGTTTTGGTGGACCACCGAAAAATGACGAAATCTCGATGGTGTCGGCCCTCTTTACGGTTAAAATGACCTGTGGCAAGTTTTTAACGGAACTCACAGACAGGCGAAGCAACTCAGAGCGGCGCATCAGCTAAGGGTTCTGAACAAACGACATGCGCCGTAGGCGGCCAGGAGGCGCAGCCATGTCACGCAATGTTCAAAAAGGTCCCGGTAGGCAAAGCTTTACACTGATCGAATTGTTGGTCGTCGTCGCGATCATCGCACTCTTGATCTCAATCCTGATGCCGTCGCTCGCGCGGGCCAAGGAGGCCGCCCGGCAAGCAGTCTGCGGTGCAAACCTGCACTCGCTCGGCCAGGCGCGCCAATCCTGCGACGTCGAACACAACGGCTACGGCCCGACCTGGGACGACGGGGAGCCGCCAACGGGGCATAACTATTTTATGTTCACATGGGTTGATGTCCTGTTTGACGAGGGTTATCTCGGCAGCACCGACGCGGGGCTGTGCCCGTCCGACGAGTGGCCGGACGAAGTTACCGAGGATCGCGTCACCAACGGTGGCTGGCGATTCCGCTTCGTCAGGGAGATGGGCATAGGAGACGAGATCAGAAAGGGCGTCCGTACCAGCTTCGCGTTGAATTCCATCATGCACTTCAACGACAAACGCGACAGGCATCAAGATGCATCCCGTCAAGTCTACGCAATTGACGGCTGGTGGTGCTGGTTTGGCTGCCTCAACGCGCAGTGGCTCGCCACCGGGGGCGCGGCCGGCGGCCCCATGCAAGTGCCTCACAGCCAAGGAACAATGGTGGCTTGGCGACACACCGGCGACTATGCGGCGGACGCGCTCTTTGTGGACGGTCACGTCGAGCCGATCATTCCCAATCTTGGGGGATACGTGCCGGACGATCCGCCGGACAATCCCGATCGCACCGTCGATACCATGAAGTATTTCACGTGGCTGCCAGGCGAACGGACCACGCGATGGCCACTAGAAAGATATCGAGGTCTCATCGAGGACTACCAGGATCAGTTACCACACTTCCTTGAGAATGGAGGTGAGTACGGGATGCCGCCCGATTACCCACTCGAGGATCTCAACGCGGCTTACAAGACGGCCGAGTATCAACGAGGTAACGGAAAGCACTGGAGCAGGCTGCCGGATAATCCGCAGAATCGGCGTTAACAGTCCGCTGCAAAACTCGGCAGCGCCTATAGACCGTAGCGGCCGACCCCCGTGTCGGCCGTGGATCGTCGTTTTCATCCTATGTCCGGCACGGGGGCCGGATGCTACATGGCTTTTGCGGCGGACTATTAAGATATGGACAGACGCAATCTAGCACTTGGAGCGGCCGCAGGGGTTTTGATCCTCATCGCAATCGTGTATTACGCCACGCGACCCAGCGCGCGTGCCCAGTTACCCACGGATATAAAAGCAAACTGTGCCTGCTTGGCATGCCGACAACACATACGCATAGCGACAAAAGTTGCCATGCCGCTGCCGTATGAGTGCCCGGAGTGCGGCGAGCGCGCTGCGTATCCGTTGTTTGTCTGCCGCGATTGCGGGAAGTACTTCGTACCCAACCTCGAGCGGCACGAAGAAGAAGAGTTTCCGACGATGCCGTTCACGCCTACCTGCCCGGCATGTGGCAATACAAAAGTGGGGGGCTATACGGGTTCCGAGATGATCCCGTCGGAAGAGCTGCTTTTGCCGGAGTGGCCGCAGTAATTCCCGCATGGGTTCGCTCGTACGGCCGTGTACTGAATCAGCGTGTGCAATTGCGGGGGGTTGTAACGTTCGGACAAGCAGAACCGACGTGTCCCCACGCCGGGTTTTTGGGCCGAGGACGGCCCGTCTCTGCTGTAAGAACACGCACGGTCATTAAGTGTATACGCTATAATCAAAGTGCGTATGTCTTGCGTACGCTCGTCCGGTTGCCGATGCAATCCGCGACGCATGACGGGGATAGGAGGCTAACTCAAAATGATGAAATCGTATGTTTGTGCCGCGGTTTTTGTCGGGCTAATGATGTCGGCCGGCTCCGTGACGGCCTCGCCGCCGCCGGCGCCCGATGCGCTGACCGAATACAGCGCGGACGACTGGGACGCCGACGCGCAGTCGGCGACGGCTACAGTGACGGATGACACCAGCCGGGTCCGGGTCGGGTCGGCGTCGCTGCGTTTTGAAACGGACGGCGGCTTCGACACGTGGCTCTGGTCTCCGCCCACCGAGGACGCCGGCTGGGACGTGCTGGGCAGCGGTTCCGGAGGCGTCGAGTTCTGGGTCTATGCCGAAAATCCCAATCCTGGTTTCCAGGGCGGATCGCCCTGGGTCTACCTCGCGACGACGGGGAACGACTATTACCTTTACACGCCCGCCTGGGACATCCTCAACGACGCCCGCGATCAGTGGCTCAAGCTGCGCATCCCGCTGGCCGGCGACGATATCTGGAGCGTGACAACGATCGGCAATCCTGATCTGACAAACGTGAACTATATCGAGATCCACGCCGACACCTGGGACGCCGGCTTCACTCTCTGGTTCGACGGCTTGAGCTTCGACATCCCGACCGCACCGCCGCAAGGCTTGGCGGCGATCGCCGGCAACCATCAGGTAGCACTCTCATGGCAACCATTCGATGATCTCACCGGGATGTTCAACTACTACGCGCTCTACCGCGCGACCGAACCATTTGCCAACGTCAGCGGCATGACGCCGATCCATGCCATCGGCGATATCAATACGACCGAGTACGTCGATACCACCCCCGCGAACGGTACAAGCTATTACTACGCGGTCACTGCCGTCCTGATCGGCGGACAGGAGACAACCGAGGTCGAGCCGGTCGGGCCGCGCACGCCGCGGGATGAGACCGACTTGCAGGTGGTCTGCATTTCACGCACGCCGCGCTATCCGCGCTACGATCCGATCTACACCTATTACACGGTGACGGAGCCGTCGGGCTTTGGGCCGTACATCTTCAGTGCGGCAACGGGACTGGGCAGCGGGCAGGACGCTTCAACCCAACGCTGGCCCGAGGTTGACGATCCGGTGACTTACACCGCCACAATTCGCAATCGCGGAACGAATGTTTGGAACGGCGCATTGGCGGGCACGTGGACGGTTGACGGCGCGGTTGTCGAAACGCCGACGCAGAGCGTGTCTTTGCAACCAAACGACACGGTTACGTTCGCATACGTGCTGCCGTGGGACGGCCAGTCGCGCGAAATTGGATTTGCGATCGATGTGGCGGATGCGCGGGCGGAGAACGACGCACTATCGATCGACACGAAGTCGGTCGCGTTCCTGAGCTACATCGACCGCTCGCGAATGGAGGAATTCCGCGAGGAGACGGCGGATTATCCCAACGCGGCGACGGACGACTTCATCGACTGGCTAAATCGCCACATGGTGCGATTCGACGAAATGTTCGCCTCCGCGGGCAGTCAGAAGCGCGTGCGTTTCGGCATCCTGGAGGTGATCGACGACGACGCACCGGACCCGGACGCCGAGCGAATCAATTTCGCGATCTTTCCGTTCCGCTACTATACGGGCGAGGGCTCGTTGCGGTGGTCGGGCTATTACGATCCAAGCGAGGACATTGACTACGGCTTGCTGCACGAGATGGGACACCAGCTCGGGCTGATTGACATCTACCGCCTGGATCTCAGCCCCGGCAACAATCACGTTTCCAGCATGGGCTACAGTGCCGTACCGTGCCTGATGCACGGTTGCTCGCACTTCCTGTCACAGCACAGTGCGCTGGCGATGAACCACTGGCTTGACACCGCCCACGGATACTACGGGCAGTACCAGTACCAGATACCGACCGAGGTGCGGATGCGGTTCCTCGGCTCCAGCGGGCAACCTTTGAACGGCGCAACGGTTTATGTCTACCAGAAAGAGGAACGCCCCGGCCAGGGCGAGCTTATCACCGACCAGATCAAAGCCCAAGGCACGACCGGCCCCGACGGCGAGTATGTCCTGCCAAACGTGCCGATCGATCCCAACATGGTGCCGGTTACCTACGCCGGCGACGAGCTGTGCGATAACCCGTTCGGCTACGTCGCGGTGATCGCCACGAACGGCCTGCTGCACTTCAAGGTCGAGCACAACGGCTTTATCGACTACGCCTGGCTCGACATCACCGAAGTCAACAATGCGTATTGGCTCGGGCAGACCGACGTGGCCGTCTTCGAACGCGAGCTGGCCCTCGGCGGCAGCTTGCAGTGTTACCCACCGCCGGACATGGCCGAACTCAACGCCGACAGTTGGGTATCCTGGGCGCAAGATGGGGAACTGACGCTATTTGACGAGATGCACTTCCAGCAGCAGGGCGAGGGCTCGATTCGGATTGTAGCCACCGGCGGCTTCGATAATTACGTGCGCTATCCGGGTGATCAACTTGCGATCTGGGATCTCAGTGACGTGGAATACATCCACTTCTGGTGCTACGCCGTCAACCCCAACGGCAGCTTCCAGTGCGGCAGTCCGTGGCTTCATCTGGGCAACCAGGACGGCTTCTTTGAATGGCACCCCACCTGGGACATCCTCAACCAGGCGATCGGCCAGTGGGTCGAATACGTCATCCCCATCGACGGGGATGCGACCTGGCAACGCTCTACGTTCGGCACGCCGACACTGTCTGAGATCAACTACTTCGAGCTCCACGCCGACACCTGGGGCGCCGGGTTCACGCTTTGGCTGGACGGCGCGCGCTTCGACCCGCCGCTGCCGCCGTTCCCCGGCGATCTTGATTACGACAGCGACGTCGACCTCGCCGACCTCGCGCAGCTACTTGGAAGCTATGGTGACGTCGGCGGTGTCGGGTATGAGGACGGCGACATCGACGGCGACGGCGACGTGGACATCGCCGACCTGGCCGCACTGCTCGGCGCCTACGGGACAATTTGCGAGTAGAACGCTATTGGTAACTTGGCCGATCACCACCAATCAACATGCGCGCCGACGTTCCGGCACCTAGTGCTCTGTCACAGTTGAATTGATGGATCATCGTTGATTGGGTGGCCCATCTCTTTAGAGGTGGGGGACGCGAATGTTCGGTCGATTCGTGTCCCCCAAGGCTGAAGCCATGGGCCACCCATCCATCAATTGAGGTGTGGCAGAGCACTAGTGCTCCGTCAGTGTTGCTTTGATGGGTTCAACCCGAGGAGCCGCGGACTTCAGTCCGCCCGGTCTTTCGGGAAGAGTAAATTCTACTCTCCGCGGCGCCGCGCGGACTAAAGTCCACGGCTCTTCGAGTATTGTTGCCCTCTTCAAGTATTATCACGGCCTCGAAAGAAACACTACCAATCAATCGATGGCAGACAGAGCATTGATGGTGGCTACGTCTGAAAGAAAACCAAACGCTCCAAGCACATGTTGCTTCAGGGATTGGATTCGAAAACAGTCGTCAACATTCCCCAATAGCTCAGGTTAATGTTGTCTCGTTCTCGCGCTTGGCCCCCGACGCGAACATTAACATGAACATCAAGCCCGTCGCCGCGAATACGCCCGCACCGGCGAGACCGGCGTTGCGGATGCGGTTTCGGCCGGCGGTCTGTTCGTGGCGTGACTCGACCAACGTCAGCGAATCGCGGCGTAACTCCGGCCGTTCGGCCTCGAGCCGCTCCAGCCGCTCTTCGAGCCGGACAATCGCCGACTCCTCGGCTTTCATTTCGGCGCTGAGCTGCCGCAACTCCCGGTGCCGCTCGTCGAGCTCGCGCAAGCACTGGAGGCTCGTGACGAGTGTGTCCATCAGCGTTTGCCGCTCGTCATCCAACGCGCCGATCGTCTCGCGAAGCTGTCGCTCCCGCTCGTTGCGCCCGGTGCGTGCCACGCGATCCGCCTCGACTTGCAGCATCTGCCGGACGCGTTCCTGCCGATTGCGCAGACGCGTACGCAGGCCGCGCAGTTGACGATCATGCGCGTCGAGCCGGAAATTCACCGCGAGGTTGGTCGCCCCGGCGGCCTCCGCCAACACCTCGACCTGCTCCGACAGCCGGCTCAGGTCGCCCCGCAGCACGCTGACGACCACGATCTCGCGCGTCCCGGCGTCACCCGCCACGCTCAGGTTCTCGATCCGCTTCGTGACCTCATCCAGCACACGCCGGGCCTCGACCACCAGCCGCCCGGCGGCGTCCGTCGCCTGGTTTTGCTGATTGACCAACTCGACCACCTGCTCCGAGACTTTCAGCCGCTCGATCGTCTCACGCCGCTGATCCCACCCCTGTGCAAACTCCGCCAGGAACTGAGCGAAGTCGTCGATTTCGGACAAACATTGTTCGAGCAGCGTCCGGACGTTGGGCGGCGGCTGCAAATCCCGCTGCTCGACCATCGTCGTGTTCAGTTCCCGCACCGTCTTCCGCAATTCCTGGAGCGGATCGGCCAGCAGCACCATCGCGACCGCCAACTCCGTCCGGTACTGCCGCGCTTCCGACGCGAACTCCTTGAGATCCTCCTGGTAAAGCGCGTCCTCCGCGAGTCCTTGCTGATACACTTCCGCGGAGACATCGCCGCGCGGCGGCTCTTGCGACTGTAACCCGATCAGCTCTCCGCGTTGTCCACGCAGGCGTTCAACGACCGTCTTGAAGCCGTCCAGCGCCTCGTCGAAAGCAGCCTGGGCGTCACTGCGTTCGGACGAAAGCGGCGTTTCCGCCAAACACGCCTCGATCTCCTGTTTGCGAGCCCGCCGACGAGCCAATTCCTCGCTCAGCGCGCTCTGCCGCTCGTTCCATTCGATCTCGCGCGGCGAGCGAAAATGCTCGAGCGGCAACGCATCCACGTAGGCAATGTAAGCTTTCGCGGCCGCCGGCAGCAGGGTCGCCGCGAGCGATTCACTCGGCGTATCAAGCGTTAAATGCAGCTTCCCACCGTCCGGCATTAAACGGGCCGTTACACTCCGAGTCGCACGCGCCGCGGTCCAGGTCTGTACCGGCGGCGGCCCCTGCCAGTGCTCCACAACCGCGTCCGACGTCAGCCCGTCGGCATGCTCGCTCGCAATCCGCTCCAGCGAGCCGCGCGTGCTCGCGATATCAACCTCCGCGATACCACGGTAACGCGGCTGCTCGACCACGAACCAGATCAGTCCGGCCGCCACTCCCATCACAATCGACAGCACCGCCGCACGCCGCCGCAGGCTTACGACGGAGATTCGCGCGACCGTTTCGCCGCCCGGCCCACTTTCCCGAGCCTGGTCGGCTTCGTCCGATTCAAGTTGCAATTGCGCGAGCTTTTCCTGTTCGGTAATCAGGGCGGTGTAGTCATGCCGCAAGTGCTCACGATCGACCTCGATTTGCAGACTCTCACGCCGAAGCTTCGCCTCGCGCGCCGCCAGCCGCTCCTGCTGTTCGGCAACCTCCCGCTCTTTGAGCTGGGCGTGCTCGCGCGTTTCGGCCGCTTGTTGATAGAGCTTGTCGACCGAATCGCGGCGGTTTTCGATCTCGGTCTCGCGCTGCGACAACTCGTCGGAGTGGGCTTCCATGCCCGCCGCCTGCTCCGTCAACGCCGTCGCGTGCTCGTCGAGTTGGCGGGCTTGTTCGGCCAGTGCGGTCTGCCGCTCGTTGAGAGCGTGCTCCCGATTTTCATTTTCCTTGCGCCGGCGAGTGAGCGATTCCTGTGTTTCGTGAATGGAACGCTGATTGTCGTCGAGATCCGCCCGACGCGCGGCAAGCTCCGATTTCCGCTGAACGAGCTTCCGGGCGAACTCCTTCAACTTGGCCCGCGTCGTCTCCAATTTCGCGGTCCGCGACTCCAACGCGGCTTGTTGCCGCTCGACGTCGGCGGCACGCGCTCGCACGGCCGCGCCTTCGGTTTCACACGCCGCCAGACGGGTTTCGAGATCACCCTCACGCGTTCCCAGTACGTCTTCACGCTGCTGCTGTTCCGCGACCTGCCTAGCCAGCGTCTGTTCTCGTTTGTCGAGATCGGCCGTCGCCGTAACCAGCGTCTCGATACGTCGCTCCAGTTCCTCCGCGCGGGCATTCAGCTCATCGCGACGTCGTGTCAACTCCGCCTCTCTCGCGTCGAGGTCACGGCCACGTTCGTCGAACCCGGCAACCGCCTCATCCAGCTTCTCCGCGCGCTGCACAAGTTCCCGCGCGCGAGTGTCGAGCTCTTCGGTGCGAATCCGTACTTCCGCGGCTTGCGTATCGAGCTCGCTTGATTGACCGGCCAACTCGGCATCGCGCGCGGCGAGAGCCTGACTCCCTTCGTCCAACTCCGCCGCCGCCGACGCCAGGGCCTTGGTACGCCGCTCCAAGTCCTCGGCACGAGCGTCCAGGTCGTCACATCGGCTTGACAACTCCGCTTCCCGCGTGGCGAGGCTTTCATGGAGCCGATCGATTTCCGCCCGCGCTTCTTCCAAATCCTCGCCGCGCTGCTCGAACTCTTCCATGCGGGCAGCCAGATTGTCACTACGCCGCAACAGGTCCGCTTCTTGGGCGGCAAGGCTCGCGCGGCTTTCGTCGATCTCCGCCGCCGTCCGCTCCAGCGCCGCGGTATATTCGTCAACTTCCCGCGCGCGGGAAGTCAACTCTTCCTCGCGGCGCGGCAGGTCGGCTTCCCGCGCGTCAAGAGTCATGCGACGCTGCTCGACCTCGACCGACATCTGTTCCAGCGCCGTGACACGTTCATCAAGTTCCCGCGCACGGGTGGCCAGGTCGTCCTCGCGGCGTGTCAATTCGGCCTCGTGCGTGGAGAGACTCTCGCGATGTTGATCGAGTTCCGCGCCGGTGTCTTCCAGTGCTTCCGTACGTTGGTCGAACTCCAGCGCTCGGGCTTCCAGATCGACGTCACGCTCTCGTGCTTCCGCCTCCTTGGTGTCGAGTTCGCCCTCCCGACGTTCCACCTCGGCCGCACGCGCCGCGAGTTGCCGGTCGCGCTCGGCCACGTCCCACGCCGCCGATTCCCGAGCCCGTCGTTCCTGCTCCAAGGCCTGCGCCTGTGCCTCGATTTCCCGCGCCTGCCGGTCGAGAATCTCACGTTGCCGGTCAAGATCCACGATCTGCTCGTCGAGTGCCTCGCGCTCGCGCGCCAGGACAAGCGTCTGCCGCTCTAGCTCGGCCTCGGCTGTTTGAACCTGCTTGACGACCTCGTCCTTGCGTTGACGGATCAGGTCCAGCTTTTCCGTCAGACGCCGATGAACATCGTCGTATTGCCGCTCGTTGACCTCCCCGCGATTGGCCAAGGCCGCTAGCGCTTCTTCGATCGTATTGCGCTGCTGCTCCAACTCGGCGGCGTGCGATTCGAGCCCCCGCGAGGAACCGACCGCTTGGCCGACTCGCCGATCCGGCTCACTATGTACGGCTTCTCGCGCGAATTGTTCCAGCAAGTGCTGCTGTTGCGCGCATTCCTCCTCGCGTCGCCGCAAGTCCTCTTCTCGTTCAGCAAGTTCGGCCAGCCGGGCTTTGATATCGTCAACGAGCGGTTGGAACGAATCGAAGTCGTTGAGTGTCGGTATTTCCGACGCGGGCGACGTCGCCGAGGCGCGCACACCTTCAGTAGTCTCGGAAGGCCCCGTGCCGCCTCTCGGAACCGCTCCCGACTCCCCCTCGTGCTCAGGTAGATTGTCTGACGGTACCGTCATACCTATAGTCCCATCGGCAAATTGTAACCGAACGGGCCACCGAAACCGAAACGCTAACCCCCTTCTCAGCCCTTTTTGGGGAGTGCAACTGTTATACCTCAACACATTAACACAAACGTCCCAGTTGAATCGTCGTGGCTCGCAGGTCCTTCGGCAACGGCGCCGTGAAACGCATCGGCTCGCCGCTGTCCGGGTGAGCGAGCGAAACCGCCGCCGCGTGTAATGTCAGGCGCTCGACCAGTGGGCGTTCCGGCCGCCGCTCGCTTGGCCGATAGCCCGTTTTGTAGCCCGAAAGCAGCACCGCCGATCCGCCGCCGAACTCGGTATCGACCGTCAACGGGTGCCCGATCGCCGCAAGATGTACCCGAACCTGGTCGGTGCGTTCTTTCCGCGGCCAGCATTCCAGCAGCGTGTTCCCGGCGACGCGCTCGACGATCCGATAGCGTGTCTCGGCCGGACTGCCCCGCCGATCCGACGCTTGGAGTTGCCCGGCCCGCTTGTCATAAAACAGCGGGATATTGATTTCGCCGTCGGCTTCAACGTAGCCGGTAACAAGCGCCAAATACACGATCTCAAGCCCACCCTCCGCGAACTGCTCGATGAGATTCCGCTGGGCGGCGGAGGTTCGGGCGTAAACGACAACCCCGCTGGCCTGCTCCGGAAGCCTGTGTACGATTCGATACGATTCTTCCTCGAGCAACCCGGCTCGCCCACGGAGCAAGTTTGGCAAACCGACTTTCTCCCCACTTTGCTCAGTCAACAGCACGCCGGGCGGCTTATCAACCACCAACAACTCGGCATCGGCGTGAAGAATGTCGGGAGTCCGCGGACGACGGCGGGAAGCGGTCACGGCGTCGAGCCCTCTCGCGGCACCAATCGAAACCGGACCTGTGGCGACGCCCGGACAAGCGTTACGCCATCCGGAAGATTGACCGTAACCTCCATCGAACGAATCTCCGCGCTCGGCACCGCTTGATCGCTCGTCAGAGAAACCAGCGCTTCCACATCCTGCGGGTGCAGTGCATTCACGACGGTCTCGTCACCTTCGACTTCAAGTTCCAGCAGCCATTCGTTGGCATCGGCGATTTCAATCTCGTAACGCTCCAAAATCTGCGGGCTGACCGCCAGAAGCACGCGAATGTTCTCCAGCCGCTTCTGGACGCGTTCCGCGACGACTCGTAAACGAACACTCACCGCCGTCGGTTCCACGCGGAGCAACTCGACCGTGCCGATGTGCGGCGCGAGCACCACGCCACTAAAGTCCAGCACCTGATTACGCCTCTCGCCGATCAGACGCTCTTCCAGGTTGGCTTCGATGAAGAGTTCGTCCTCGCTTGCGCGAAACTGATTGACATCGCCTTGCCGCAACCAAACTTGAACCTGTTCCGGCGTAAAGTGCACATCCTCCACTCGCAACGGCCCGGTGTCGGCACGGACTGGGACCATAAGCGCAACCACTTTGTCCACCGCGAATTCGAAATCGTTCGGGCTCACCTCATCGACGAAAATCCCGCGTGTTTTCAGCCCCGGCAAACCCTCGATGATGGACCGCAGTTCCTCCTCTTCAAGACGCGGACGTCCAGGCCGCGCATACGGCATTGGCAAGGGCCATTCGAGTTTGAGCGCGTGCTCCGACGCCGCTACCCGCAAGGCATCAATCTCGCGTCGTGGGCCGCTCACGTCGAGCTTGAACAGTGGCGGCGTTTCCAGATCCACGTGCAATGAGTTGTCATGTGTGATGTTCAGTTCCACCTCGACGCCTTTCGCGGGGATCAGGCTGGCCTGGTCCGCCAAAAACCAGATCACCAGCGTGAGCGGCACCACTACCAACAACCGCCGCATAACGCGCCACATATCCGACAGCGTCCGGACCCGTTTCCGCCGGCCGTAGGTCACGAAGTGCCCGGCGAGGCGTAACTCCAATTCTTCCTCGAGGTCGTCGAGCGCGAGAAAGCGCGTCAGCTTGCCGCCGTCGGCCAGCGAGAGCGTCCCGGTCTCCTCGGAGACCACCAGCACCAGCGCGTCGGACTCGGCACTGAGACCCACCGCCGCCCGATGCCGGCTGCCGAGACTCGCGTCCACCTCGCCGCTCTCGGCCACGGGAAACTGGCAGCCGCCCGCGAGTATCCGATTCCCACGGATGATCACGCCGAGATCGTGCAGCGCCGAGTTCGGAAAAAAAATCGTCTTGAGCAGGTTCGCGGATACCTCGGCGTTGAGTTGCGTGCCGTGCTCCGCCCAGTTCGCCAACCCGACGTCACGCTGGATAGCGACGATGGCGCCATAGCGGTTGCGCGACAGGTACCCCGCGGACTCCACCAGTGACGAAATCAACTTGCCGCGCGGCAGGACCCGCCGCATGAAACGCATCTCACCGGCGCGGATCAGCGCCCGGCGCAGCTCCGGCTGAAACGCGACCAGCGCGACGAAGGCCATCCCGATGATAAAGTACCGGTATAATAGTTCGAGACGTGCCCAACCGAGTTGCTCCGCCAGCACGCGGACGATCAACGTGGCGGCGATCAGGACAATCAGCAGGCCGCGTAAGAGCCGCGTCCCGCGTGTGCCGTGCAGCACCCCCGCGCACCAGTTGATCAGCAAACCGATCAGGAATAACTCGGCCGCCACCTGGTAAATGTTATAGCTCTCGCTACCGAGCCGCTCGAGCAGTCTGGTCAATGTATCGAAGTTCACGGGCACAGTATAGAATGAGAGGTCGCCCGGCTCCATAAGCCGTGGACTAATGTTATGGGTGCATGACGGAATCGGCGGCCTTTCCCGCCATGCTGGTCCCGTATCTATATGACCATGCGCGATCATGCAACAGAGCCGGGCCGTCCCCGGCCCGGAAACCGGCGTGAGGACACGCCGGCTCCGCTGTGTGGGCCGTCGCGCGGTGCGTTTTCACGCACGGTTATTTAGAAACATGCCCGCGCCTTCGGCTTGGGCATGGCACCCATCAATTGATGGCTGACAAGACACTAAAATATGACTTCTTCTTGAGCGGAAACGACAGACCGATGCCGACACCCGAAGGAATCGAACGGCTGCGACACAACCTCGCCGATGTGCGGACCGCCATCGCCGAGGCTTGCCGACGTTCCAGCCGCGACCCGGCCGACGTGCGGCTGGTGGCCGTAACCAAGTACACCGAGTTGGACATCATCCGCGCACTGCTCGCCGAGGGTGTGTCCGATTTGGGAGAGAACCGCGTCCAGCAACTCTCCAAGCGGTCCGAGACGCTCGGCGCGTCTAACATAGACATGTTGACCCCGGCTCCCCCGACAGACGCCGTCCCCCGCTGGCACATGATCGGCCACGTGCAGCGAAACAAGGTCAAAGCCCTGCTGCGGCACACGCGCATCCTGCACTCGCTCGATTCGGTTCGGCTGGCGAACGAGCTCGAAAAGCAGGCGGAAGGACTCAATCTGACGGTCGATGCGTTTCTCGAATTCAATGTCGCCGACGAGCAGGCCAAGTCGGGCGCCCCACCGGCCGATGCCGCCGTGCTAACCGAGGCCGTCTCGCGGTGCCCACACATCCGCCTGCACGGCTTGATGACGATGGCTCCGTATAACCCGGACGCCGAGGCCGCCCGCCCGCACTTCGCGCGTCTACGCGAGTTATTGGAGCAGTTGCGGCATAGCGGAGCGGTTGGCCGGCAATGCGTACACCTATCGATGGGCATGACCATCGACTACGCCGTCGCGGTCGAGGAGGGGGCAACTTTCGTCCGCATCGGCTCGGCCCTGTTCGAAGGCGTAGAAACAGCTCCATAAACTCGGGATAACATTACACATGCCCGAATTCGACCTGTTCATCTTCTTCCGAACCACGCTCGTCATCTTCCTGGCGATCTACTCGGCGCTGATCCTGAGCAGCACCGTCTGGCGGCTGACAACCCTGTTCACCGGCGACGATCCCAAAAAGCAAATGTTACGCCTGTATGTCTCGCACCAACTGCTCACGATCCGCCTGAAACCCGTACGCGGCGAACTGTTGCAGATTGTCTTCTGGTTCCTGATCCTGGTCTGTCTATGGCGGCTGCATAGATTAATCTAGAGCGGTTTCAGAAATGGTGTAGCGTCCGACGCCCCTGTCGGACGCAGGGTTGTCGAGGAATCCACGGCCGACAGGGGCGTCCGCCGCTACGGAGAAAGTGAAAACCCTCTAGTG
>JAUWNI010000166.1 GCA_030612705.1 Phycisphaerae bacterium | reverse complement strand
GATCAGCTCATTCTTCTTGGTGTCCACGGAAATGACCGGTTGGGCGGCACGCATCTGGGCCGTCACGCGGGCGTTGATGTACTCGAACTGCGCATTACGATCGGGATGCTGTTTTCCCTCAATCGTCTTGCGGTTGCCCTGGAGGCTGTAGCCCATCCCGTGGAGAAGGATTGCCACCAGACGGCTGCTCGCCGAATATCCACACTTGGTCAATTCCTGGGAAAGACGACGCGTACTCTTGCACGTCCAACGCAACGGCGACATCGGGTCTCCGCGAGTCAAAGGCTCGACCAGACCCTCCAGTTCTTCCTGCAGATCAGGCTGATGGTGGAGGGCCGATTTCCGTCCGCCGCCGGGCCTACGTACTCGTCCTTCCGGCAGAATGTTTCCATCCTTGATCTCACGCAGACCCACAAGAATCGCGCGCCGCGAAATCCCCGTAGCGCGTGCCACCAAGGAAATGCCACCGTATCCAATCGAACTGGCTTCTGTAGCGGCCCAGACACGGCGCGTATGCTCGTCCAGGCACGAGGCAAGCGCGCGGAACTTCACCCGAATCGCAGCTTCTGTCGTCATGCCGGGAGGATACAGATTTCCGGCTCAAGTTGCAACAGTTATTTCGTCGCAGGCCCTAACGGCCTATTTCTTCGCTATTCGCGAAACTTTCTCGCTATGGGTGGCCCGTCGCTTTAGCGGCGGGGGACACGAATGGACCGTCGATTCGTGTCCCCCACGGCTAAAGCCATGGGCCACTCGTCCAGAGTTCAAAGTGCAGAGTTCATAGTGCAAAGTAGGTGCTCTCAACGGCGCAGCCCAGCACAAATCCCAAATCGTCAATGCCACTTTAGTCACGGCCAAAGGCGGGTGGCCAGTCGCTTTAGCGGCGGGGGACGCGAATGGGCGGTCGATTCGCGTCCCCCACGGCTAAAGCCATGGGCCACCCAATCCCTCGGCCCCTTGGCCCCTTGAACCCTCGGCCCCTTTGGTTACGACTAATGGCCGCGCTATGAAACTCGGGTGCAAAGTTAAACGATTCGTGTCCAGAAAAACCATGCCACCGGTGCGGCCAGAAGCGGCGAATCGAGCACATCGAGCACGCCGCCCATGCCGGGGATGACTTCGCCGGAGTCTTTCACCGCGGCGTCGCGTTTCAGTAGCGAGGCCACCAGATCGCCCGCGACGGAGAGCAAGCCCATCAGCAAGCCGAACCAAACGAACCCCCACGGGTACGCCAGCGGGCCGTCGGACATCAGCGAAGTGATCGAATCGGGCAGGAGGTGTCCGACGAGGACGGAGAAAATGATCGTCACCAGCAGGCCGCCGACGAAGCCTTCCCAGGTCTTCTTGGGGCTGAGCCAGGGGATCAGCTTGTGCTTGCCGAATGATCGGCCGGTGAAAAACGCGCCGATGTCGTTGATTTTCACAAGGAATATGGAGAATAGTAGAATCGCCGTGCCTTCATAGCCGCCGATCTCCATTCGCAAACGCGTCATATATCCGGCCAAGCCGCCGGTGTAGACGATGACGAAGACCGCGGAGGCAACGTTCATCGTGGCGTTTTCGGTCCCGCGGCGTACGGCTTGCAGCAAGAATGCGAGCCCGAGCGCGATCGAAACCCAAAGCATTCCCCACGACTCGTCATGCCACGATGACTCACGACCTAGGTTGAAAGAGATGTACGGGCCGATGACCAACCCGGCG
Organism: Phycisphaerae bacterium; assembly: GCA_030612705.1. GTDB lineage: Bacteria > Planctomycetota > Phycisphaerae > UBA1845 > Fen-1342 > JALSRY01. The sequence continues at coordinate 6,625 of JAUWNI010000166.1, read as the reverse complement.
GCGAACAGTTGCACCACCACGCGATTCGGCTGATAGCCCGCCTGGCGGATGAAGCGGGTGACTTCGCCAGCGGCCAGCGCGCTCAACACCAGCACGATCAACGTCGTGATCGCACCATTGCACAACCAGGCGGCGACGTTGACACCGGCGATTGACAGTTCGGGTACGGATCGGGTCGCCAGCCACGCGTCGAACACCAACAGGACGATGATTCCCGCTCCGAGCAAGCTGCCTGAGATAACGCGCTGACGTAAGACGGACACGGGATATCTCGAAGAGGTTAGACTTTATTCCGTCGACGAGGACGCCGGGGAAGGCCGCGCCGACAACACGCCCCCGTAGCGCCGCTCACGCCTCGCGAAGACCCGGATCGCCTCGTGCAAGTGCTCTTTGCGAAAGTCGGGCCACAATACCGGCGTCACGTATAGCTCGGCGTAGCTGATCTGCCACAGTAGAAAGTTGCTCACGCGCATCTCGCCGCCGGTGCGGATCAGCAGGTCCGGGTCGGGCAGGCCCGCGGTATAGAGCGACGCCGAGAACAGGTCTTCGTCGATCTCGTTCGGCCGCAAGTCGCCGGCCCGGACACGCCGCGCGAGATCGCGGACGGCGTCGACGATTTCGGTACGCGCGCCATAGTTCAATGCCAGACAGAGCGTCATGCCCGGATTGTTCGCACTCGCGTCGACGGTAAGATCGAGCTCTTTCAGCACCTCGTCCGGCAGGCCCTCGCGCCGTCCGACCTGAATCATCCGGATATCGTTGTCCATGATCGTTTGACGCTCCCGCGCCAGATAATCCGCGTAGAGCGCCATCAGACCGCTCACTTCGTCCGGCGGCCGCTTCCAGTTATCGACGCTGAAGCTGTAGAGCGTGATGCATTCGAGGCCCAGCCGGGCGCATTGCGTGACGATCTCGCGCACGGCCTCGGAGCCGCTGTAATGCCCCTCGATCCGCGACAGGCCACGCTCTTGCGCCCAACGCCCGTTGCCGTCCATGATGATCGCGATGTGGCGCGGCAGGGCCTCGTGCGGCACACCGAGCACTTGCAACGGATCCAAAGGCGGCTTGGTCGCCATGGTTATACCCCACCCTTGACATAGATCGTCTGATCGCGTGCCGGTCCGACGCTGATGATGCCCACCTCCACGCCGACACGTCGGCCGATCTCCTTGACATACGCCCGCGCCCGCGGCGGTAAATCCTTCACGCGCCGGCACTCGCTCAGGTCCTCCCGCCAACCTTCCAGCGTTTCGTAGACCGGCTCTACCTCCGCGAGGGTATACGCATCGGCCGGGAAGTTGTTCAAGGTTTCCTTGCCCCGGCGATATCCGATACAGATCTTCAACTCGTCAAAACCAGAGAGCGTATCGAGGTGCATCAGTGCCAAATAACGCGGGCCGGCAACGGTGACGGCGTAAGAGGTCGCGACGGCGTCGAACCAGCCGCAGCGTCGTGGCCGGCCGGTGGTCGTGCCGAACTCCTTGCCGCGCTCGCGGATGCTATTGCCGATGCTGTCGCTAAGCTCGGTCGGGAAAGGTCCCTCGCCGACGCGGGTGGTATAGGCCTTGATGACGCCAATGGTGGAACTGATCGTGGATGGTGGCACCCCCGCGCCGCCGGCGACACCCCCGACGCCGGTGCTCGCGCTGGTGACGAACGGGTAGGTGCCGTGGTCGATGTCGAGCAGGCTGCCCTGGGCGCCTTCGAACAGGATGCGCCGCCCCTCCCGTATGTGCTCGGCCAACTCAACCGCCACGTCGCAGACGAACGGGCGTAACTGCTCGGCGAACGCCAGGTATTCATCCGTGATGGCGCTCGGGTCGAACGGGTCGCGATCGTCGTAGAGGGCCGCGAGGTAGGCGTTTTTATGAGCGACGATGCTCGTCAGGCGTTCGCGCAGTTGATCCGGCCGGTACAGCTCGCACAGGCGAATGCCCCACCGCCGCGAAACCTTGTCGGCATAGCAAGGGCCGCTCCCGCGGGCGGTCGTGCCGATCTTACCGCCGGGCGGGGCGATCTTTTCGGCCAGGATGTCCTGACGCCGATGGTATGGAAAAACGAGTTGGCAGCGGTCGCTGATGCGCAGGCGGTCGCCTACATTGATGCGGCGCTGGCGAAGCGATTCTACCTCGCCCAGCAGCACGGCCGGATCGACCACCGCCCCGCAGCCAATTATGCTGATAACATTGTCGCGCAGCACGCCGGAGGGCAGTTGGTGCAGGGCAAATTTTTTCCCGTCGAAGACGATCGTATGGCCGGCGTTGGCGCCCCCGCTGAACCGAACGACGACGTCGAAGTGTTCGACCATGGCGTCGACGATTTTGCCCTTGCCCTCGTCGCCCCATTGCAGGCCGACCACGCAGGTGTGTCCCAGCTTGTCAAAACGCATGCGAACCCGTCTCAATGCAATGGGGTTTGTGCCCACCGACCGCCGGCCACCAAGGCCGCGCTGTCCGTAGCGGGCGTGTCAACGACGTTTTGTAGCATCACCGAGCGCCGGAAGCAATCAAAGCCCCGCGATCCCAAAATGTCATCCCGACCGAGCGACGCGAGAGCGTCGCGACCGAGGAATCTGCCCACGAACCGATGGTGATCCCCCATTCGCAAGTAGATTCCTCGGCGCCGCGCTTTTCGGAATGACAATGTACGCACGCAAATGATGCTCACCCTGCCGCGGTATCGCTTTGCAGCCGGTCATCTCCCCGCCTGTTCAATCCAACGCCGCAGCCGAGCGGTCAAGTCCGCCTGGTATATCAGCGAGCGGTCGCCGAAGACACCGGCACCGGCGGGCAACGTCACCACCCGCACCGAACCTTCATTCTTGCGCGCCGCCCGTTGATCGCTCCGGCTGTCGCCCGTCTTGAGCATCAGCGTGCCGTCCGGCTTGTCGGCCGCGACGCCCGTCGCCGAGTCGAAGTGCAGGGCGTACTTCAATCCGTCGGCGGTGTCGAACTGCCAGGTGACGGTGGTGTTGTCCAGATAACGCGTGGCCCAACGCGTACGCTCCCGGACCTCGCGAACCAGCCATTTCATGAAAATCGCCAGCGGTTCCGGAGGCATGCCGTCGTGGCTGGAAAGCTGATCGATACGGCCGGTGCAAAGCATCAAATGGCGACATTTTTCGGTTTCGTCACCGGACGGCAGCGTGATTCCGAGTCGTGCGATGCCCATTTCCTTCGACGCCCAGCGGACCGCGCGCAGCGGCGGATATTGCCGGGGCAGATCGCCGAGGTCGCGTACCACCACCCGGCAATCGTCCCAGCGGTTCCAATACTGCACGCTGTCGGCCAGCGGACAGCCCAAGTGCATCCGCAACAGGTGCTCCGCCAGCCGCGGCGCCAACAGCCGGCCATGCCGACCAGCCGCCAGCCACGGCAGATCCGTCACGACCAGCTCGCCCTGCTCGATCGCCCGCGACGCCGACAGCACGTCGCCGCACTTTTTCTCCCACGGCGTTTCGCTCGCCAGCAACGTGGCGAAGCCGGTCTCGTCGGCGTAACGCTTCCACGCTCGATCGGCGAGCAGGACGCGGACCCGAAAGGCCGTCTCACTCGCGAAAGTCGCGTAGGGAAGCACATCCTGCAACGCGAATCCGCGTGTCGCCACGTCGGCGAACTCGACGCGGGCCGACATGATTTCATGCTCGGAGGTGTGCGTGACGAGCTTCGCGCGGGTCTTGCCCCCGCGGTTGAGCAACTTTGAAAACGTTTCCAGATCGAGGATCATCCACGAGCCCGCCGCCACACGCTCCAGATCCGACAGTTTCAAACCCAACACGCGCACCCACTTGGGATCGATGACGCAGGCCGCCCCGATCACCTTGGCCGCTAATTTCCTCAGCGAGCGCGGCGACGCGAGCAACTCGACCTCGACTCCCTCGAGATGCTCGGCGAGAGCATCCAACGACGCCGGCAACACGACGCGTTCGATTGGAAACGGCGGGCGATAACTGCTCCAGCGCGGCACGTTCGCGAGCGGATGGCACTTGGGATCACGCTCGGCAATCGGGTGTAACACGAGTCGATCGAAACGCCTCGCACCGCGGGTCTCCGGCAAACGCACTTGCAAATGTGTCGCGTTCTCCGGCGCCTGCACCCACCCCAGCAAAGCCTCGCCGCGCTCAGCCTCCGCGACCGCGTCGAGCGGTACACGTTGCTCGGAGACCGTTTCGCCGTCGCGCAGGAAGCTCAGTTGCAAATCGGTGGAACCATCGGTCGCGCCGTCAATCAAAAAGCCGCGTGCCAGGTACCACTGCTCACGTTTGCAGCGGACCGGTGCCGAAAGCAATCCTTCCGTGGGGCTCCAGCGCCAATGCCGGACGGCGTTGTCCTGGAGTTGGAGTCCGCCTTGCGGGCCGCCGGGTTGCCGCGCGCTGGTCCTCATCAAAAAGTCATCCTCGCGATACAAAGTTCGTAAAAGCCGCTCGGCGGTCAATTGTAATCATCGCCGGATACACCGCCGACGGAAGCGGTTATTATCCGGCTTATGCACGCGGCGCCAATGCGGCGGCGCGCTTCTTTAGCGCCGTCGTAAAGAGGGTCGATGATCGTGTGCGGACGGCAATTGTCCGTGGTTTGTGCGAGAGACGGTAAATGACCGAGCAACCCCCGCTGCCTGGCGACGTTCCTCCCCCCGCAATCGTTGCCCGTCCAATCGGGGCCGCGCCGCTCGCTCCGCCGCCGCCCGATCTGGAGCTGCCCTACGTTCGCCGCCGTGATGCGCTGCTCGACCTGACGCTGGTTCTGCTGGCGGCGATCGTTCTGCCCTACCTGCCGGCCCTCCTGGCACCGATCGGGGGTGAGGACGTCGGCGTGCCGGAAATCGGTCCGCTGGTCATCATCCAAACTTGGTGCCAGGCGGGTCTGGCAACGGGACTACTGCTCTATTTCGTGTTGCGGCACCGTATCAAGCCGGCCTCGTTCGGGCTGCGGTGTACCCAAATCGGAAGCCAGGTGCTTTGGGGAATCGGCACATTGGTCGGCGTCTACGGCGCCCTGTTCGCGAGCGGAGCACTCGTGCTCACACTCTATACCATCTCACCAGGGCTGGAGGATGACCTGACAAAACGCCTGGATTTCATCGAGCAGATGCCGGTTACACGACTGGGCACCACGCTGCTCCTGCTCGTGGCGGTCGCGATCAATGAAGAAATCATCTTTCGCGGCCTGCTACTACCATATCTCCGCCGCGTGTTGGGAAGCTGGTGGTCGGCGGGGCTGATCTCCGCAATGATCTTTGCCGCGCTGCACATACCACAGCAGGGCATGCTCGGCGGCGGGATTCAGATCTTCGCGATCGGCGTCGTGCTGAGTGTGTTTTTTATCCTCTCTCGCAGCCTGCTGGCGGTCACGTTTGCGCACCTGCTATTCGACTTCCTCCAGTTCCAGCTCATTCGCGTCTTGCCGGACCTGGAGAAGCTGCTCGAATCCCTGCAAGGCTAGCGCCGCTACGGCTCGTCGAGCACCGAGCCCGCGAGAATCCTGACCTCGCGTGCCGTCAGCTCCTCTTTGTCAACGACGTAAATCCTGCCGTCCCTGGCGGCCACCGCTTCGTAGCGCATTCCGGCATTGACCTCCTTGGCCGAGACCGCAATGCACCCGCCCTGAACCAACAAAAACAAACCGAGCACTCCCGCGCCGACAATCCGTCTCATCGCTACTCCTCAATGCTCTCGGAAATTAAATCAAGACACGCAATGTACGCGTAAGGACACGTTTCAGCGCGGAAGGTTGGTGAATTGACACGGTTGAATAAGCCAGTGACCGACGGCCGGCGAGGCGCCAGCCGCTACGTGCCCAGCCAGCGGATCATGGCGAGGAAGAGCGCCAGGGCCAGCACGCCGGCGGCGGCGAAACGCGCCCCGACGCGTGAAGCGGTCTCGGCCGAGGCAGAGACGCGACGGTCCGTCGGCGTGACGATCAAGTCGCCGCCGAACTGCACCTGCGCGATCATCAGTTGTGTGTGAAATTCGGAGAAGCCGAGTCGGCGTCCCTCGGCGAGGATTTCCGCCCGGCGCGAATAACGCAGCAGTCCGCCCTCGAGCGAGGCCTCGATCAAACGCCGCATCCGGGCCACGCGATCATTGTCGTCATTGTCGTTGCGGGCAACGCGGAGGTGTTCGGCCTGCCGCCGCGGGTCATGTAGGGCGTTATAGGCTCGATGCAATTCGTTGAGTCGGCGGCGTGACTCGACGTGCCGCGCAGGATCGTCCAACTCGACGAGCAGGCGTCGGCGGCGGGCCTCGAAACGCCGAACGATCTCTTTCGGCTCGTAACGACCCGGGGTTAAACCCAGAATGGAAAAATATTCGCGGGACATCCTCGTGTTCTTTCCACTTGATCTTTAGCACCGTAGTGAGGAAAGACAATTTGCCCCCGCCCGGCCAAGTTATTATCGCCCTCGCGCCGCGGTCAACGTCCCTTAATATATTCCACACGGGGCCCCAACCACTCAAAGGTGCCGCCGAATCGTTTTCGCGGGAATTGTATAAATCAGCGCCACGCGCCCGATAACGATCGCGCGACAACGATTTGTTGTTCCAGGCAAACGCCACTCGAAGAGCCGCGGACTTCAGTCCGCCCGGTCCTTCGGGAAGGATAAACTCTACTCCCCGAACGACCGGGCG
>JAUWNI010000134.1 GCA_030612705.1 Phycisphaerae bacterium | reverse complement strand
TTCAAGCGGCTATTCTCCCTCCAAACCGCCTGAGCAATCCCCGGGGAGTCCTCCGCGCCTCCTCTCTTGGCCCCAATCCCATCCCAAACGACAAGTCGCCGCCGAGCTCCGATCATCAAACCACCCGCGCTCACCAGTTGGCCGATTCCGTGCGAGCGGAGACGGATCGGCGTGTCGGAGACGTGGAGCCTAAGTCCGACAGACTGCTAGCTCCTGAACCGGGGCTCTGTCCTTTGGTAGATCACTGTCGCCCCGCGGTCTGCCGCAAGCAGCCGTCGTCGTCGGGTTCTCACTCAAGCGCGGGACCCGACGATGATGGCTCAGGCAGACCGCGAAGGCGGCTGTGGCTGTGCCGCTGCTAGCCTGCTGGGCAATGGAGATGTAGTCACCGTTGGGGGCGGCGTATTGGAATAGATAGTGGGAGCGGCTGCTGTAGACCGGATCGTCGCCGTCGGCGCGCGGCGCTACCCACATCTCGATCGTGCCCTCATCCAGGTCGAGATTCCCGTCGCACGCATAGGTCACGCTCCCGCCTGGTTGCAACGCCTGCGCGGAGCCCCAGCGGCCGGCGTCATAGGTGACACCGCTGTAGGTAAGGGGTTCCTCGCCGCCGCTGCCCTCCAGCGAATCATCGAAAGCCAGCCGCAGCAGCTCCGCCGCCGGTCCGTTGGCGTGGACGGCGCCGTTCACCAGCCATGCGAACGTGCTTCCCGACTCCAGGTCGCCGTCCGAGTCGAAGAAGTCGGCGCTTCCAACGATGAAGGAGTAGTTCTCTGTCGGCTGTGCGACGGCGCTTGTGCAAGCTGGAGACGCTGCATGCGCCCCTCCGACTAATCCTGCGTTCCATGCCAAGATCCAGATTGCAGCCGAACTCACTCTGGAGTGCATCACGCGTGTGGCAACTCTCATCACATGTTTCCTTTCGCCTCGCGCCGCGGTGTCGTCGACACGCTTCGCCGGGTGCCCTGACGGCTTGTCGCTTTCCCCACATCGCCTGGTTCCACTCGGGACACCTGGCTGTCAGGTCGTCCCGATCAAGCGGTGCGGGCAGATGATTGCGCGCCTGCCGCCCATTGCGTCCAGTATACAAGAATGTGACTGGTTCTTGTCGAGAATCCAGTGCGCGGCCCGGCACAACGACTTACGTGCGTTGCACTGGCCTCTACGCACTGATCCCGAGCGGCGGCTTGGCCGGGGAGGTGCTGGTGAGCGTAACGACTCGCCTGGATGGCAGTCCGCTAACCCAAGCGAATGTAAGATTGCCGCAACTGGATGCCGCGCTCCTGGGCGGGTTGACCGAGCTTGCGGATCGCAGTGTGGAGCAGCTTCGAATCGGGGGATGGGTGATGTTCTTCTCCTGCACCGTGGTGTCGACGGTGACTTGCTTGAGATCCCGCTTGGGAGTTTGTTTTGTGCGAACCGCCTGTTCGACCGTCTCGGTGAGCAACTGCGCCAGCCGCTCGGCGCCCACGCGTTTGCACCAACGACTCAGGCTGCTGGGGTCGAGGGGCGCTTCGTGCTGCATGTGCGTAAAGCCGCAGAAGTACTGCCAGTACGGGTTTTCGACCCAGCGGTCGACGACCGACTCGTCCGACTCGTTGAAGGCGTACTTGAGGTACTGCAAACCGACCATCAGGCGGATCGCCTTACCCGGCGCGCCGAGCGCTTCGCTGTAGCTGTCGGCGAAGGCGGCGTCGAAACGCGGCCAGTCGATCTGGTCTGCAAGCTGCACGAGCGGGTGCGCGCGGTTGAGGATCTGGCGGAAATGGGCCTGGAAGAGCTGGAACGCGTCGGCGGGCTGGGGTTTGGGCTTCATGAGTCCGTTCAACTTTGCAAGGTTTCGGAGGTTCGTCCGTGATTCCGTGCCAAAGTCTACGCCCACCCGGACTCTATTTCAGCCACAAAATACAGTTCCTTCCAGCCCTCTTCAGGGACGACTAGCTCGCCGTGCTGTTTTCACCGTCGTGGGGATGCGCGTAGACGGACCGGAGACGCTCGTTCAGGCTACGATCGTCGGCAATCTGCTCGAAGCGGCGAAGATCGAACGTCCGGCGAAGGACAGGTACGAGTATGAGTTGGCTCACTGCCGTCCATCCGTACCAGGCCGCGCGGCGCCGTCTTGGCTGCAGCCACACTGCGGAGGGGGTTTGCGCATTCATCCGACGCCATATTTCTGCAATCAACGCCATTTTTGGCTGCGCTGACTACGGGAACTCACTGTGCTCTGCCACGAAACCTGCCACGACTCGCCAGAACGGCGCGGTCTGCGGCCCGCCTCAGAGGCCCGCAAGTTCCTGTCTCAGACAGTGTTATGAAGCAACCGGCGATCGGATTCGAACTGACGACGTCCAGCTTCTGAGCTGGCAGTCGTAAACCGCGTTGTTGGCCCCGTGAAGGCGGTTCCGACGACAGGAAGCCCCCCGGGGCCACCTCAATGGGGTTGCCTTAAGTGACTACGGGACAATGAGATAGCGGGCGATCGGATTCGAACCGACGACGTCCAGCTTGGGAATTCGGGAGTCGGCGCGCAAGTGCTTATGTTGCAGGCGCTTACAACGCGTTTTTCGACCGAAAACGAGGGTTACAAGTGGTTCGCAAGTCATTGACAACTCGATAACTAGTCACCACCAATAGATAGCGCCAATAAACCCTGGAAATAAATTGGCAGCGAGTTTTTATGACTTACGGCGCGGCGGCCGGGGCAATGTGCGCGTAAGTGCATGTACGGTATGGGGTTGTGCGGGGGTGGGGGCGGGGTGGTTCGTGTAAGTCATTGGAGGGATTGTGATATTTATCGGAGGAAAATCCTGGAAAAAAACCGCCCCGAGCCGCGTTTGCGGGCTGTGAGGGGCGATCGCGTCGACGCGCGGGGCGCCCCGCGCAGACCTCGATTCGGCCCTAGCACGTAGCGTGCCAAATCGATGGAGACGAACGCCGCTGGGTTGCCGGCAGGCTACCGGGCGCGCGCACGGGTAGGCTGCTCGATTCGATTCGGGTGGTTTTCGGGGTCGGTTCGATGGGGGCTCGAATGGATCTAGGCTTGCGGTTTCGACCTACGGTGTTCTATTTCCGCCTCGATACGCAGTTGATGCTCGGCTTCCGCGGCGACCGTTCGCGGCAACAACGCGGTGATTAACCAGCCCAGCGGCCCAAGGATCGCACCCAAGCACGCCCCCGCTCGCCTGCGACCACGCCACTCGCCGATGCGGCCTCCTAATTTCCACCCGGCGATCACCCAGCCCACCAGGACGACCACCAAGCCCGCTAGGAGAATCAGAAGCTTAATCCGCGCGATTGCATCCTCGCCCGCCTCAGTCATCACACCACCCCTTCCTTCTATCTCGAATCACACACTCTCTATTTGAAGACTTCATCCAGGCTGCGTCAACGCTGGCCAACGGCGGCTCGACGGCCTGGTCACGACGGCCGGGTGCTCGATGGGGAGCCGGCGTCAGCGCTCACGGCGGGGATCAGGATCGTGGAGGACTTCTGCGCATGCGGCAAGGGCGGCACGGAGCTCGGCTTCGGTGCAAGCGAGTGCGCCGGCGGCGAACTCAGGAAGCTGGAAAACACGGAGGGCGAACTTGGCTCGCTCGCGAACACCGACGAGTTCGTTGATCGCTTCTAGCGGTGCCAGTCCGGGGGCCGAACTCGGCCTGGCGTTCTCGATCGACGCACGCAGCCTACATTCAATATCATTGAGGCCCAAATCGAATCGTTGCTGATCCGGGCCGGTACCGATGTCACCGGCGAGATCCCATTCCTGGAGGCTCTGGGCTCCGACCCCGAGTTCGCTGGTGAGGTCGAGCAGGTTCCCGAGATGACAGGCGACCATGGCATCGTGCGTGTTGACGATCAGGGGCGGCGGGATCTCGGCGAAACGGTAGACGTCGTTGAGGGCGCTGTCTTTGAAGCGGACCGCCAAGCGCGGCGAACCGCGATAGCTGGCGGGGAGGTATGACCAGCGCTTCAGCACGTTGACGATATTCACGGCCGATCGACGTTCGGCGAAAAGTTCCGTGCGCCAGGCGCGAGGCAGAAACGACCTGGCATTGCTGGCGGCGGGAGTCGAATCATCGATCGGCGACCATTGCGGGGACTCTCGATGGTGTGCGAGCGATTTGTCGAAGCACATGCGAGCGGCGTCTTTCAAGCGCTTGCGCTGCTGTTTCGTAGGTGCCTTCTTCGTCAACGAGACCCATGCGAGCAGCGACGCCATCGCCGGGACAAGGTGTCCCAGCAGAGGATCGAAGCCCGCGTCCCACGTCGCCAGCGGATCATGCTCGGTGTGGTAGACGAGCTCGGGAAGGTGCTCCCAGATCACGAGATCCGGGATAGACGTTCGGTCGAGTTCGGCGCGAAGTGCAGAGGGGACTTTCTCCAGATTCGCACGTCGGCGCAATTCACTGCGGTCGCGGCGGTTAAGGCGCATCGCCTCGGCGAGCCGGGCGATGGTTTCCGGTTTCGGGTGGGCGTTCCCGCGTTCCAGAGCACTGACGTAGCTCCGATGGAGCCGTGCGCGCCGGGAGAGTTCCGCGGCAGACTGGTACCCATGATCCTGGCGGAAGGTGCGGAACCAGCAGCCGAACTCTGTGGGTCGTTGCATGGAGAGGTTATAGCTGGTGCAGGCGGACGGGACAAGCGGCGGCAGAGTTCAGACGCGGGTCGAAAAATATTTCGACGAAGGGCTTGCAACGGACGGGGTGCCATGGTATTGGGGGGTGTCGAAAGATAATTCGACACCCAAGTGAGGGCAGCAGATGAAAGGCATGATTGTACCGAACGTTGAACTGATCGACCGCTACCGGATGGGGCTCGTGCTGAGCTGGTCAGAGCTGATGGGGAAGGCTGGACTGAGTGGAAAGATCGCCACGCGCATGTGCGCGGGGCAAGGTCTATCGCCGAGGACGATCAGGAAGCTTGCGGTGGCGCTGGATGTCGAACCATCGCGGCTTGTGGTCGTGCCGAGCGCGAGGCGCGGCAAGGCTGCCAGCATGGCGGCCTGTGCGTAGAGGAGATTCTCATGGCGATCGCGGTTGAACCTGGCGGCGAGCTCACGGTTGACGTTGAACCTGGCGGCGAGCTTCATGTTGAACGGGTTCGTGGTGAGTTGCATGTTCCGAAGCCGGGGCAAGGTAGGGCGAGGCAGGGCAAGGCACGGAAGATGTGGAATGGGTCCTAGAAGGTCCTGGGACCCGTCCCGTTTGACGGGACGTTATGGAGAATCAAGTGACGCTGCAAAAGATCGCGATTGCCTACCGTGATGTCCAGCGTGGTAACGGCAGAGCCTCGTGGCGATGGGGCCGGTCGTTGCTGAAGTGGCTCGCCGCGAACGAAAGGAAGAGCACGCCGGAGACGGCCACGTGCGCGGCGATCGGCAAGGTGATCGGCTTGAAGGTACGCCGCCGTCCTTACAGCAAAACATGGGCCAGCCGGGTCGTCAACGTGCTCCGGGCGTGGCCGAAATGTCCGCGTAGCGCGGAAGACTGCGCACGCTTCACGGCGGCATTCCACGGCAATCAGACACGGGGGAGCGAGGCTGGAGGGGAGGCGGCTCGGCTGACCGTGTCGGGTGGTGAGAACAGTCGGAAAGATACGCGCGCGGCGCTCAAGGCACTTCGCGGGGCGACGACGAAGTGTGTGCGGGCCGGCTGCTCGGAGCCGCAGATTCAGGAGGCGGTGGCGTCGGCGCTAAGCAGTGCGGCACAAGCGGACGCGGCGTAGTCGGCGTGTGTTGTAAGGTGGTAGACTAGGATAGGATAGGCTTTAATGGTGGCTTGCGGTGGCGAAAAACCGATCTGAAATCACCGATGGAACTAACTTTCGAGCTACCGCCGCGCCGCCGGCGTCTGAGGCAAGGATCGCCTCGGCGTCGGCGGCCACCATGTTAGCATCAAAGGGCAAAGCAAGTGAGCGGTAAGGCGATCAGTTTGCGTATCCCTCTCCTGGACGTGATGCCCACAAATTTTGTGGATTGGCCCGCAAAGCAGCGTAGACGGCACTATGACATGATCGAGCTCCTTGTGAAATTCGCGGAGTTGTGCCACGCCAGACCTAATTTTTTATACCGGGCAATCGTTTGCGAGCTGGCGCGAAGGAACTCAACATTTTTACGGAAGAGCGGACTCGGTTGCACGCCGCGCACGATCCAGCGGTACAGACGGCTTGATCCGGCCATAGGCGCGCGTGACGGCCGCGGCGGTCCGGGCCGGCCAAAGCAGTGTCGCCAACGGCGGAGACTAGCATGACGGCCATCGCGGCCCGACAACACGATTCAAGATTCGCGCAACCGACGCCGGTGAAAATCCCGCCGGCGGTGGTGTCGCCGCTGTCTTCGGATCGGCACGGGCGGTACTCGCCTGGACAGTACGGGCCGGCGTTTGGGCGCGGGAAGGCCGCGAGACAACGGCGTTTGGACTGGATCGGGTTGCTGGCCGAGGACCAAAAGACGCTACGGTCAGACGGCTGGGGGGTGTGTGGTAGCGCGGTTTTGCCCGAGAGTAGCTCAGCGGGCGGGATGACCGTCACCGCGTTCGTGCAAGCGCAGACGATATTTCAGTTGCCGAAGGGGTGGGCATCGTACACGGAGGCACAGCGGCGCTCGTGGAGGTTGAACGCGGAGCGTGAGGTGCGCTTTCAGAGGTTCCTGGCAGAGCACCCGCACATGTCGAAGTCTGTGCCCGAAACGTACATGGCGTTCGCCAACGGGCCGGATACCACGTGGCTGAAGGACCACAGGCTCAGCGCGAGTAAGAGCACTATGTACGCAGCGCTCCTCGTGCTGAGCGAGCGGCGCGAGGTTCCGCGCCGCGGCCGGCCGAAAGGCAGCGGCAAGACCGAATGGCATCCGCGCGCGGAACACCTCTGCGATCAATTCTTTTATCACACACATGGGCGCCCGATCGACATTTACCGGGCAGTGCGGGCCTACGCGCACGCCGAGCGGTTTCCGGCCCCGAGTGAGAGGATGGTCCGTGAGCGGATCGGCGGAATTCCAAAAGGTGCAAAGGTCTTGGCACGCAAGGGGGAGCGCGCCCTGGACGCGATCGCGCCCAAGGGCAAGCGACCGCGTAGGAGTGTGCGCGGCTGGTGGTCTTTGGATTGCCGAACCGAGGACGTGTTCTATCAGCGGATCATGGCCGGCGGTGAGTTGCGACCCGGTCGCCCGACCTGTTCGGGTGTGTATGTGCCGTACTCCCGGCGATGGGCGGACCTGCGATTCGGCACCACCGAGAACGGCGACCTGATAAGCGCGAGCATCGCGGGGGCGGCGCGTTCGGATGGGGGGCTGGCACGTGTGGCACAGACTGACAACGGCTCGTTCTACAAGACGCTCGCGGACGAGGAGGGTACGGGCGCTTTTCTGCGAATGTTCGGCGTTAAGGTGATTCTGGCACCGCCGTATGAGGGTTACGCCAAACCGATCGAATCGGCCTGGAACCGCATGAAAAACGAACTTGACCGGTTCGTCCGCTCATTCTGCGGCGGCGGTCTGCCGGAGCGGCATGAGGACGCGCACCGTTGGGCACGGGCGAACGTCCATAAATTACCTACAATTGACGACCTCAACGAATGGGCGTGCCTGTTCATGGAGACGGATAACGCAACACCCGCCAAGGTGCTGGGCGGCCTGTCGCCAAACCTCTACGCTGAGCTGCACGGTCCCGATCGGTTGGTCGTAGACCCGGACGTGCTGGATGTCTACTTCACGCCATCCATGACCAAGAACCGAAAGCCGCTGAGCCGGGTAGTTGGCATCGACGGAGTGTTGCTCGACAACGCACTGTATCTACCGGAGCCCGGAGACCTGGCGAAGCTGCAAGGGCGGCGGGTCTGGATTCTGCCAGACGCCGAGTTGGCCGATCGAATCATTTTATGCGAGCAGGACGGCGCGGCGATCTGCCACGCTTACGCTGACAAGCGCGCCGGGGCGACAAACGAGCATCGTCGTGAGGCTCGGCGTCGGCGCGAGCGGTACAAGCGCGTGGTCCGTAACTACATTCCGGCGCGGGATGATTCACTGCTCAGCGACACGTCCCGCATTCTCCGCGTGAAACGCGACTACATGCTCGCGGGAGAGCGCAAACTCCGTGCCGAGCTGGGTATCGAGGATCAGCGTGGCGTGCGGATTGTGCGGTCGGACCTGGCCAAATCAGCAAAGCGACTCAAGTCACGGGAACGGCCGCGGGGGACCGGCGAAGTGCAGCAAGGATCGCCAGTGGGGGCCGGTGAAGTGAAACAAGAATCGCCGGCGGGGACCGCCGGTGGCGCCCAGGAAGGCGCGATCGCGACGGATCGCGACCGTGTCGATGGGTTCGCGCGGCTCGCTCAGCGTCAGGAGGATGCCGAGCGAGCCGTTACGCCAACGTGCTCGTGGGCGGATTACCCAGCCGAGCATGAGGATTCCGGCGTTCCGGCGCAGGAGGCTGACCGGGGCGCGTTCGACCGCTTGGCGGACGTGGGATAGGTGAATATGCCTCCGGACGAAAGTCAACACGACGGATTCGAGCGACTAGGGCAGGAGGCCCGACGGAGTTTTCTGATGGTCAAGGATGACCAGGATATTACGCCCGATGTCGATCACGCCTTGATTGGCGAGTTGGAAGACTGGCGGCGGGATCACACAACGAAAGACGGTCGGCCCAAGCCATGGAAGGAAGTGGCGGAATGGGTCGGCATTCCGGTCTCAACGCTGACCGAGATCCGCAAGGGTACCTACAAGGGCGACCGCGCGAAGTACCTGCGAATGATCGATCGCAGTCTCGCCGAGGACCGCGAGCGGTCCGGGCGCTTCGACGTGCGGCAGACCGCCGAGATCGGGCTCACGCGCAAAATCTATGGCGTGATACGCGCTGGCATTCGGAACAACAGTATGCCGGTCATCATTGGCGAGCCCGGCTCCGGCAAGAGCGTGCACGCCAGGGCGTTCGCCGCGGAGCGAGGTAGCGTTGTGCTGATCCGGCCGGACGAGACGTTCAATAACGCGCGCGGCGTCACGCACCTGTTGTGCCAGGCGATCGAAGGGTTGCGGCAGGTGCTGCACAAGTCGCATCCGAAGCGGCTGGCGGCGATCCGATCTTACCTCCAGAAGCACAGAAACATAGTGGTCGTAGTTGACGAATGCCAGCAGTTGTCCGCGGAGGGCCTGACGTGTCTGAGGAATCTCTACGATAACTCCGACCCGGAGGGCCGCCGCAATACGCCCTTCGTGTTCTTTGGTGATGAGGGTTTTTACCGCTTGATCGTCAGGAGCCGCAGCGGTGAGCGGAGCCCGATCGCGCCGCAACTGACGCGGCGGATGTATCCGATCTTCGATATCACCAAGGACGGGGCGGATGCCGAGGGCGGGGACGTGTTCACCGTGGATGATCTGGTGCGGATTCTCCGCAACGACCGTATGCGCGTCGTGACACCCGATGGAGTGCGCTGGCTGGCGCGGCTGGCCAATGTGCGGGGCTATGGCTCGCTCGGGTTCGCGATCGCAGTGGTTCGAATGGCGTTCGATATTAGCTCGAAAGAAACGCTGGATGTACCCAAGCTGGTGGCGGCGTTGCGGATGGCGATCGGGCCGTCGGCGATGGAAGAGATTGACGGTGCGACCCACGGTGCGTTGCTGCGTAAAGTGGGATGATCGAATAGCGACGTAAACGGGAACCGACGATGAAGAGGCGGCAAGTCGAACGGCGGCTTGCCCCGTAGCGGCAGCGGAGGTGTCGCGCGAAGGCTAGAGGATTGCGGTGCTGGGCTGACTACTAGCTGTGTGTGTCGCCGGGCGAGCGTTACTCGCTCGCCCGGCGCGACGCGCATTGGCATCGCAGTGTGAGTAGGTTGAGAACGGCGGCGGACGGTCCGTCGCCGATGTGCCGTTGATGGACGGTGCATATTCAACTGTGGCGTGAACACAGATGGCGGCCGGGCTTGCCCGGCCGCCGTGCCCACGCAACTTGTGGAGGCCGCGTTGATGACATTCGAGCTCGTTGAGCCTGGCTTGTTCAAGCCCGTCGAAGGTCTCGGAGAGGGTGAGTGCTCGCTCGGCAAGAACGGCACTCTCTTACTTCGGACCGAAGACCTGGGATTGGTTGGCATCAGTAATTACGCCATCGTGCTCGCGGACCCGGAAACGTTTCGGGTCGGCCTTCGGGCGGTCCGAGACGGTGAGCAACAACGCAGCGTTGCTGCCTCGGTGGTTACGCGTAAGGGCCGCCCAGTTGCCGGCCGGCGGAGAATCAATATTAATCGGGCAATTAAGCGGTTGGGGCTGACTGTGGAAGCGTGTTGTGGGAGGTACACCCTGAGCGTGCACAAGGACGAGCTGCTCTTTATCACGCTTACGGAAGCGAAGGAGATCCCGCAGCCGCGGGAGCCCCGGCGGAGTCGATAACCGCCGGCCGGGATGCTCCGCGTGGGGCGTCGCCGACCGGCAGGAAATGGTGAGATAGGGAGACCGCCATGACTGGAAAGCAAGAAGCAAACAAGATGGGCGCACCCGTTGTTGAGGACGAAGTGTTGGAAGAAGAAGAGCGCGCGGTTGTCACGCTGGCGGAGCTTACCGCCGGCCTAGACGCACGCGACCCATACAACGTGCGGGTAAAAAACATGCCAAGCGCCGCCGAGATGGCGGCCGCGATCATGCAGCGATTGCGGCTGCTCGACATGTGGCATGAGCAGATCGGCGAGACGCTTGAGGACCTGCAATTCGATTGGGACTGGTCGCTGGATGACGACAGCGTCAAGCAAAGCACCGGCGTCATAGCGATGGAGAAAGCCGGCGAGCTGGTCGACGAGCTCCGCGGGTCCCTCTTCAAGTGGCTATGTTGTTGTGGTCGCTCACGTCTGATAGAACTCGACGAGACAACCATGTCCACGATCGCCAAGATCGGCGACGAAACGATGCCGCTCTACCGCCGTCATGACGTGGCGGCCGTCGTGCGGGGATGCGCCCAATTCGTCAGCAGCGATCCCGACGCGATGGCGGCTGTAGCAAAACTGGAGGAAGATCGCAGTCAGAAGAGTGACGCGGAATGTCGTAGACTGGCGGCGCAGATCCGCGGTAATACCGGCACCGATTTGGACGATGAGCCGGAACCCCCAGCCGAACCCGACCCGGTGTCAGAGGCGGAGCCGGAGCCCAAGGCCACCTCCAAGCCCGAGGGAATGGTTGCCGTAACGATTACGTTCAGTGAGTACGACGAGCAGCCGGAAGACGTGCGTGACCTGGTAGTATTTTCGAGCCAGTACGAAGTCTTACGTCGCGAGTTGCGGGGCCTCGTTGCACGGTTCGCGACAGCGCACGCGGATACTCTTCGTGATCTGCTGGAACCAAAGATACCGGGGGCGGCAAAAAGCAACCACCTGGCCGGCGTTGCGAGCCAGACAGGCGACGACAGCGAAAACACTGCACCATCGAATCACGGCCAAACGGAGCCCGAGGTTGCCGAAAGCGTGCCGGATATCGACGCCCTGCCAATGAGTGTGCAGCTCTACTGTGAGGTGGATAGTGACGTCGGCTTCGATCTCGACATACCGACGATCGTAGCCGACTGCGATCGTGGGCGAATCCGTCGCGAGCTGGCGGAGTTGGCGGCCCGCTTTAGCTCGCGTTACCACAATCAGCAACTCGGGTACTCCGTGGCCGTGATCCCCACGGGCG
>JAUWNI010000056.1 GCA_030612705.1 Phycisphaerae bacterium | reverse complement strand
TAAGACAGTCTCGCCGCCGGACAGATAAATATGCTCGTAGTCATCGTCAGAGAGACTGATATTCGTCCCGCCGCTGGGATCGGTCGGCAGCTCGTCAATCTCCTCAACACAACCGGCGTAGAAATCCACGGTGGCGTTGGGGGTAAAGATCAAACTGAGGTTGTCCAGGTCGTTGCCGCCCGACTCGAAAGACTCGGTGAAGAAGTTCGGGATGTCCGGCGTCGCGAACATATAGCACGACCCGCCGTTGTCGTCGGTGGCGGGATTGCCGGCCTCGTCCTCGACGTCGACGACGTAGAAATAGGTGCTGTTATCGTCGAGGCCGTCGAGTCGGATTGAATGAACGGCGTCATAGCCGCCCTGCGAGGCGGATTCGGTCAGGTCGCCGCACGAATGACCGTAACGGACCGTGCCGAGCGTCGGTTCGTCCGTGTCGAACGTGACGTACGCATTGCGAGGTCCGATGTCGATGGTCTGCACGTTCGAGATGATCGGGGTGGTGCAGTCGACCAGCGCGGTGTCGGTGACGGTGACGTTGTAGTGGCCGTCGCCGTCGTCGGCGTCGATGTACGTGGCAGTGACGGTGTCGGTCTCGGCGATGTGGAGGACGCCGGGGCCGTCGGTCTCGCTGAGCTGGACCGAGCCTTCGAACAGGCCGGTGTCGATGTCGGTTTCGGTCAGCAGGACGGATTCGCCGGCGGGTTCGGAGTCGGAGTCGATGGTGATTTCGACGGTCTCGACGAGCAGGTCATCGGTGTTCAGGCCGCAGTCGTTGACCTGGATGTTGGCGGTGCTCTCGCAGGCGTACTCGTTGCGATCGAGTTCGACCGTGCCGGCGTCGAAACAGGTATCGCCGATGCGAATGAAGTAGACGTCCTGCTCGCCGTTGAAGGTGGCGGCGTAGGCGACGTCGACGCCCATGTCGTCGGAGATCATGTCGAAGTAGTCGCCGAGCTTATTCTGCTGGGGCCAGCCAACGTGCGGATCGAACGAGGGGCTGAGTGCCTCGTTGGTCGACCAGGTCTGGCCGCCGTCCTCGGAATAGGAGTAGTAAAGCTCCGAGTCGTACCCGCCCGGATCGCCGCGCGTGTCGTACCAGGCGGTGTCGATGCGGCCGTTGGGTGCGACGGACATCGTACCGAACCACTGCCAGGCGCTGGTGCTCTCATCGTCGTTGATGCGGATGGGCGGGCTCCAGTTTTGGCCGCCGTCGGTGCTGCGGGCGAACATTATATCGAGCGGGTCGCCCCCGGGCGGATCGACCGAGCTGAGTATGTAGACGTTGCCGCGCGTGGAACCGTCGGAGTGATCGACCGCGATCCAGCATTGTCCGAGCAGACCGGCGGGGTTTGGACCGGCCGAAAAGACGATGCTTCCGTTGAGGTTTACGGTGGTGGAGAAGTCCCAGGCCATTGGCTCAAGCGGGTCCTGGGCGGTGGTGGACTTGGCAACGAGGAAACCTTGCCCGGAAACGTACAGCTCGCCGTCGGGCCCGACCGCCAGGGTTCCCCAATAGGGGTTGCCGGGGACATAGGTGCAGCTTTGGAAGGACTGGCCGCCGTTGACCGAACGCGTGAAATGCCCGTCGCAAGTGCTGTAGGACAGGTTCCAGGAGGCGTAGATGTTGCCTTGGCCGATGCCGTTGGTGCAGTCGATCACCTGCCATTGCTTGTCGCCGCCCCAGGCATAGGTGCCGTCGTCCCAGGACTGGCCGCCGTCGGTCGATTTGAAAACGTGGCACCAGAAGTCCCAGTAACCATCGGTGGTCAGGCTGTTATAGTAGAAGTTACCCTGGGCGTCGGCGTCGAGAACGGGGTCGGAGCGGAAGACGCCCGGCTCGATCACGCCGGGAAAAGTCCAGTTCTTCCCGCCGTCACTGGTATAGCCCCAGCCGGCCTGGCGGAAATCGTTGCTGATCGTGTCGAACTGACGCCAGCCGATGACCATTCGGCGACGGTCGGTTGGATCGATGGCGATCGAGGGCTCGTTGGCGGCGTCGCCGATGATGTTGTTGCCCTGTGCGTCGACGTTTGCCTGGATACTGACGTAGCCGTTACGGATGTAGCGGCCGCCGGTGCTGGTGCCCAGCGCTCCGCGCTCGACCGGAACGTACGGGTCGTTCTGGGTTTCAAGGTGGCCCGGCTGGGCCTGCGACTTCGGCGGGGCTTTGTCGGCTTGTTGGGCCCGTGCAAAGCTCACTACCATAACGATTACACACAGCGCGATAATCTGGGAAAATGCTCGGTAATTCACCATTACCCTCCTTCGGGTTCACCGGCGAGACGCCGGTGCCACATATGGACCAGGGCGAAACTGGATCGGTCGGAAATCGCGACAGCGGCGCTCGCTAGCCGGACGTCGGAAGGTTCACGTCGCATTGTCAGCACGCATCGGCAAGTATCCCCCGCGGGCCGCCTGACCCGCACCCAGCCGGATTGCATTAATCAATAGTAGCAAAAAACCTGCTATTTCAGCAAGACATATATCTATACCCTCAACCGACTGGACTACAAACGGCTGCTTTCTTCGCGGTGCGCGAAGGTTTCTCGCCGCGCGAGTGGTGGGTGGCTCGTCGCTTCAGCGGCGGGGGACACGAATGAATGGTCGATTCGTGTCCCCCACGGCTAAAGCCATGGGCCCCCCGTCCAGAGTTCAAAGTTCTAAGTGCAAAGTGCAGAGTTCGAAGTGCAAAGTTCAAAGTGGGTGCTCTCAACGACGCAGCCCGGCACTAATCCCCAATCGTCAATCGTCAATCGTCAATCCCCAATCGTCAATGCCCCTGTGGTTGCGGCCAAAGGCCGCGCTGTGGGACTGGTTTTTAACCGCTTGCGTACACGTTAGTTAGGCGAGACTACCGCGGCAACGGCGTGCCGTGGTCATACTTTCCCTGCCACTTTATCGAGCCGTCGCCTTTCCAAATCGTCCATGTACCGTGCGGGCGGTCCTTGACGTAGTGCTCCTCGCCACGCAGCCGACCCTGTTCGTCCCAATTTCGTCGAACGCCGTGCCGCGGGCCGTGATCGTAGTGCTGCTCGGTCCATTTCTGACCGTTTTTGTGCCAGGCAATCTCGACCCCGTGCAGCTTGGCGTGGTCATATGTGGCTTCATATTCCTTCCGGCCGTTATTGTGCCAACGCGTGTAGGTGCCGTGATTCACCGACGTGCCGTCGGGCTTTAGCAGGATCTGCTTGCGGAGTCGGAGCTGTCCGTCGGGCCAGAATTCCTCGACGACCTCCGGCTTTTCCACCGGCTGGTGAGCGACTTGATCTGCCGACACCGTTCGGTCGCCTTGCCGACAACCCGTTGGCAGACAGACCGCGGCGGCGAAAATCATCAAAACGAGCGAGTTTCTACCAAGCATCTCCTGCTCCATATTTACGAAGAACAACGGCACATCCGACGCCATGTTAACGCGCGTCGGCGGTAACAAAAGCTCCGGAGTGCCGAGTCACGTCTCAGTTTTCTAGTGGTACGGGTGCCGCGCGGGCTCGTTCCCGCATATAATTAAATTTGGTCAACGTGTCCCCAAGAGAAGTTCGTTGTGGAAACCTGGAAGGAATTCGACCAGAACATCATCACGCACAGTGCCGCCCATCATCTGATGGCGATCGACGACCTGGTCGGCAAGCTGGGCTACGCGCGCGTCTCCGACATCGCCCGGCAACTAGACATCACACGCGGCAGCGTCTCAATCTCGCTCAAGCCGATGAAAGAGGCCGGGCTGGTGCTCCAGGACGAGAACCGCCACCTGCGCCTCTCCGACAAGGGCCAACGGCTGGTCAACGCCGTCAAGAACAAGCGTCTGCTGATTCAGCGCTTACTCTCGGAGCTGCTCGGCGTCAGCGAGCAGCAGGCCGAAATCGACGCCTGCAAGATGGAGCACCTGACCAGTAACGCGACGGCCCGGAGGCTGGTCGCGTTCTTCCGCTTTATCGACTCGCACGAGCAGCCGGCAGGAGAGTTCCTGGCCACCTGGCAGGCGCACGATCGCGGCAGTGATGAAAAACCGGAAAGCTGCCCGACCGGCGAGAACAAATGTGCGGCCGACAACGTGCCGGAAGCCTGATGTAGCGTCCGGTCTCAGTGCCGGACGAATGCGATGGAGAATTCCGTGAGCAAGCTGAGCACCGAGGAGATTGCCCAGGAACTCAACCGGGCGTTTGCCGAAGAGGTCGAAGCCGCCACACGCTATTTGCACCTGCGCAGCGCCGTGCGCGGCCTCGATCGTGTCATCGTTGACCGCGTCCTGAAGGATGCGTTTCATGAAACCATCGAGCACGCCGAGAACATCGCCCAGAAAATCCGCTCACTCGGCCACGTTCCCAAGCTGGACATCCGCGTGAACTGCCCGAACGAGCCGCTCAGCGGCCGCGAAGCCCTGCGCCAAGCGTTGATCTTCGAGGAGGAGGCCCTGGAGTGCTACCAGGACCTGCTCAAAAAGGTCGAGGGCGACGTCCCGCTCGAAGAGTTCGTCCGCTCACAGATCGCCCTCGAATACGAGCACGTCGCCCAACTCAAAGAGCTGTTGGTGGAATAGGTCAGCCCCCAAGAGGGCCTCGGGAGTCCGCCGCAAAAGTCAGGTCGCGTCCGGCCCCCGCCGTCTTGACGCCTCGCTTTTCATCCGTAACATATCCACATGGTAGACTACGCATATCCACCCAAGATCGTCGGCGACGCTTTTACCTTCGATGATGTCCTATTGCTGCCGGCACGCGCCTCGATCCATCCGAGTGAGATCGATATCGCCACGCAACTGACCCGCGAGATCCGCATCAACATCCCGCTCGTCTCGGCACCGATGGACACCGTCACCGAAAGCAGCCTCGCCATCGCGCTCGCCCAGGAGGGCGGCATCGGCATCATCCACCGCAACATCAGCATCGAGGTGCAGACCCGCGAGGTACGCAAGGTTAAACGCTCCGAAAGCGGCGTGATCCTCGACCCCGTAACGCTGCGCGCGGACGATTCGCTCGACCAGGCCCACACGACCATGGACCTGCACAACGTCAGCGGCATCCCGATCACCGAGCCGGACGGCAAGCTCGTCGGCATCCTCACCCGCCGCGACCTCAAGTTCCGTGAGCCGTCGGGAAAAACCATTGGCGACGTGATGACGCGCGAGCACCTGGTCCAGGCCCCGCCGCACACGACGCTCGACGACGCCGAAGCGATCCTGACGCGCGCGAAGGTCGAGAAGCTGTTGCTGGTCGATAAGGACGGCAAGCTGGCCGGGCTGATCACGATGCGTGACATCGAGCGGGCGCGCGAGTTCCCGCAGCGGTGCAAGGACGCCCGCGGACGCCTGCGAGTGGGGGCGGCGATAGGCGTGTTCGACTTCGAGCGGGCGGAGCAGTTGATCAACACCGACGTGGACGTGCTCGTGGTCGATACCGCACACGGGCACAGCGACGCGGTGATCGAGACCGTCCGCGAGCTGCGGACGAACCACGACATCCAGATCATCGCCGGCAATGTGGCCACCGCCGAGGCCGTCCGCGATCTGGTGGAGGTCGGGGTGGACGCGGTCAAGGTCGGCATCGGGCCGGGCTCGATCTGCACTACCCGGGTGGTTACGGGCGTGGGTGTCCCGCAGATTTCCGCGATTATGGCCGCTGTCTCGGCGGGCGACGTCCCGGTTATCGCCGACGGCGGCGTGCGTTATAGCGGCGACGTTGCCAAGGCAATCGCCGCCGGGGCCCACACCGTCATGATCGGCTCGCTCTTTGCCGGCATGGACGAGTCCCCCGGACAACTGGTATTGTGGAAGGGTCGCCGATATAAAGAGTATCGCGGCATGGGTTCGCTCGGGGCGATGGTCTGTGGCAGCGCGGAACGCTACTGGCAGAAGCCCGACCAGCCGAAGAAAATGGTCCCCGAGGGCGTCGAGGGCCGCGTGCCCTATCGCGGCCCGCTGAGCGAGTTCGTTTACCAGCTCATCGGCGGCCTGCGACAGGGGATGGGTTATTGCGGAGCGCGCAATATCGAGGAACTGCGCAAAGACGCCCGCTTCGTGCGAGCCACCACCGCCGGCGTGACGGAATCGCACCCGCACGACATCACCATCACCAAGGAGCCGACGAACTATGCGATCGAATACACGAGCGACGAGTAGGGTCCGAAAGATGAGCAAGGCAGTCACTACATTCGCTATTCTTACTTCGCTATTCGCAATTCTCCTCCTCCCAGGTTGCGCCCAGGTGCCGAACCAGTGGGTCGAGGACGGACCGGCAACGACACAGGACTGGGACTCGCCGACCGCCAAGGACATACGGGCCGACTACACGCCGGCCGAGCAGCGCCATCGCGACTGGAAGGTTGTCCCCGTCGCCGCCGAGTCCGGCGCCGTGACGCACTGGCCGACGTACTTCGAGGATCCGTTTGTCGATAAAGGTGACGGCCGGGAGGGGCTTAACAAGTACCGCCTCGGCTGGGAAGACTACGTCGCGCTGCCGTACTGCTACGCACGTTTCACGCTGAACTGGCTGATGTTTCCGGCCAGTGCGGTGGTCACGCCGCCCTGGACGTTGATGGAGAGCGACGGCCGCATTTCTCGTCAGGCACTCGGCTACGACCACGACGCCACCCGCGCGGAACATCAGTAGTAAGCATTCAGCGGTCAGCAATCAGCGAACAGCCGAAAGACGAGCACTGGCGATCACATTTCACAAATAACGTGTTATTGAGAGCAGCGCGGTAACATGACCAAGGCAAGGCACCTGCCCACCCCACAACGCGAATGGCTGATCGTTGAAAGCTGATTGCTGAAAGCTTTTGCAAATGGCTGAACTGTTACCATCAGTAAAAAGCGTTGGGTCGATGACCCGAGCTACTCCGACGCCGTGTCCTCGGTAGCGACGGATGAGGTGTCGTCAACCGCCCGCGCCAGCGCTTCCATCGGAAAATCAACTTGCCGGTAATCGCGCGCGTGGGCGAAATCGACCAGGGCTTCACGCAGGCCGTCCGGGGGTTGATCGTGCGGCAATAGCATGGCGTAGGTGCGTTCGCCGGTCTGGTCGGTCGCGACGCTGCCGAAGCCGATGATGCGTTTCTGTCGCCAGGCGACCATCAGGTGACAGGTGCCTTGGTGTTGCTGTGTAATGAGATCGAGCGCGGCCGGTTCCGCCGCCAGGGCTGATTCCTCGAGCGGAACGCGCGGATCGGGGCCGCGGTAGTATTGGAGCAGCGCGACCATCAGGGCCCAATCCGCCCGCGTGGCGACGCGAATCTCCACCTGCCCGCTGAGCTTTTCAAACGGACTATCGCCGACGTGCGACGGCGTCCGCAGCATCGTTACGCGACCGTCATCTTCGCTTCCCGATCGGTGCAGCACCCTGAAACCGAACTTCTCGAACACGTTTTCGGCCGGCTCGCGCGGGCTGGTAAGGAAGAGCCATCTTCCGCCGCTCATGTCGAACCACGATAGCAGTGCCTGCATCAGCGCGCGGGCGTGGCCGTGTTGGCGTTGCGCGGTGGTCGTGAAGACGTGACCGAGCACGCCGACGTCATGCCGGCGTCGGATACACGCGCTGGCCAGAAAATGTGAACCGTCGGGGACGACCGCCAATGCATCCCGCCCACCTTCGGCCCCTTCCGAGAGCCGGATGCGCAGGTCATCGAGCCAAGGCCGTTCCTCGTGGCCCAGCAGTTGTTCAACCGCCGACCAACGCGTCGACGAAGGTGCCAGAATCAAAAGCGGTTTCATATCGCGGCTCAAAGAGAATGGTGCGTGAAGTACATTTCGCAACCGCGTTTATCGTAACCGGCCCAGACAACCTGTCCACCCCGAAACATTGCCGCCGAGTTACTCGGGTGCATCCCATTCTGGGTGGCGATTCATGCGGGGGTGCCCCATCCCGTTTCGCCGGCCCGGAGGGCAGGCGAACGGGGTGGGGGACTGATTCAAACCTGCACCGACCTTGCTCCCTCGAATCAGTCCCCCACCCCGACCGAGTGCCTGCCAGACAGGCATTCGGAACGGGATGGGGCACCCTCCGCTAGAGTTTTACGGTGCATCCTTGCCGCCGGGCTACTCGTTCAATCGTCCTCGTGCTCGAAAGGCGGGTGCGCGATCAGCATCGGTCGTCGTTGGGCAACGTTGACGAGCAGCCCGAGCGCCAGAAAGTTCGCCCACAGGCTGCTGCCGCCGGCGCTGACGAACGGCAACGTCATCCCGGTGATCGGCGCGAGCCCCAGGTTCATGCAGATATTGAGCAGCGCTTGCACGACGATCATCACGACCACGCCGACCGCGAGCAGCCGCCCGAACGGATCGTTGGTGACCATCGCCACCTCGAGCCCGCAAATGATGATGACCACGTACGCGAGAATGACGATCACACAGCCGAGCAGGCCCCACTGATTCCCGATGACGGCAAAGATGAAATCGTTGTGCTCCTCGGGCAGCAGGTTGTGGCGAACGAACGCCCCCTCACCGTAACCCTCGCCCCCCAACCCGCCGGTGCCGAGCGCGATCAGACTCTGGCGCAGTTGATAGCCCGGCCCCATGTGCCAGGCCTCGTCGGCCACGTTCTGCTTGAAGAGCACCTCGATCCGCTGTTGCTGGTATTCCTTCATGCCGAGGAAATAAAACGCCGGCAGCGTCGCGCAACCCAGCACCACGATCGTCGCCAGGTGCCGCGGCCGCGCCCCGGCGACGAACAACATCACGAACAGCACCGGCAACAGCATCAGCAGCGTGCCGAGGTCCGGCTGCCTCAGAATCAACACCATCGGCAGCAACGTCAGCAGAAAGGGCGGAATCAACCCACACCACGTGCGATAAGACTTGCGGTAACGCAGGTAGTAAGCCAACGCCAGGACCAGCCCGACTTTCATGAACTCCGACGGCTGGATCGAAACCGGCCCGAGCTGAATCCAGCGCCAAACGTCCCGCCGCGCGTCAACAAACGGCAAATCGAACCCGTACCGGCCGCCGTATTTGCCAACCAGCAGCAGCACCAGCAGCGCGATCACCAGCCAGTAGATCCGGAACGCGTACTGCCCGATTCGGCGATAGCTCGGCACCAGCACGACGAACAGGAGCCCGACGCCGGTCACTAGGTAAAGCACTTGGCGCAACGTCAGCGGCCCGACGGCGTTGATGGTGACGTCGAGCCAGTTCGTCTCTATCGGCGAGACGCGCCCGGGCTGATCGACCTCGACCACATTGGCGATCGACCGGTCGGTGGCATGGATCGACGCAATCCCGAACGCCGACAGAACCAGCACGGGAATAGCCAACCCCCAGCCGAGTCTCGTCAGATTGGGAACGGGACGCTTCATGAATAGCGAATTAAGAATAGCGAATTAAGAATGAACACACGTACCGCTCTTCTATTCCGAGAAGCAACTTATCAATCGTCGCACACGTGATTATCCACGGTCGCCAACAATTCGCTATTCTTAATTCTTAATTCGCAATTCCCCTTCTACCAGCATCTCCGCGATCTCCTTCGCGACCGGGCCGGCAACCTTGCCCCCGCTGCCGCCGTACTCGATGAGCACGCTGATCGCGTACGAACGTCCACGCGGGGCGCTGCCGCGCGGCGTGTCCTTCGACTGCGTATATGCGATGAACCAGGCGTGCGACGGAAGCTTGTCGTCGGCCCCGCGCGGCGGGAAGAGTTCCTCGATCCCGTCGGCAATCACATCGGGCGTCTCGTCGGGAAACCGGGCGAGGGCCTCGCGCTTGGAACTGGCGACAACCCTTGCGGTGCGACCATCAGGCCATCGGAGTTTGTACCATTTGCGTATGACCCGCCGCGACGCCTGCGCCGAGCCGGTCTTGCCGCACATTTCGTAGTCGTCACTGACGATGCGGGCACCGTAGGCCGTCGCGCCGCGCTCGTTGACCACCCGCCACGTGCCCCGGCGCAGAATACGCAGGTATTGCTCGTCGAACACGGCCGGGTCGGCGGACCGGCCGCCTACCCAATGGCCCGCGCTGTCGTGCACCAGCTTCACCGGCTCCCAACGCCCGGACGCGACCGTCGCCGCTACGTTCGCGCATTGCAGCGGCGTCGCCGACACTTCACCCTGACCAATCGAAAAATTCCACGCGTCGGCGGGGCGCACGCGGCGGCCGTTCGTGCGATTCTCCGCGATCCATTGCGGCGTCGGCACGATCCCCGAGCTTTCCTCGATCAGGCCGGTGCCCGCTTGGCGACCGAGGCCGAACGCCAAGAACCACTTGCACAGCCGATCCACCCCGAGCCGATCGCCCACCGTGTAAAAATAAATGTTGCAGGAATTGCGGACGGCGTCCTCGGCAATCTGGACCCCGTGCGTCACGCCATACTGGTTGTAGATCCAGCAACGGAACTTGTTCAACTGGTTCGGCAGGAAGTGCCCCGTGCATAGAATCTGAGTCTCCGGAGTCACCACACCCTCGGCCAAACCACCATACAGGGCGATCACCTTGCAGGTTGAACCGGGCGGATACATGTTCGCGACCGCTCGAAAGCGCAACGGCTGCCAGCGGTTGTCCCGTGCGAGACGCGTGTAATTCTCTCTGTAATCGTCGTAGCCGTAGACCGGATAACTGACCAGCGCGAGCACTTCACGCGTGGCCACGTCGAGCACGACCGCCGATGCGCCGCCGGCGGGATTCTCGCTGTCGGCACTGTCGTCCACCGCCCTCTTGAGCATTTCGAGCGTCTGGCGCTGTAATTCGGCATCAATGGTGAGCGTGACATCATTGCCGCGGATCGGATCAGTACATTCATCGAGAATGGGCTTGCGATCGAAGTCCTCAACGACGCGGCCGCGTGTCCCACGCAGTGTCAACTCCGCCACGCGTTCGACTCCACTGATGCCGCACGAATCACCGGCTCGCAGTCGGCGGAGCTCATCTTCGGCCAGCGGATCGTCTTCAATGCGCCGCGGGCTCACGGCTCCGAGCCGGCCGAGTACGTGTACCAGTGCGTCGGCGTCGCGCGCGACGCGTCGTGAACTCGGCTCCACCCGCAGCCACGGATGATCTGCCTCCAGCTCGATCCGCACCGCCAATGCCAGATCCTCGTCGATGCCCGCGATCAACGCGTGATAGCCGTGCTCCTCGGCAATCGCGTCGATGCTTTTCGAATGCCGCTGAACCACGGCTTTTATTTGCTCAACCCGGTTGCGAATGCGCTTCGCGCGCCGGATCAGCTCGGACTGCGTCAAACCCGTCAATTCGCTCAGCCGCTGCCAGAGCGCGTCCAACCGCGCTTCGAGCCGCGGGACGATCTCATTGATCGGCATCTCATCGGGATAACGCCCACGCATGCGCAGCGCCCGCGCGACGGCGTACAGATAACGGCGGCTCGCGCTGGGCAGTGCGTTCGGCAGCAACGTAGCCAGGGCCTCGTAACGCACGCTGATGTCTGACGCCGGCTCGTCGCTGACCAGCACCTGGCCGTTGCGGTCGAGAATGCTGCCGCGCGCGGCGGCGATATAACGCACCGGGCGGGTGAGCATGTGATCCGCCAGCGTCTCGTACCGATCGGCGCGCACGATCTGGATATCGACCAGCCGCCCAACGATGACCAGCGCCACGACGGTCATCAGAATAACAAACCATCTCAGCCGCTTCGCAAACACCACCTGCCTCCATGCCCAGCGGAGGTTCCGGATATCGATTGAATACCCGTTTGGTAACAGTTCAGCCGTTTGCAACAAGCTTTCAGCAATCAGCTTTCAGCGGTCAGCCATTTGCGTTGTAGGGCTGTCAGGTGTCTTGCCTTGGTCATGTTCCCGCGCTGCTCTCAATAACACGTTCTTTGCGAAATTCGGTCGCCGGCGCTCGTCTTTCGGCTGATCGCTGATTGCTGACCGCTGAATGCTTGCTCACCTTTTCACTTTGTCACCTTGTTACTTTGTTACCTTGTTACCTTGTCACCTTGTTCCCCCCCAGCGGCCTGATCTTGATGTTCCGATACCAGACCTCGTCGCCGTGGTCTTGCAGAACGATCCGGCCTTTCTTCACCAGGCCGTAGTTGGGCCATTTTTTGAATTTGCTGTCGGCCACGAGTTTTTTCCACTCGTCGCTCCACAATTCGTATTCGACGACCTTCACGCCGTTGAGCCAGTACTCGACGTGCGACCCGTCGGCGACGATGCGAACCTTGTTGAAGAAACCGATCGGATGCGTCGCGTCACGCACCGGGGCGTGCAGGGCGTAGTTCGAGCCGGCCGACGTCTTCGGATTGCGGCCGTCGGCGTGCTCGGCGTTATCGAGCACCTGCATCTCGGGGCCGGACTCCCACGGCCAGCCGAACCGCTCGTTGACGCGGTAAAAGATGCCGCTGTTGCCGGCGGCGGCGATCCGCCATTCGAGCGATAACTCGAAGTTGTCAAACTCGTCGCGCGTAGCGATGTCGCCGCCGGGGCCGACACGGACGAGACACCCGTCCTTGACGATCCACCCGTCGGGGAAGTGATCTTTCTTATACCCGCGCCAGCCGG
This sequence comes from Phycisphaerae bacterium, assembly GCA_030612705.1. Lineage (GTDB taxonomy): Bacteria > Planctomycetota > Phycisphaerae > UBA1845 > Fen-1342 > JALSRY01. The sequence continues at coordinate 14,030 of JAUWNI010000056.1, read as the reverse complement.
CGGCGGTCTGGCCGTCAAACAGCAGCCTCCACCCGGCGGCCTTTTCCTCCGCGGTCAGATAGTTCCGCGGCTCCGGCTCCGGCGGCGTCTGCACCTTGCCATACAGATTCCACGGAATCACGTTGAGCGTATACCACGCCTCGGTGCTCCACGGCCGATCGCCGCCCACGGAATAGCACGGTGGCAGCAGGCGGATGTAGACGACGTGCGACGGTTTGAGATTCTCAATTTCGAGGAAGACCTTCTTGCGACCCGGCGAGACGGAGGTGGACTTGACCGGATAGCGAACGCCGTCGCGCCGCGGCGGATGGACCCTCGCTTGCGCTTCGGGTTCGGATTTGGCCCTTGCTTGCGTTTCGGGTTCGGATGTTGAATCTGAAATCTCAGATTTGAGATTGAACGGCCATTGCTCGATGTAGTACGATTCAGGTTCCCACCCGCACCGCGGATCCAGCGGCTTCGTAAACTCGATCTCGAAGCCGTTGGTCATCGCGCGGACGGCGAGCATTTCGAACGTCTGCTCGCGCGTCGATGCGGGGTGGCTGAACACGTCCAACCTTCCGCTTGAGAACCGATGAACGCAACCCTGCTTGATGTCTTCGAGAGTCTCGATGACCACGCGATGACCGGAATTGCCTATTCCTACGAGGAAATGCCCCTCATAGCTGGTGTCTTGAAACTTCCAGTATTCCCCTGGAGGCTTCTGCCCCTCGCTCTGCGGCAGCCAGACATAGGGGCGCGTGCCCGCGGGAGGGAGTGGCTCGCCGATCACGCGCATCGTCTGTGCGCTGAGCTCTGGATGAGAGATGCCCGTGGACCGTCCGCTCTTGATCACAAAACTCGGATGCATTCCTGCCACCGGCGTGCCGTCGCCGGGCAATCCCCGCCGCAGCGGGGGGATGATTCGTTTTTTGCCCGGCGATGTTTCACGTGAAACGGCGTTGTCGTACGTCAGGGCGGCGGCGGGAATAAGTGCGAATTTGGCGTCGTCCGCGTCTGGTTGTCGCCATTGGAGTTCGAGATGTTCGTCGCCGCCGGACTCGAAGTGGACGACGCGGAGTCCGTGCTCGCCGGCGGTAAGTAGGATGTCGCCGTCTTTGGGGACGGCGCCGTGCAGGCCGTCGTGGTTGATTACGAGCTTCTCGTCGATCCAGAGGATCGCACCGTCGTCGCTGATCAGGCGGAATGCGTATTTGCCGAACTGGTCGATCATTAGAAAGCCGGTGACTTCGGTATAGAAATTGCCCTCGAACGGGGCGAAGTCGCCGCGCTTGGTGCGCAGCTCGAGCGTGGGGATGATCTTGATCACGTTGGGCGACTGGTTGGGGACCAGCTCGGGGATAGCGTGCATGCCGTGACCGATGTCGTAGAGGCTGACCAGCAGACCGGGTTGGCGTTCGCCCGTGCCGGATGCGAGAGACGATGCGACGACAACGACGGGAAGAATCAGGGCGGCTAGGCTTGGCATGACCGTGGTCCTTTCGCTTTCAGGAAGGCTTGTCGATGCGTAAGTTCGCACGCCGGGGGCGTTCTGACAAGAGGCGCGGCGTTTATCGGGGCGAACCCTGAACCCCGAACCCTGAACCCCGAACCCTAACTCTCCCCTGCCCGCGGCAGCCGGCCTTTGTCATAGGCTTGGCAGAGGCATTCGTAGGCGGCCTGGTAAGTTACGAAGCGGAGGTGATATTCGGGTCGGCGGGTTTCGTCGGGGGCCTTGTCGGGGTGCCAGCGTTGGGAAAGGGTTCGCCAGGTTTGTTTGAGCTGCTCGCGCGACGAGGTCGGCGGGAGGTCGAACAGGGCCAGCGCATCGGCCTCGGGCAGCTCGGCGGCGCGGCGTTTGACCTGGTCGGCGACGACCTTGCGGTCCTCGCTGGTCGCGGAGCGCAGCCACTTCCAATCCCAGACGTCGGGCAGCATGGCGCCGAGGCTGGAGCCCATGACGGACATGGCGCGGGTAAAGGGTTTGCCGCGGAGACGGAAGATGGTGTCGAGGACGAGGCCGCCGGTGGCGGCGACTATGCCGCCGACGCGGGCGGACTTTCGGCGTTGCTCGGCGCGCTTCCCGCGCAGCAGGGGTTCGACGTCGGTTTGCCAAACGCGGCGGAGGAAACGTCCGAGGGCGTCGTCGCCGCGATTTGTCGATTGTGCCATCTTGTGCGTTGCTTCCTCGGCGGCGTTGAAGAATCGCGGGCAGTCGCACGACAGCGCCGTCGAGTGTTTATATCATGCCTGTCTGTGGAATGGCAGTGGGTTTTGTTGTGAAGATTGGCCCGCTCGCCGGCGCTCGGGGTCCTGATTGGTGACGCCGGCGGCGTCGTATACTCGGAGAGTTTTGGCCGGTGCATATTCTCGCTGGACTGATTTTGGCTGAGTCGGTGACGGCGTTGCCGATCGGGGTGATAACGGTCTTTGCGTTGGCGTTGGCGTTTGTGGCGCTGCTTGGTCGGCGAGGAATGCCGGCGGGCCTGGGCGAAGGAACGTTCATTGCCGCGGTCAGCGGAGGGGCGGTTCTGCTGCTGGCGGTAAATTCGGACGGCAGCTTGTCACGGGCGGCATTTGGGCACGTGCTGACGGGGTTAACGGTCTTATGGTACGCCATCAGCCGCTTCGCGGCACGATTGGAACCGACGACGCGGTCGCGGGGCGTGGACCCGGCGGAAGATGAGACGGAACGTCAGCGGAGCTTGGTTTGGGCTTATGCGGCGTTGGTGTGCGGCTTCGCGGCGGTTGCGAACATTTCTTTTGCGTCGAGCCGGCCGGCGTGGGCGACCGATTATGCGGTGCTGCTGGTGCTGTCGGTGCTGGTGTGGGTGTTTCGGACGGGTTCGTGGTCGCCCTATCCGGCGATCGCGCTGTTGGTCTTTTTATTGGTGATAGTGATTCCGGGTGAAAGTCTACGCGGGCACGCGTCGGCGTGGGGCGTGGGGCTGAACGCGGCGGGGTTGTTGTGTTTGGTTGTGGTGGTTGGAACGGTGTTGCTGGACTGGCGGCGTCGGCGTCGACAGTGGTTGGAAGAGCCGGAGCGGCTGGTTGAAACTTTGCCGGCGCGGCGTGTGCTGCTGGGGGTGCTGGTTGGCGTGTGTGTGCTGGTTGGACTGGGGGGTGTGCTGTTGCGAGGGGCGTGGTTTACGCCGCCGGCGGTGTGGCTGGCGGGTTTGGCCTGTCTCGTCATTGGTCATGTACGAACGTGGCCGTGGGCGAGTGAGATTGGGCTGGTGCTGGTGGCGGAGGGGATCATATCGGCGTCGCTGGCGTGGTTAACGCCGGGATGGCCGGGAGCGGTATTCGGGCTGTGCCTGGCTGGGGGATATTTATTGTGGCTGGCACGTTTTTGGGATCAGCAGTTGAACGATGGCGAGGCCTGGACGACGGCGGGTCGGCTGATTCCGATTTCGCGACGGTTGGGTTATGCGATTTCGATGGGAGCGGTTGCGGCAGCGATGGGGGCAATTGCCGCGGACGATTTCGCGACGCAAAACGTTTGGATGACAGGGGTTACGGTTCTGTTGCTCCTGGGGGGGATGAGTTTGCTGGTTCGCGACGGATTTGAACATCGGCAATCCGGAGCGGCGGCGAGTGCGTGTGTTGTGACATTGGCGGCGGCCGGACCCGGTTGTGCATTGTTGTCCGGGTTGTTGGGGGTGCACGTGTTGTTGGTGGTAGGGGTTGCGGCGGGGATGTTTTTGTTGGCGCTGCGCGTTGCGGCGGGTGCCGGCCGGCATGGTTCGGCCGGTGCGGGATCCGGCTGCTACACTGTATATACTGCATATTTGGGGGGTGTGTTGCCTGTGGTGGTGCTGTTTGCGCTGAGTTGGCGTGGTTTGACGGTGCAGACGGCGTTGGCGCTGGTTTTCGCGATTGCGGCGGTGCTTGTTGGAGCGATGGTGCTTCGAGGAGCGAGGCGGGTAGCAGAGTTGGGCCGGGCTTGACGGATTTGGAAAAGCGTCCGAAGTAATATTTTGTCGAGTCGATGCGCTCGTATGATGTAGCGTGCGCGCCGGGTGAAACCCAGCGCCGCGATTTCGAGAGAGAGAGTTTGCCGTTTCAGCCTTTCCAGAGCGAATTTGTCGACCACCGGGTCGTGGTGATACCCGCCGACCTGGACGACGATCGCCGCGCGCGTTTTGTGAGCAAGCTGTCGGCGGCGGTTAAGCAGCAGGCGGGTTTGGCGGCCAAGTGCGACGCGGTGTTGCGGGTCAGCGGTGAGATTCGCGAGGACGGCGATCGGATTCTGATCCCGCACGAGCCGGCGATGCCGGGTAATCCGGCGGCGATTGAGTCCGAATCCGAATCGCCGGATATTGACGCCATCTGGTGGCTGAGCTGGTCGGTTGTACGGGCGTTGGAGGCGGCCGCCCCGGGGACGCCTCATGGTGGGATTCAGATCGCGGCGCTGTATCAGGACGAACAGGGGCGGGTAAAGCTGGGTGATTTTGGGATCGCGCCGGTTTTCGAGGCGGTTTGTAGCAGCGAGTCGCGGCGGCAGATTCATTGCGATGGGCGGGGCTGGTCGTTGCTCGGTGAGGATGAAACGCGCGAGACAGGCTGGATCGCGCCGTATTTCGCACATGAGTTGTTCGAGGGGGCACTACGGCTGAATCCCAAGGCGGATCAATTCGCGGCGGGCACGCTGCTCTACTTACTGGGGATCGGAAGTCATCCATACGGGGCGAACCTCAGTGATCCGACGTTGATGCTGTATTTCCATCTGGAACCCTACGCGGTTGCCGACGAGCGGCCGGAGTGGGCGGAGATTTTCGAGCGGGCGGAGAGGGATTACAGCACGGAGGCGGACAAGCCGATTCTGGGCTGGTCGGCGTTTATTCAGAAGCTGCTGGCGAGCGATCCGGGAGAGCGGTTCGCGAATCCGGCGGAAGCGGCGGCGGCGGTGAGCGAGTTTTGTCCGCCGGCGTGGGTCGAGGCGACGGGGGCGCTAGCCGCGGGTTTGAAGCGGCTCGACGCGGGCGATGTTGAGACGCTGCTGAAGAAGGTTGCTCCGTGGAAGGCGGACGAGTCATTGCCGGCGTTGTGGCGAGGGCAATTGTCGCGTTGGCTGACGGGGATCGAGGCGCGCAAGCAGGAGATTGGGGCGTATAAGCAACTCGAGCAACGCTTGGCGGAGGGGCAGGCGGCGCTGAACAATGTGGAGGTTGAACGAGCGCGCGAGATTGCGCGCGAGGTGTTGGCGTCGCCGCGGTGCGACGATGCACTGCGTGCGGCCGCGGAGGAGCTGGTCGAGTTTTGCGACGAGCAGGAACAGTTTATCAAGTCGGGGGCGGACGATCTGGCGAAGACGTATCTGGAAACCGCGAGCGAATGCCTGGAGCGGAAGGACTTTGACCATGCGCGCGAGATTCTGAACGGTTTGCTGAAGGATTCGGCGACGCCGAGCACGCGCGCGGGGCAGGCGCGGGGGTTGCTCGCGGAAGTCGAGTTGGCCGAGCAGCGAATCGAGCAGCAACAGGCCGAGTTGGCCGGGGCCGGTGAGGATTTGCGGGCGGGGCGCTACGACGCGGCCCGGCAACGGCTCGAAGCGCTGTTGAAAGAGGAGAGTTTGCCCGAGCAGGCGGCGGCGCAGGCGCGGGCGCTGCTCGATGAAGTGGCCGAGGCACGGGCTCGCCGAGCGGGGTATGTGGCGGCGCTCGAGGCGGCGCGGTCGGCGTGGGAACGGGCGGATCTTGATACGCTGGAAGAGCGTCTGTCGGAGGTGCCGGGGGATTTGTCGGACCCGGAAGTCGCGGATGTACGTGCCGATCTGGCTTCGCGTTGCGAACCGTTGCGGACCGCGCTGGAGCTGCGGGAGGCGGTGAAGGATGCGCTGGGGGCGAATGATGCCGAGGCGGGGCTCGTGCGGGCGGGGCGCGCGCGCGAGTTGGGCGAGATTCCACAGATTCTTCATGACGAGTTGGACGGGCTGGTCGGGCAGTGCCAGTCGCACATCGACGAATTGGAGCAGGTGCGGATCGAGCAGGTGCTGGGGTTTTTCCAAGCGGCTCGGGAGGCTTGCGAGGGGTTGCGGGTGGAGGAATGCCGGCAGCGGCTGAAGAAGGAAGTGCTACCGCAGGTCGGGCTGCCGGAGGACATTTCGCGGAAAGCCGAGGAGTTGCTGAAGACGTGCGAGCGGATCGAGCGGGCTCAGACGCTGTTCGAGTATGCCCGCGAGCATCTGGCCGATCGTGATTTTGACGAGGCGCTGGCGCTGCTGGACGGGTTGAAGAGTGAGGGTTTGCCGGCGGCGTTGATCGAGCAGCGCGATGCGTTGCATGAGGAGGTAACGCGGGCACGCGAAGAGTATGTGCGGCAAGAGCGGCAGCGGTTGGCGGCGCGGCTCGACGAAATCAAGAGCGGGATCGAGGCGGGCGAGCTTGGTCAGGCGGACTCGATGCTGAAGTCGGTTGAGGCGTCGCGGAGTTTGACGGAAGAGCTGCGGGAGCGGGCTGCCGCGGCACGGTCGTCGATTGAAAAGCAGCGGCCGATCCTGGAGGCGATTCAGGCGGCCGACCGGGCGTTGGCGGGCGATTTGTCGGAGTTGACGGAAGCTTTGGCGGGGTTGGAACGGCTGCCGGCGGAATTGCCCCACTGGGCGCCGGGGCGGATTGAGGCGGTCAAAAAGCAGGCGGACGAAGCCGTCGAGCGGCGGCGGCGTGAAAGGATCGCGCGGGCGACCGCCGCGCTCGATGCGGCGGAGGCGGCGTTGGACGGCGGTGACGTTTCGAGCGGGCGCGATCATCTTGACGAGGCGCGTGACGGGATCGAGTTTGAATCGGGACTTGCCGAGCGGCACCAGCGGTTGAGCGCATTGGCCGGTCAGCTTGACGAATGGATGTCGAAGGTGAAGGGGGTGTCGGAGACGGTGGAGCGGGGGGATTTCGCGGCGGCGCAACGGGAGCTTGCGGATTTGCCGCAAGGCGAGGCAATTCCCGAACTGTGCCGGGTGCAACTGGTCGAGTTAAAGACCCGAGTTGAGGAGCGTGTTGCGGAGCGGCGGGCGGAGCTTGACGCGGAACTGGTGTCGCTGGAAGCGGAATTGGCGGAGCGTGGGCGTCGGGCGCGGAAGTTTCGGCAGCGGATTGAGGCGTTGAAGGCGGAAGCGCTGGCGACGGATCATCACCGAGCGGAGGCCGCCGAACTGTTGGGGCAGTGGGGGCGGATGGCGGAGCCGAAGTGTCCGAAGACGCCGCTTGTAATAGCAGCGTCGATTGTGGCGGTAGTAGTGCTGGCGGCGTGTTTGTATTTCGGGGGTGTTTTTGAGGGAGGGGAGGAGGAGAAGTCGGTGGTGCCGGCATTGGCCAATGCGGCGACGCCGGCACGGGAAGATGAGACCGGGCTTTCGACTGAGGTAATTGAGGAAGATCACGATGTAGTAGTGGAAACGCCGACGGAACCGGCGTTGGAAGAATCGCCGGTCGTTGCCGAAGCGGTTGACGAGCAGATATCGTCGCCGGAACTTGAACCGGAACCCGAGCCGGAACCTGAACCCGAGCCGGAACCTGAGCCGGCGAAGCCGACGGTCGAGGAGGTTGGGGAGGAGTATTTAGCGGAGTTGCGTCGGGTATTGCCGGCGGCGCTTTCGGCGGATTTGTTGTCGGGCAAGGCGGGGATGTTTGAAGTGGCGGCAGCGTGGGAGGGGCGTGATTTATTGCCGTTTCGGGGGCCGCGATTTGCCGAGGAGGCGGGGCGTTTTGAGCCGGTGGTTGGGGAGGTTGCGGAACATTTCCGGTTGCAGATAGCGGCGTTGGCGGCGTTGGGCGGGCCGGTGGAGGTGGGGATTGCGCTGGGCGATTCGGATGTGGTGACGTTGCGTGTGGTGTCGCCCGCGGAGGGGTTGGGTATTACGCGGGTTGATTTACAGGCGCGGAGCGTGCGGGTGGAATGGACGGCGCGGCTTGACAATGATCCGCGTTCGGAGGCCGGGTTTGCGTTTAGTGCAGATTTCGTTGCGGGGGAGTTTGTGGTCGACGAGTCGACGCGGTCGGCGTTTGCGGTTTATCTCGTCGATCTGCAAATGGATCGACTGCGGGAATCGGTGCGGGGGATCGCGCGGGAGTTGAAGCTGCCGAGAGGGGTGCGGTTGACGTGGCCGGGGGATTTTGCGGGTGGGTCGCGGGTAGCGTTGAGCGTGCGGGGGGCGGGCGAGCGGACGTTCGCGGAGATCGACGCGCAGTGGAACGCGAGAGCATTGAAATACGAGATCGATGCCGGGAAAGCCGTCGCGGCTTTGCGTGCGGGGGTGCGGTCGGCGGCGACGCGTGACGTGCCGGCGGCAGCGTGGCCGGAGATTCGGGCGGAATTGATGCTGACGATAGACGAGCGCCGCGGGGAGTACTTCGAGCGCTGCGAGCTGTTGCAGGTGACATTGCGGGACGAGCAGCCGGACGAGCCGCTGTCGGTGGCGGTGGAGTTGACGGTTGGGCCGGCGGGGGCCGATGAGCGGATCGTGTTTCCCGGGCGCTTGGCGGTACGGGAGGGGGTGCTCGCGTGGGACCCGAGTGGAATCGAGGATGCTAAAGCCGCGATTGTCGCGCAATTGGGGGCGTTGGCGCTGAGCTTGGAAGACAGGCTTGCGCGGATGGCGTCGAGCCCGACGGTGGAAATCGGCGCGTTTCGCGATGTATTGGCGGAGGTCACGCAAGCGAAGATCGAGCGCTATGGAACTTCGGGATATGAGCTGGCTAATGGTTTTGCCGGCGAAGCGGACGGACTTATCGCGGTCAGCGCCGGTTTGCAGAGATTGACGGCTCCGAATGCGGAGCGTGATGCGTTTGCCGTGGTTTTTATCGAGTACTTTGTTAGCGAAAGCGACGTGTATGCGCTCGGCTGGCGGGCGAAGACGAACGCGGCAGACGCGATCACCGGCGTATCGGACGCGAAGGTCTGGCGGGTGATGTCGGCGGCGAGGCTGCGGGGATATGCCGGACCGGCTGCGTTTCGGAGGGATTATTCGACGGATGCCGGGCTGGGTGAGCGGCTTCTCGGGCGGGCTTTCGGAGATGTGCTGGAAGGGTCGAGCGGGGGATCGTTCGGCGTGGTCGTCGCGCCCGATGGTCCGCTGTGGTTGACGCGTTGGGAGCAGGTGCGGTTCGAGCCGCGCGAAGTGCGGAATGTTGATTCGCGTGGGACGCCGAGGCTGGAGCGGGTCGCGACGTTGCGTGAGGTTTTGCGGGCGGCACCGCTGAGCCGACAGGGTTTTGGTTGGCGTCGGTCGGGGTTGTGGTGCGTGCCGGCGCTGGCGGGGCAGTGGCACGGATCGGCGGATGATATCGAGGAATTCGAGTTGGGCGAGTTGGCACCGGGTAAGAAGCCGGGAGTGGCCCGGTTCAAGCAGCGGGGGGCGTTGACGTTCGCGACGATTACCGACCCGACGTTGGCGGGGGATTTTGGGTGGGCGCGGTTCGCCGGGGATGTTCGCCTGGAGGAGATTGGTCATCTTTTCTGGGATCGGCGTTGGGATGACGAGCGTTGGAATCCGACGCCGTTTACGAGCTTTGCGCTGCTTCAGGTTCCGTGATTGGTTTGGCGGGTGTGCTTGTTCCGTGTCCGGGGGTATCTATAATGTTAATTCGATGGTGCTTCCGGCTGGTGCGGCCGGGGCTGAAGTGCATGTTGTTCTTAGTCACATATTCGCGTGGGACGAATGAGATCGGTGATGTTGTTGGTCGCGCGTGATAGGAGAAGCTTCCATGGCCGATGAGCACTGTAATCTGCAAGGGATTTCATGGTCGGAGACGTTTCCGTTCGTTCGGCTATTTTCGACGTTCAAGCGGGCGATTTCGTTCTGGCCGATGATGTTGGCTTTTTCGTGCGTTTTGCTGACGTACGTCGCCGGGCGGGTGCTGGATGCGGTTTGGACGGGGGCGGACGCGGGCGTGTTGACAACTGCCGGAGTACGGCCCGGCAGCGAGGTTTACGCTTTCGCCGCGTTGGACAAGCAGGGTTTTGACGAGTGGATGCGGGGCATCACGCGGCGCTGGGAGCGTCTGGAGGTGGATGGCGCGGATGACGAGGCGGAGCCGCGTGAGCAGCAAGTGTCCGAGATGCTGGCGCTGATTGATACGCGGCTGGCAACCGGTCTCGAACGGATCGACGCCGACGGCGAGCTGTCGGGTGACGAAAAGGAAGAGATGCGGTCTAAGCTGGAGCGGGCGGCGGACATCCTGCGCCTGTCGCTGACCGGGCACGATGTGACCCGGGTCGGTTCGCAACTCGAGCAGGCTAATGCGATCGAGACGGTGCTGAAAGCCGACGCGGATATCGAGCGGCAGCAGCGGGCCGACGAGCAGGGTCGGCTGGCGATATTGATGGCGCGGCAAAGCAGGGGCGCGGAACTGAAGATGCGCGGCCCGTTCATCAGTTTGTTGAATTACGAGATGCACTGTTTTGCCGCCGCCATTCAGGGCGTTTGCAACGGCCGCTGGGGGCTGTCGGGCTCGGCGCTCGGTAGTGAGCCGGCGATGATCGGGAGTATCGCGTCGGCCGGCAGCGGGGTTTTGTGGCTGGTAACGCAACGGCCCTGGTATGCCGTGATCTTTGCGATTGTTTTGTTGGTGTTTTTTGCGTTGTTCGGTGGGGCGATTTGCCGGGTGGCGGCGGTGCGCGGCGCGCGCGAGGAGAGCACGTCGTATCCGGCGGCGTTGAGATTTTCATGCGAGAAACTGGGGGCGTCGATCGCGGCGCCGCTACTGCCGACGGGCGTGTTTGTGTTTGCCGGGGTGTGCATTTTCGTGGGCGGATTGATCGCCGCGATCTGGGGATTGCACACGATTGCCGGGCTTATGTATGGATTGACGCTGCTCGGCGGGGTCGTGTTGGCGTTTACGCTGCTGGTGGTGGTGCTCGGGTTTCATCTCATGTGGCCGACGATCGCGGTCGAGGGCTCGGACGCCTTCGACGCGGTGCAGCGGGCGGCGGGGTACATCTTCGGGCGGCCGTGGCACACGGCGTTCTACTCGTTCGTGTTGCTGCTATATGGCGGAGTATCGTTCGTGATGGTGCGGATCATCGCGATGCTGGTGCTGAAGCTGAGTCATGTGTTCACCGGAGCGGGGATGAATCTGGCGAGCAGCGCGGAGACGAGCACGATTGGGAAGCTAAATGCGATCTGGCACATGCCGGCGTGGCAGGACCTGCCGCTGTTGCCGGCGATGGGCGACGTGAATTTCTGGGGAGCCTTCGGCACGGCGCCGCTAAGCGGGGCCGAATCGTTCACGATGTTCTTCATGTCGTTGTGGGTGTTCCTGGTGGTCGGGATGGTGGGGGCGTTCGTGGTCAGCTTCTATTTCTGCGGGAGCACGGAGATGTACTTCCTGCTGCGGCGTGAAGTGGACGCGGTGGACTACGACGAGATTTACTACGAGGAACTCGAGGACGAGTTGGCAGAGGAAGAGGCGCCGGAAGCGATCGAGCCCGAGAAAGTGGAGGAGCCGGTAGAAGCGGCGGAAGCCGAAAAACCCGAAGAGCCGCCAAAACCCGAAGAGCCGTCAAAACCCGAAGAGCCGTCAAAACCCAAGCGGCGTCCAAGGCCCAAGAAGCCCAAAGCGGCCGACGAGCCTGAAGAGAAGGGGCCGGAGCCGCCGGCCGATGATTCGTCGTCGGATTGATCGGCTGTCATGTCGGGAACGGGAGACACGTCGCCGCCGGAGGACAAGGACTTTCGCCGGCTGCGCGAGATGGGTGAGCGGAGCGGGGCGAGCCTGGCGATCGGGTCGCGGATCTGCGCGGCCCGGGATGTTGTAGCGCGGGTCGCGATCTTCGTGGGGTTCACGCCTAACCGGATGACGGTCTTCGGTTTTCTGGTGACGTGCGTCGCGGGCTGGTGTCTGGTGAAGGGGGCGTCGCATCAGGTCCCATATTTTTATAACGGGGACGGGCCGGCGAGTTGGTGGCCGGCGCTGGCGGCGCTGCTGCTGTTTTTGGCGGGTGCTTGCGACATGCTGGACGGGGCGATCGCGCGCGTCGGGAACATGTCGAGCAAGTTCGGAGCCATCCTCGATTCGACGCTCGATCGTTTCTGCGATATGGCGATTTTCATAGGCTGCATGCTGCATTTTATCTTGGCCGAGGAAGTGAATCTTACGTTGCTGGTGCTGGCGGTCGTCGCGCTGTGCAACTCCTTTCTGATTAGCTATGTAAAGGCGCGGGCGGAAGAGATCATCGAGGATTGCTCGGTTGGGTACTGGCTGCGCGGCGAGCGGTTTGCGGCTGTCCTGATCGGCTGCGCGACGGGGCACATAATTGCGGTGCTGTGGCAGTTGGCGGTGCTGAATTCATTGACGGTTTGGCGGCGATTGGACTATGCCCGGCGGGTCGTGACTTGTGAGGAGCGGGGGTTGCCCCTGCCGCCGCGCGGGCCGGAGGCGGGGCTGATTGGGCGATTTCAGCTTTGGCGTCACCCGCGCGGGTCGATTCCGTACGACATCGTTACGGGGGTGAACATTGCGTATATCGTGGCGGGGCCGTGGTTTTTGGGGGGGTTAGCGGGTCAGGGAACCTGGGGCGACCCGCTGCGCCATTGTCTGGGCATTTGAGGAATTGCGGCGGGTGAATCGGTAAATACGTTGACCGGAGTGCTCAACGGGTCAAGAATCTTATAAACTTCGTGCGGATGCCGAGATTACCCCTCGCCAACTTGGAGAATGACAATGGCTCCTGTGCGTTTCAAATGTTGGTCTGTTGTTCTGGTTGTCATGTTTGGTTTTCTTGCCGGCGGCGTGGTCGGGGCTCAGGATCAACCCAAGGGTGACGAAGCGACGGCGGAGAAGCCGGCACCGCCCGCGCCGGCGGATGACAAGCAGCCGATCATGGCGCGGGTGATCGAGGTTCACGGGGACGTGAAGTACGCCCCGCTGGACAGCCGGGATTACAAACCCTGCAAGCTCGATGACGAGTATCCCGAGGGGACCAAGATCATCACCGGCGTGCGCTCGTCGATCAAGCTGCAAATCGGTGATGAGGAGCCGTATACGTGCATGTTGATCGAGGCCGTCGGCAAAACGCTGCTGAGCGAGGCTTACAAGACCAAGGATACGAAGAAGGTGCGCGTCGGCGTTGGTTACGGGCGTATCCGGGCCGGCGTGGCCGAGGGCGGACTCAAGAGTGATTTTACTGTTGATAGCCCGGTGGCGACGCTGTCGAAACGCGGAACGTGGGGTTTTACGCTGTTCTACGAACGCGACACCGACTTCTTCGAGATCGGCTTGGCCGATCGCGGGCTGGTCGAGGCGATCAACAAGCTGACGCGGCAGCGTCGGGCGGTGAATCCGAAGGAGTTGATCACAAGCGCGATGCGAGCGTGGCTCGATCAGGTGCGGTTCGAGCGGAACGTTGCCGTACCGGACATTCTCGGTCAGGGAGATATGGAGGTGGCGTTCAATCGCATGCAGCAGAGCGGGTTGGGCGTGGTGATGCCGGGAGGAGGGCAGCAGGTTTTGTTAGATCTTTCGAACGGCCGTGCGCGGGCGGATTTTGCGGATCTCGCGAAGCGGGCGTTGCCGCCGGTGGCTTTGTCGACGTTCGGCGATCAGCGTTTGCGGGCGGAGGGTTTCTTCGGGACCGGACGGGGTGACCAGTTGATCAACGTGATGATCGGTGCAAGCCACCCGCTGGCGCAGAAGGGTTTTGCGCAGCCGGGGACATATAAGTTCCGCCGATCGGCGCTTGAGGGGTGGCTGCGCCAGTACAAGGGAGGGAAGCCGTAGGTAGCGAGCTATCAGCCTTCAGCTAACAACTCAACGGATTGCGCGATTGTCTCTAGTGCGTCGCCACTGCTAAAGATGCGGGTTGTAGCGTCGGCCCCCCGCGGCCGACGTCGACGCGCGGACGCCTCACGACAGCCTGCGTCGGGCACGGAGACCCGACGCTACCCGCACATTTACGTGTGGCGGAGCACTAGAGTTCTGTCACAGTTGAATTGACGGGTACGAGCGGGTTGGGTGCCATGGCCAAGCGAAGCGCGGCCATGCTGGTCCCGTATCGAGAAACATGCCCGCGCCTTCGGCTTGGGCATGGCACCCATCAATTGAGGTGTGACGGAG
>JAUWNI010000041.1 GCA_030612705.1 Phycisphaerae bacterium | reverse complement strand
GAAATCGCCGACATCGACATTATCAAGATCGATGTCGAGGGTGCCGAGCATGACATTCTTGCCGGCATGCCCGAAGACGTACTCGGCAATGTAAAGGTCATCGTCGGCGAGTTGCACCACGACGAAGCCAGACTGCTCGATTTCCTCGCCACTTGGTTTCAGGTAACCCCCAAGCACCGCAAAGGGCGGCCGACGTGGTTCTGCGCCGTAAACCGCCAGCTCAAGCCCGAATGATCATGCGAAGCTCTCGATCGCCGGACACGTACAGAACAGGTGTCGGTCGCCGTAGACGTTGTCGATTCGGCCGACGGGGGGCCAGAATTTGTGGGTACGGAGCCAGGGGGCCGGGTAGGCGGCCTGCTCGCGGGTGTAGGGATGGTCCCAGTTACCACCAGGGCAGTTCAAGCTTCATAACTGTTTAACTTGGGCTAAACTGGGCACAGGCCACCGCCGACCAGGTGCCGGAGTATGCCCCGGTTCTCACCACGCTCGGCATGGCGCAGTATCGGCTGGGATGGTACGAAGAGACGCTCGATACGGTTCGCAAGTCCAACGGGCTGAACGACGGCCGCAACCCCGTGGACTGGGCGCTCCTCGCCATGGCCTACCACCACCTCGGCGACATGGACGAGGCGGCTACGGCCTTGGAGCACACACGTCGGCTCGGCCAAGATAGTCCTTGGGCCGAGGACGACGACGCACAGAAGTGGATTCGCGAGGCCGAGGAGTATGCTCCATGAGCCTACGCCGAGGCCAGGATGGACTGCGCCAACTTCGGCACCGGCGACGCCGCGCTGTCCCCGATCGCAGCGAAATTGGAGTTGAACCACTGGACTGGGCGGGAGGAAGAGAATGGGGCTCACCACCTCCGACGGTGGTGAGTCCCACGATCGTGCGTCCTGGACGCCTATACGTCTACGGCGGGCAACCGTAATCTGATAGCAACATGGCGAGGTCGGACAAATCAATGCAGTCGTTGCCGTCGAAGTCGGCGGCGGGGTTGTACTCTGGGTCCCCGTCGCAACTCCCATAGCAGGCCAGCAGCGTGGCCAAGTCCGCTAGATCCGTATCGCCGTCGCCGTCGATATCGCCGATGCACTCGGGCTCAAACTCGTGGGTCACCTCGGCATAGGCGGTGCCTGCGACCGGTTGTCCGTCGATCGTGCCGTACACGGTACAGGCTCCCTCCCAAAAGCAGGTTTGGAAGACCGGATTACTATCGACGTGCATGACTTGGTGGTCGAAGTCGGCGGTGACCATGATGTCGATCTGCCTAGACGATTCCGTCACTCTCCATTGCGTCGCGAATTCCTTCTGGGTAACGGGATCGAAGTAAGAGTCGAGGGACGTCATCTGGTAGCCCTGCAGGATATCCAGCGAGCAGTCCTCATCGTAGTAGTTTAGCCCGCCGGAGAAGCTGTCCAGCGGCTCCCCATCCACCCACACGTCGGCAACCATGATTTCCCGATCGTCGTCGAGTTGGATGGAGATCCATTCCCAGGTCACGTCTCTGGAGGGCCAACTAGCCCACTGGTGGTCGATCCAGGCGTAACCCTGCACCTGCTTGCCCGCGGCGGGAAACCCGGGTAGATGAAGCGTCCCCTGGACTTCGAGCCGTGGATGGCTGTAGTAATAGGTCCAGCCGGCATCGCCGTATACCAGGTACCCGTCACCACCGACCGCAATGGGGGGCTTCAGGCACTTCATGTCGAGATCTATCCACACGACGCCGCCTTCGATCCAGCCGGCGTAGAGGTGGTAGTCGAACGGGAGGAGGTCTCCGCCGCACTGGCGATTCTGCAGTCGGTTGCCGCCGGCAACGACGTCAAGCCACTGATCATTTGCTAGGAAAATCAGCGGGAACTCGTCATGCGAGTAGTAAGGTGTGCCATCCTTCAAATCGATGATGGACTGGAGCACCATGCCCGGGTAGTCGTCGCCCGGCGGTTTGAAGAAGGCGACAAATCCGCCGTACTCGCGGTCGGGCTCGTCCGTCACCGTCAAGCGAAAATTGACGTACCACCACTCCACGGGATAGCTGGATGTGGGATCATGCACACCCTCAACACCAGGAAAAGTGAAAGGGAAGTCGGTGTCCGGAATCGTGTAGGGGTAGTGGTCCCAGTCCGCCGGGTCGCAGATCGCTTTGCTTTCCAAAGTGACATCTGGTAGTCGCCCACCAAAGAGGGGAACCCAGAATACATGTGTTTCCGACTCATAGCCCGGATGCGAATACGTGAAGGTGTGGTACTGTAGAGCAGCGACCACGGCCCAGCCGTAGTAACCGTCAGAGTCGGTGATATCAGGCGGGTGCAGCGCTGACCCGTCGATCTCAACCACGGTGAGCCCGTGGTTTGCCTGTCCTTCTAGGTAGCAGTACCCCCAGCCGGCCGCGCCCCGGGCTGGGACGGTGGCTAACATTCCGGCGACGAACACGAGAATCATGCGTGAGATCATCTTTGTCTCCTTCCTGGACAGTGCGAGAATCCGCACTTCGTCCGTTGCCTGAGCCCTTGTTTCTCGACCCCCATCGCAGGGACCGTTCTCTTTTCGGCGGCGTACGAGCGCCGACACAGCGCCCGCCGGCGAAAGGTTCTCAAGTCGCGCGGCGGACAGAGCACGACGAGAGCGTTGCTGCTCGGTCCGCTCTCCGGTGAGAGTCCTACGCGCCAGACGCCACCGGCACAACTCCCACCATGAATACCCTACGATGAATTACTCGCTTCTGCGCAAGAATCGGCCTAATATTCATCGGGAGAGCAACGATGGCTGAACGAACGGGTGACGTCACCAAGCTCATGGCGCGAATCGGCGACGGCGGACCCGCGTTACGGACGGCGAAGGACGACCTGGTCCGGCTGATTTACGGTGAACTTAAGGGTCTGGCGCATCAGAAGTTACGGAATCAGCGCCGGGTCACCTGGCACACGACTGCGTTGGTCCAGGAAGCATGGATCGCCGTCGTCGAGCGGCGAGGCACGAAGCTCGGGGACAAGAACAGGCGGTATTTGTTTGGCGCATTTGCCAACGCGATGCGTAACATCATCGTAGATCATTACAGACGGAAGCGACCAGTTCAGGTCCGCACCGATCCAGATTCCCGGCCCGGCGAGCAGCTGGGTATCGCAGAGCGATTCATCCGGGGAGAGTTGGATGAGAAAATGGAGGCTGCTCTGCGCGAGTTGGAGCGTGAACACGAATCTGAATATGAGGTCGTGGCGCTTCGGTTGTTTCTCGATCTCAAGCAGGAGCAGATCGCCGAAGTGCTGAACGTGCCACGCTGGAAAGTCCAGCGTGCGCTGGCCTTTGCCACAGGTTACTTGAAGACGAGAATGCGCCGGGGCGAAACGTGACCCAATCTGAACGGGGCAAGTGGATCACCGAGCTCTTCGGAGCCGGGCTGGAGTTTGAACTGGGCGATCGTCTCCGGTTTCTCCATCAGCAGTGCGGCGCCGACAGCGCCTTGGCGGCAGAAGTGTGGGAGCATCTGACCGCGTACGAGGAGGACCCGAGTTTCTTGGACAAGCCCCTCTTCGACTTCGCGGGGTTCAAGCGCGAAGTAAAGCGAGTCATCAGCCTGGGTCCCGATCAGGACGTCGGCGAGGGGGGGACCACGAGCGAGTGTCTGGCCGCGGGAACCCAGGTCGGCAAGTATACTATTGTGCGCAAGATCGCGGAGGGTGGCACCGGGGTCGTCTACGAGGCGTGGCAGAACGACGTGCCGCGCCGCGTGGCGTTGAAGATGCTGAGAGCGAGCGAAGCCGACGAGCAACGGGTTCGCATGTTTTGGGAAGAGATCGAGACGCTTGCCGGCCTTGATCACCCCGGGATCGCGAGGATCCACGAGGCGAGCAGGACTGCGGACGGACGACCTTTCTTTACCATGGCGTTGGTCAACGGCGTGTCGCTGGACGCTTATGTCGAACGTGAGAACCCGTCGCGTTTCAAGCGTCTGGATTTGTTTGTCAAGATCTGCAAAGCGGCCGCCTTTGCGCACAAGAAGCGTGTAATCCATCGCGACCTCAAGCCATCGAACATTCTCATCGACGTTGAGGGCGCCCCCAAGCTCATAGACTTCAGCATCGCGCTGGTGGTGGATCGGGACTTGAGGGAAACCCGCCCTGGAAATGAGGAATATGGAATCGTCGGAACCGTGGCGTACATGAGTCCCGAGCAAGCCGCGGGAAGGATTGGGGAACTCGATGAGCGCAGTGATGTCTATGCCCTGGGTGTCATTCTGTTTGAGCTGCTAACGGCCGAGCCACCCCACGATCTCAGCAACCGGTCGTGGGATGAAGCGCTGGAAGCCATCCAGAAGGAGGCGCCACGCGATCCGCAGGCGCTCGATCCTACGCTCCGCGGTGACCTTGGGTTCATTCTGCGCAAGGCGTTGGCCAAAGAACCGTCCGAGCGGTTCCAAAAGGTCGCCCACCTCGCCGACGCCGTCAACTGCTATTTGACCAACCGGCCGATCCCCGACCGGCCAGCCAGTGCCGCGTATCGTTTACGCAAGTTGGTGGCGCGTCACAAGGGTCCGTCGGCACTGGCGGCGACGTTGTTCCTCTCGGTGCTCGTATTCGGCATCTGCATGAGCGTGCTGTACGCCCAGAGCAACCGCGAGCGTGACCGTGCGGAACGTGCGCAGCGAGAGGCCCAAACGGCCCAGATGGAGGAGGTGCGGGCACGCGTACAGGCGGAGGAGCATGCCGCACGGGCGAAACGGAACCAGGAGTTTCTGGCTGACGTGCTGGCGGCGGTGGACCCGTACGGGACCAGAGCCTGGGACGCTACTGTCGGCGGAATGTTGGACGAAGCAGCGCGGTGCCTGGAGGACGGGCAGATCACCCATGTCGCGGACGAGGCCTACCTGCGCGACGTGTTGGGCTTGGCATACGCGCGCGTTGGCGCTTGCATCGAGGCCGAGCGGCACTTGCGGAGGGCGTTAGAGCTCAGGTTGCAGTGCTGGGGCTCCGGGCATGTGAAGGTTGCCGAGAGTCTTGAACACCTCTCCTTCCGCCTCTCGTTCTACCGTTCGTTTATCAACCCATATCGCGATCCGGATGAGTACCAAGAGGCGCTGGAATTGTGCAAGCAAGCCCTGGCGATTCGCCGCGCGCGGCAAGGGGAGCAGCATCCACAAACCGTAAAGACCTTGGCCCACCTCATGAATCTTCATCACCTCGCGGGAAACCTGGCGAGAGCAGACGAGATCTGGGTCGAGGTCGCCGTCGCCCACAAGAACCGTTACCGAGACGTAGGGAACCTGGACGCGGTGTCGGTCCTGCCGACCAGCGCTGTCAGTCTGGAAGAGCAGGGTGGTCGCGGCAACGGCGATACCGTAGGACATACGTGGCTTGAGGCGAATGCAGTGGCTTCCGTCAGGGTGGAGGTGGAGAAGCTCCTTACGAACGCGATGCTAGTCGCCATTCGGTGGCAGTGGTCCGCCGGCGGGCACGATGCGGCCCGCGGCTTGGTTCGCCGGTGTTGTCAACCGGCGCTGGACGATCCCGTCTTCCGGGACCAAACCCCGTGGGCCATGACGGTTTTCGCGGAGCGGCGAATGCGTTATGGAGATGACGCGACTGCTGAGCCCGTCATGCGTGAGGCCATCGCGGTATCCCGTGAAGTCTTCGGTGAGCCGAACTTCCTGGTGGCCTGGAATCAGGAGAACCTGGCGATAATGTGCCAAGCCCGAGGCGATCTGGACGAAGCCGAGGACTTGCTGCGAGAGGCCTTGGAGACGCGGCGAACACTGCTGGGCGACCGTCACCCTCAGGTGGCCGTGACACTGGAGAGGCTCGCCCGCGTGCTGATTGAACGACAGGTCTTCAGCGCGGCCGAATCGGAACTTCGCACGTGTCTGAGCATCCGCCAGGAAGCTCTGGGGAGCGAGCATTGGCTCGTCGCCTACACGGAGTGTCTTCTGGGCTGGTGTTTGACGGCGCTGAATCTGTACGATGAAGCCGAGGCACTTCTCGTTCGAGGTCACCGCATCATGGCGGTTGACCGTGGTGAAACCCACGAACGAACGAGAGAGGTTGTCGAACACCTCATCGACCTCTACGAGCTCCGGGGCAAACCCGCCAAGGTTCAGGAGTATCGGGCGAAGCTCCTCGATGGAGTTCCCTCCAAGTCAAGGGGAACGGGGTGGGGGGAGGGGCAGATTGACCTAATACGATAACCTGTGCCTACCGAAAACTTGCTCCTCATTGATTTCAAAGGACTTGCGCGATTCCTCGTTCCGAGCTTGGTCGGTTACGATACACCCTCACAAGATCCGAATTGAGGAGGCGAAATGGGCGTCGTGCGTACGATCTTCTTGTCTCCGTTACGTCAAAACACGTCGTGAGCCAGCCAACCTGAAATACCCCAACATTGGGTTACACTACCCGTGCCGACTGTGCGTTTCCAACTGCTGTACATCTTCGTTATCCTTCGACATGACCGCCGTCGCGTCGTTCACTTCAATGTCATACACCCGATGAACTCGTTCCTGCTTGAGAAGGACGCGCTTCTACACTATCCTCAGCCACACAGTGTCGGCTACACGTCGATTGAGAACTGTCTTGCACTTTCAAAGGAGTTGTCCAGTGAGTGGCGTCGATCCCAATTACCCTTCTCCAACACCTCCCGGCGCGTTCTCGCTGGAACAGAGACCCGGAAACGGGATAGCGGTAGCGGCACTGGTGTTGGGCATTGTCTCGCTGGCCCTGTTCTGTATCTGGTACGTGGCCCTACCGTGCGCGATCCTCGCCATCGTCTTCGGGAATATCGGGCGCAAGAGAGCGCGAGCCGGCGCGCCCGGGGGCAACATGGCGACCGGCGGTCTGATTTGCGGGGTTATTGCCCTCGGCATCGCGGTTCTGATGATCGGGCTTTTCTGCGCGGGGATTTCATTGCTTGGCACCGCGGGGTTCGAGGAGTTTCAAAAAGCGATGGAGGAGGCGACACGGCAGCTCGAACAGGGCACCCCCACGAGCGGCCCGGTGCCGTAGGCGGCGATCCGGCTTACCGGGGTAGGGTTGGCACGACCGCCCCGGCCGAGTGTGGACCTCTCGGGATATATTCGGGTACGTATAACGCTATGGTCGCAACAACACCAGATTCCCCAGCAGGTGCGGCGCATACGTGTAGCCACGCGCGCCGGACCACGACGAGTATTCGCCCCGCCGAGCGTCCAGCCGCGTGACGTTGCACCCCCAAATCCGGTTGCGCTGCGCCGCCCGGCCCAGCGACGAGAGCGGGACGGCAACTTCAACGATCCACGCATCCGGCTGCATGCTGACGGCGACGCGCGTGCCGGACTGCCACAACTCGCTACGATTCATCGGCGGATCAGTCAGGCAACCCCTGCGTGCTACTAGCAATCCGCTGGGTTTGATTTGCAGGCAGTAGATGTCGTCGCCGGTGCCCTGGTGCGTGTTATGTGGGTCGAGCAGGATTTCGACCACGTCCTGCCCCCACGGAATCGCACCGTCGAGCGGGACCGTGTTGTCGGCCCGCCACAGCGGTTGCTCGCCGCGCTTCAGGTCGCAACGGATGGCGACGTAAAGCCGCTCGCGATCCATGCAGAAGAAGGCCTGCGTCGGCAGTGTCGGCCCGCGCGTGTCGCGGGTTGGGCCGTCGCCGCGGACGAGCCGGAAGTCACCGGCGACGTTGTTGTACGCCAGCATCCAGTCGGACAGGTCGCCGTCGATCGTCGGCGACTTGTCGATCAACGGACAGGTCGCAATCGCCAATCGTCCCGGCGCGGCAAACGCCCCGGCGGCTTGCGTGTCGAACAGCATCTGAAACGGATACACCCCGTTCAGGTTATACGTCAGGCTTTTCAACTCCAGCTCGATCGTCGCCGCCGACCGGCCGTGCGGCCCGACCCCGGTCGTCAGCTTGCCTACTGGCGTCCAACCCACCGGCAACGACGGAAATTGCCAGACGCCTTCCAGTGCCCGCCGCGTTTCGTTCGAGATGTTGGCATAGATGCGAGCCCGCTCGGTCGACTCCAGCCGCACGCCGCGCACCCGTGCCTGTACCTGGGTGGCCTGGTTCATGACGCTGCCCCAGTCGGCCAGGTTGCCGACCTGCCGATCGCGTCCGACCCGTGACGGCGCGAACTCGTTGACGAGTTCTTGCAAGAGCACTCTGCGTGCCAGCCAGAGCGCGTATGCGTTGTCCGGCCAGCCGGTTTCGCGAGTGCTCAGCAGGTTTTCCTCGCACGCGTCGGTAAAGGCCCAGCGAACGAGTTGCTCAACCGTTCGCGTCGCCAACAGCGGCTTGCCCCGCCGTTCCAGCAGGCGAAGCAGTTCGTAATCCAGCAACCCGCGGCGAAGACGCTTCAGCCGAATCGACGGGACCGGACGATCGATCAGGCCGTAGTTCACGCCGGGGTAGATCAGCGGATCACTGCTGTCCGTGGAATACGTGCGTTTCGCGTGTTTGACTTCGGCCGCATGCTCGATCCAGATCGCGTCCACGCCGTAGCGATATGCTTGCCACGCCAGTATCCCCGCGTCGGTCGCCGGCGCTTCGACGGCTGACGAAGCGCTATAAGGCGGCAGGTCGGGTACGAACCACGCTTGCTTGCCGAGGCCGCGCTCACGCTGGAGCGCGTCCGGTTCGTACCAGCGTGCCGGCGGGGCCCAGATGTCCACCTCCGGCGTCTCGATCGTCGCCGCGTTGAACCAGCCGAACGCCCGTAGCGAACGCACCGGCAGATGGGCGACGAACGGCAGGCGCGTCTCGCTCTGACGCACGATGCCGGTCGTGCGACGCACGCGGTCGATCGCGTCCTGTGTCAATTCTCCGGGCGGCGTGAGCCGTAGAAACGAGCGGTCCAGCCAGCCGCGCTCGGCGAAGTGTCGGTTGCACTCGGCCAGGTACGCCGCCAACAGCCGCGCGTAACGGGCCGAGCCGAAGCCGCCGTTGCGTTCGGCGTTCGGGTATTGCGCCGAGGCCGGGATCAGCCAACGGGCCAGGCCGACCTGATCGTCAAACGCGTCGCCGTCGAGCCAACCCGTCACCAGTTGGTCGTACGCCTGCCAGTCGATCGTGACCGAGCGCGTCCCGCTCAGCCGATATTTCGGGAAGGCGGCCCAGAGTAGCGGCGTCGCGCGGTGTTCGTGAAACAGACGCATCGTCGCGTCGATCAACCGCTTGGCCGCCTGGTGGCTCGGCGTGTGTGGCATGATGCGTGTTTCCTCCGCGGAGACACGCGGCCAGTTCAGATGCTCGACGAGCAGATCGCGCGGGTCGACGCGGCACAGCAGCGGCAGCGTACGCTCGCTCGGAATCGCCACCGGCACGACGGTCAGCCGCAGCTCGCGGGAAAACACCGATCCGCCGCCTAACGTACCGGAGATATCGAGACGCCCGGTATACACGCCGGGTTCGGTTGTCGGGGGGACGTGCAAATCGATCCAGATGATCTCGTTGCGTTTCTGATCGAGGCGTAGCGGACCGCCGCCGCGCGGCGCGTCCCAGGGCACGAGAATGTCGGGGAAGTTTTTCGGCGTGGTGGACTCGCCGGTGCGGGCCGGATACCAACTCCCGAAGCGCTCGACGCGAGTGTAATGCACTCGATAGATCGAGACGGCCGAGCGCGCCGGGAGCTTGCCGCGCGGCCCTTCGAGATCGGTGAGTTGGATGTTGAACGGGCCGGCGGGCGGATTGACGGTTCGCAAACCGAGCTGAATCGCGACGGTATCGTTGATCGCGGCGGTCAATTCCACCGTCTTGCGCGACGCAGAGTAGATTTCGTTTTCGAGCAGCGGTTCGCTGTCCGTGGTAATCTCGCGGCCTCCGCTGACAACCCAGACCGTTAGCGGCCCGCCCGGCCCGCCGGGCATCATGCAGCCTGCTCCCGGCAGCAGGACGGTCAGCCCGACCGCGAGGAAAACCCAACCGAAGCCGGCTCGCGCGGCCGCGCCTGGTGCCCTGTCCACCCTAAAATGTTGGGTGGCTTGGGCGTCCCGCCCGAGATTTCCACAGGCGAGACGCCTGTGCCACCCGACATTGTGCATGGGACGGAGCACTAGCGTTTCGGCTCGGGCCATTTCTGGACCTCAAACAGTCGGCGTGGAATCTCGGGATGCTCGGTGCGGGCCGAGAGATAGGTTGCTTCCAGTAGCGCTGAAACCTCCAGGTGGCGATTGATGACCGTCTCGGCCGCTTCGCGATCTGCCTCGCCGACAATCTCCGCCGCCAAGCGTCCCATCTCAGCGGCAAGAAAATCGGGCGGCAGCGGGCGCTCTTCGAGCACGCCGCCGTCCGCGGCCAGTACCGCGACCGATTTCGTGCCATAGCATATGCTGGTTACGCTGCCGTGATGCAGCGTCATTTCTTCCATCGGCGGGATGTCCCACACAGCCCGCACACAGGCCACGCCCCCGTCTTCGTAGCGCAGGATCGCGTTAGCCACGTCCTCGGTCTCACGAGGCGCCCCGGTCGATCGGCTGCGGCATTGACCGATCGCGCTCACCACGCTCTCCGGCAAGCCGCGGATCGCCGTCAACGCTTCCAGCGACGCGTAGGCGTCAAAAGCCAACACCCCACCGCCCGCGTCAACCAGGCTCGAACGCCACGATTGCAGCGGCGGCCCGGTAGCGCTGACGCGCACCTCGCTGAATAGCGGCTTGCAGCCCGTTTCAAAGCCCAGCGCCCAACGCACCCGCGCGCCGACGTGCTCCCACCATGATGCCACGCGGTACACCACCTCGGTTGTCCTTAATCGCCGCGCGACCTCGATCGATTCCGCGAAGTTCCGACCCAGCGGGGGCGGCCGCCAAACGTGTACCCCGTGCTCGGCGGCAATCTCGCTCACCGTGACGCCCACGCGCGGCGACGACCCGATCACCAGTGCTTCGATCCCACTCTGTGCGATCATCACCCGCGTGTCGTCGAACCATTGCGCCTCGTCAGGTACCGCGTCCCGCGACATACCCGCCCCGGCGCACAATTCCAGCCCCGAACATTGGCGCACCGCCTCCGCGTAACGCGGGGCCTCGTCGGCGTCCGCGATCAAGCCCACACGCAAAGGTGGGGCCGCGGTTAATGTCTCGTTGTCGCTTTCGCTCATCGGCTTATAATCACAACCCTGTTGCAGTGGACATTTTGCACTTACGTGATGATTTACGCCACCACGCAACACCGGTCAAACACAGGAAGTCAATTGTGCCTAAAGCATCCGACACCGTCTACGGAACCGCGCTACCAGGTCTGGTAGGCCGCGGCAAAGTCCGCGACCTCTATGATCTCGGCAACCGCTTGATGATCGTCGCCTCCGACCGCATCTCGGCCTTCGACGTCGTGATGAACCAGCCGGTTCCCGGCAAGGGCGTCGTGCTGACGCAAATGTCGAGGTTCTGGCTCGAAACGCTGTCGGCCGCCACGCCGCACCATCTCGATTACGTCGTCACCGACGAGCACGTCCCGCCGGGATATGAGGAGCATATCGAGCAGCTTCGCGGCCGGGCAATGGTTTGCAAAAAGGCCCGCGTATTGCCGATCGAGTGCATCGTCCGCGGCTACATCGTCGGCGGCGGCTGGAAGGAATACCAGCAGACCGGCCACGTCAGCGGAATCAAACTGCCGACCGGTCTCAAATTGGCTCAACAGTTTCCCGAGCCGCTGTTTACGCCCAGCACCAAGGCCGCCGACGGCCACGACGAGCCGATCTCGTTCGACCAGGCGTGCGAGATCGCCGAAGAGTTCGCGAGGAAAGAGGGGTTCGACACACCCGGTCGCGACCTGATGCACGCCGCCCGCGACCGTTCGCTCGCGATCTACACCGAGGCTGCTGGATACGCCGAGCAGCGCGGCATCATCCTGGCGGACACAAAATTCGAGTTCGGCCTCTGCGACGGCAAGCTGCTGCTGATCGACGAGGTGCTGACGCCGGATTCGTCACGCTTCTGGCCGGCGGACCAGTGGCAGCCGGGCCGGAACCCGCCGAGCTTCGACAAGCAGTTCCTCCGCGACTATCTCAACACGCTCGATTGGGATAAGAAGCCCCCGCCGCCGAAGATCCCGGACAAGATCGTCGCCCAAACGCGCGAGCGATATTTCGAAGCGTACCGGCTGCTGACGGCCAGGAGCCTGGAATGAGGCAGGCACCGGGTATGGACCATGGACGCTGGTGCGAGATTCCTATCTCGCACCGGCTTGGTACAGGATTGCCATCCTGCGAGGTTGCGGGAAGGGATTCCCGCCAGCGTGGGTGCGAGAACGGATTCTCGCACCAGCGGGATACCGGTGGCCGGCTCGTAAACCGGGGACGCAGAACTCCTGCGGAGTAATGGAAAATGGCACAATTCGATGACGCCCGAACATTGCTGGCCCATTCACAAGCAAAGGCCAAAACGCTCCGCACTCTCCACAAACAGTGCCTTGCCGCGAAATCAGTTAAACCCCAATTCCTCATCGAAGTGAAAAACTTCATGGAGAATCTTCGTTCGGCGCTCGACTACTGTGCCCGTGGCTTGTTCGCGAAATACGGCCACTCAAACAAGGCCAATCCACAAATCTATTTTCCTTACGCTAGACCACCCGACCACAAGATCAAGTTTCGAAATGAGATCGTCGAACGTTCCATTCCGGGGGTTCTCGCGAGTCGGCCGGACATCGTCGATATGCTTGAGACCTATCAGTATTTTGGCAACACGGGCAACTGGCTGCCCTTGTTCATGCGGATCACGAACGAAAATAAACACGAAGAGCTGACGCCGCAGGTCGAAAAACAATATGCCGCTGTCGCAATCTCTGGAACAATTCCGGCTGGGGGCACAGTGAAGATTGATCTGACAAACATCCCGTTGGGCGGCGGACCAGACAAACCATTTCATGCCGTTGCTGGGACGTGGAACGGTCTTGAATTTACAAGCACCGGAGTCCTCGTAATGCCGCACCTTGAGCATGCATTGCGAAATGTAATTCGCATTGTTGACGAACTCTCGGCGGCATGAAATGGCAACACCTATCCCGGACGGCCTAACAAAACGACCCACCCGACCCGGCTCGCCGTTGCGCGCCGCGGACATCGCTGGCCGCTGGCTTCGGTAACGCTTTTCGCCGTGCAGACGTTTACTCCGTTGGGCCACCGGGCGGGTAATCTTGGTCGTTGGCGAGTCAGAGGAGAAACCTCGATATGGACCCAATTCAAGGAGCCATGGATTGCCTTCGATGCATAATCAGCGTGATGGGTGATCATGCCGGCGAAGGCGTTGATGCAATCTTGAAGAGAAAGATTGCAGATATTGGCCGAGTAGGCAAAACATTCTGGCTTATGAGGTCGCCGAAGGCTCAACCCGCTCAAGTGCAGAAAATGTGCAGGGCTGCCCCCGCATATGTGATATTCGTTGCCCCAGCAACTAAGTGAGGTGCACGTCCCACAATCGCAGATGATTCTGCCAAGGAATACTCCAAAAATGAGGAAGTGTGGCATCCATTCCCGGATGGCCTGAGCCAAGTGACAGGTAAATTGGACGCTCGCACCGCCACTCTTGTTCTCGACGTGCTAACGGTTTCTGTCAATGCCACCTTGGACTTGTGGGATTACGCCGATTTTAGTGATACCCAAAAGCCGGTGAGGTTTATGCAGGGATGTTCCACGCTATGTGCTGTCCGAAAGGACATGAGATCTCATCCTGATAAACTGAAGTCCCGGTATCGTAAAGTTATCGCAGTCGCGCAACTTGCCGATCCTTACTGTGTGCGGGTCAGGTAAACTCGGCAACAAGGCGCTGCACGGGACGGCTATCCCGGCAGGTGGCACTGACGGTGTGCCACTGCTCTTGAGCAGTGCGAAACGGGGGTAGTGATGAAGGCGCTGCCGCGGAAGACACGTCGGGCGTGGGACGAGGCGGGGGATGCCCACTTCCTGACTTACTCCTGCTTCCGACGTCTCCCACTGCTGAGCCGCGATCGCCGGGTGCCACTGGCGGCTTGCCCGCCAGTGTTTTGTGCGGAATCGCGTGCAAGAACGCACTGGCAGCAAGCTGCCAGTGGCACCCACGCCCGAGGGGGCAGTTGGAGGAGACGCGCCGGCGACTGAACTCGCCGGACAGCACTGGGGATTCATTTATTCTTCTTGTCTTTTTTCAGTTTTCGTTTTTCCTTGGGACTGAGCTGGGCCTTTTTCTGCTGTTCCTTTTTGCCTTTGTCCCTTTTTCCCTTATCACCCATATCCGTTTCTCCTTGCTTGAAAATGACTTGCGCCGCAATGTGGCGCCGAAAACCCGGCTTCGGAAAACCAGCCACCGGGAAAACCAGGCTCAAAGGCTGTCCGCCAGGTCTGCTCGGTGCGGCGCCCGGGTGGCATGGGCAGGCCTGCCAAAGGCGGATTTGCCCATGTTGAACATGTTGCCGACACGGGCAGAGCTTCGATCTGCCCATGACACCCGGCCGGTCGAAGCTGGTCAAGCAGTCTGGGACGCCTTGGCTGAGTCGGGGGGACCAAGCCGCGATCGAGCATACGCCGGCTGCCTGCGGATAGATGAGCCAATGCACATGCTCGGGCATGATGATATAGCCGATCCAGCGGAAGCCTAGCCGGATCCGGCTGTCGGACATGCACCGAACGACGAGGTCGCGCGCCTTGATCGTGCCGAAGAACGGTAGGCGATGGTAGCAGGAGATCGTGAGGAAGTGAACGTGTCCGGATTCGTCGTGGCGGCGGAGATGTGTTGGCATGGCGGCATGGTAAGCTGGACTGTTTGACGAGGATATATGCCTTACTTGGTTGAAGATACCCCAACCTTCGCTGCGCGAAGGATGGGGCACCCGCTGAAGGATGGGGCACCCGCCGAAGGATGGGGCACCCGCGCGCGGTCCCTCGGGAAGGATAAATTCCATACCCCGCTCGAAGAGCCGCGGACTTCAGTCCGCCCGGTCCTTCGGGAAAGGTAAATTCTACTCCCCGCGGCGGCGCGCGGGCGGTCATTGTGAACCCGTCGTCGCACGTCTAAACTGCCTTGGATGGAAACGCCGGTAAACATGCCGCCCAATGATGCCGACCACCCGGTCGTGGTCGACGTCCGTGACTTGCGAAAGATCTACGCGACGCCCGAGCACACGGTCACCGCGCTCGACGGCGTCACGCTCGAGGTCGCCGCCGGCTCGTTCACCGCCATCATGGGCGCCAGCGGCTCGGGCAAGAGCACGCTGCTGCACCTGGTCGGCGGCTTGACCGCCCCGACCGCGGGCACCATCCTCATCGAGGGACACGACCTCGGCAAGATGTCCGACCAACGCCGCACGCTCTTCCGCCGTCGCCGCATCGGCGTCATCTTTCAGGAGTACAACCTGCTGCCCACGCTGACGGCCCGCGAGAATGTCGCCCTGCCGTGGCTTGTCGACGGCCGTTCGCTGAGTGATTCCCGCGCGCGGGTCGATGAACTCCTCGCGCTGGTCGAACTCGAAAACCGCGCCGAACACCGGCCCGACGCACTCTCCGGCGGCGAGCAGCAACGCGTCGCGATCGCCCGGGCCCTGCTGAACGACCCGGCGATCGTCCTGGCCGACGAGCCCACCGGGAATCTCGACTCGAAACAGTCTCACGCCATCTGGCGGCTCCTGCGCGACATCGCCGTGCGGCATTGCACAACCATCCTGATGGTGACGCACGAAGCCCAGGGTGCCGCACTCGCCGACGACGTGATCGTGCTCAAGGACGGCAGGATAATCGGGTTCTTACAGCCGAAGGGATCAGGCGATGCGACACTGGTCGCGACTGGCTACCAGGAACTGGCAGGCTAGGAAGGTTCGCACCTGCGGGGCCGTCTTCGCCGTCGCACTCGGCACGGCGGCGGTTGTGTGGGTGATGTGCTGCCACGAATCGGTCCGCCAGTCGGCATTGGGCTGGGCCGGCGGCTACGTCGGCAACGCGCACATCACCGTCAGTTCCATGCTCGGCAAGCGCGACCAGATCCCCCAACGCATCACCCGCCAACTCCAGGGAATCGACAACGTCGCACTGGTTACACCCAGCCTCCTGCTGCGCCGTTCCTGTCAGCCCATATCGAGCGAGGCACTGGCTGCCGCGTCGGCCGCCGCGCTCTACTGGACCAGCGACACCCCCGACGTCGACCTCTACGGCATCGTTCCCGAAACCGAGCTGCAAATACGCGGCTATCCGCTCACCGCCGGCCGCATGTTGACTGGGGATGACGGTTTCGCCTGCGTGCTGGAGGAGGATTTCGCGCGCGAGCAAGACGTGGGGCCTGGTGATTACTTGCTGGTTTGGGACCAGTCCGAGAACAAGCCTTATGAGTTGAAGATTGTCGGGCTTTTCC
Organism: Phycisphaerae bacterium; assembly: GCA_030612705.1. GTDB lineage: Bacteria > Planctomycetota > Phycisphaerae > UBA1845 > Fen-1342 > JALSRY01. Next base: position 14,358 of record JAUWNI010000041.1, on the reverse strand, counting down.
AGCGCCGCCGCGTCGGAAAAATCCAAAAGCCGCTGGCGTTGGTCCGGCTCGAAATCCTGCAACGCATCTCGCTCAAGTTCGCCCTGGTCAGCACCATCGACGTGATGCTGAAGGAGGCCGACCGCGACCGCGTCCGTAAGGCGGAAATGGTCATCCGCCTGAAGGTCAAACGCACCGCCGGCAACGCCCGCGTGCGTAGCGCCGAGGCCCGCATGAAACAGACCGAGCTCGCCCAGAACAACCAGCGGCTCGTGCTGGTCATGCTCGGCTGCGTCGCCATGCTCACCGCGCTGTTCATCATCCTCAGCACGCTCAGTATGGGCATGACCGAGCGCATCCGGCAGCTCGGCTTGCTGCGCTGCATCGGGATGACCCGCTTCCAGCTTGCCCTGCTCGTGCTGATCGAAGTGCTGCCGCTGGGTGTGTTCGGCGTGCTGGTCGGGGTTCCACTCGGGCTGGGACTCACCGTGCTGACCGTCTGGCTCGTGCCGGACTACGTCGGCTCGTTCGTCGTCAGTTGGCACGGAATCGCACTAGCCGTCGGTGCCGGACTGCTGACCACGCTGCTGGCGGCCCTGCTGCCGGCCCTGGCGATGCTGCGCGTCTCCCCGATGGAAGCCGCCCATCCCCATGCCGGCCGACCGCGACGACTGTTGCTCGTCGTAGTAGCAGGTCTGGCGGTCCTGCTGCTGGCGTGGCAGCACTTCGGACAGATCGAGCGAACCGTCCGTGATGTCAACTTCCTGCCCATGGCCGCGATCGCCGTCGTCCTGCTGTACTTCGGCTACGCGCTGCTCGCGCCGCTCGCCGTCCGCCTGATCGGAACACCCGCCGTCGTGGTCGCGGCAAAGTTGCTGCGCGTTCGCACGCGACTGTTGCAGGATCAGGTCGGCTACGCGATTTGGCGATCGGCCGGCATTTGCTGCGGGTTAATGGTTGGACTTTCGCTCGTCGTCGGCATCATCGTCATCAACGAAAGCGTTACCAGCGGCTGGCAGTTCCCCAAGCAGTTCCCCGCTGCTTTCGCCTGGAGCTTTGGGCAGCTATCGCCCGACACGGCCGAGCGCATCGCCCGGGTTCCTGGTGTCGGCACGTTCACCGTCGCCAACTCGATCAACGTGATCGTCGAGGAGCGCAAGCCCTGGGCCGAGAAGCTGCTGCTGTCGGTCACCTGGTTCATGGGTGTCGAGCCGGATTCGTTCCTCGATCTGGTCAAGCTCGAATTTCTCGACGGCGAGGGCGACGAGCAGACCGCCCGCGAGCTGCTCAAGCAGGGCGGCCACGTCGTTATCGCCGACGATTTCTCCCGCTCGCGCAACAAGCATTTCGGCGACGACGTGAAGATTTGGGACGAACGGGCGAAACGCTGGCGTCACTTCAAAGTTGCCGGCGTGGTTCGCTCGCCCGCGCTCGACATCGCCGCCGGCTATTTCCAGTTGGGTTCCGAATACAGCGTCGCCGCCTCCGGGTCGGTCATGGGCACCAACGAGGATCTCAAACGCCTCTTCAGCATCAACGGTGCCAACCTGGCCCTGCTCAATTTCGACCTGCCGGACGAGCCGATGCCGCCCGACTGGCCGCCGCCGCGCGATTCACGCGAGGCGCTCGGCCTCTCCGAGAAGTGCTACGACGCCGACATCCCGTTGGATCGGCGTTGGCGTCGCTGGCGTGAAGATCAAGTGCTGAGACAGGTCCGCCGGAACCTGGGCGACCCCAGTCTCAGAATCGGCACCGTCGCCGACCTCAAAGATGAAATCGACAGCCAATTGACCGGCGTCATCGGCCTGCTGACCGCGATCCCCGGCGTGGCGCTGCTGGTGGCGGCGATCGGCGTCGCCAACCTGATGACCGCCAATGTCACCGCCCGCGCCAAGCAGCTTGCCATCATGCGCGCCGTCGGTGCCACCCGCGGGCTGGTCATGCGCATAGTCGTCGGCGAGGCCCTCGTGCTCGGACTGCTCGGCAGCGCCCTCGGCCTGGCCCTCGGCCTGCACCTGGCCGCCGACATCACCCAACTGGTCGATCGCATGTGGGGCTTCCGCGTCGCGCTCGAACTGCCGTGGAAGTACGTGATTGCCTCCGTCGTTTTGACGATCGGCTTGTGCATCCTCGCGGGGATTCTGCCCGCGCGGCACGCCTCGCGCACCAACATCGTCGACGCGCTGCACGTGACCTGACCGCCCGGAGCCGCGCCTGTGAAAACCCTGGCATTGTTCGTGGTTGCCTGCCTCGGCCTGCTCGCTTTGATTGTCTGGCAACTGAAGCCGACCTCCCGCGAAACGGTATTCGAGAGCGAATCGCCAGCGCGGAAAACGTTACCGACCGACGATACCGACGCCCCGGCACACGACGAACTGGAAGAACCCGGCGAGAAGCAATTGGTTTCCCCGGCAGCACCGATCCCCCAATCCGCCCCCGTCGAGCCGCAAGTTGCTCCCACGACACGGTCGGCCGTGCATTGGGCGAGCGATGATGCTCAGCGCCAAGCGAAAGAGCGTTTTATCGAGCTGCGCGACACGCTGGTCGACGATCCGCACAACGAGGCCGTGCTCGAAACCGCCCTCGAGCTCGCCCGCCGACTCGAGTGGCACAACGAAGCCCGCGACCTGCTTGTACGACTCGTTCGGCTGCGCGGCGACGATCTCGCGCTGCGTTTCGAGCTCGCGACGCAACTCATGCGGTTGGAACGCTGGCTCGAAGCGATCCCGCAATTGCGATCCATCGTCGAGGCCCAGCCGGGCAACGCGCGGGCCTGGTACAACCTGGCAATCGCGCACCAAGCCCTCGGTCACCTTCGCGATGCCCGGCTCACCTGGACCCGTGTGCTCGAACTCATGCCCGAAAACCCCGACGCCCATGCTCACCGCGGCGAGGTGCTGCTCGACCTGCGTGCCTGGGACCAGGCCGTCGCGGATTTTGAAACTTCACTGCACCTGGAGCCGGGCTCACTCGACACGGCAATGAACCTGTCACTGGCCCTGACAAAACTGGACCAACTCGTCGAGGCCCGCGACACGCTCCTCCCGCTGCTCGACCAACACCCCAACCACGTCCCACTGTTGAACCGCCTGGCCGAAATCACCTGGATGCTCTACGAGCAAAACCCTGCCACCAACCAGGCCATGGCCAAGGAAACGTTGGATTACTGCACGCGATCGCTGGCCGTAAACAGCAATCAGCCGAAAATCAACTCGCTGCGAGACCGCGCGCTACAGGCAGCAAACTGAGCGAGTATGGCGATTACCAGGGGATAACCCGCGTGAACCCTAAACCCTGAACCCTGAACCCTGAACCCTGAACCCTGAACCCTCCCCCCCCCTTGCCTCCGGCGCCATCTTCCCCCAACATCAAAATATGTCCGGCCAGACAAAATCCGAAATCCGGTCCCTACTGGCCGCCGCCGGCTTGTCACCACGAAAGCGCTATGGGCAGAGCTTCCTGATCGATCTCAACCTCATGCGCAAGCTCGTGGCGGCGGCGGACGTCCGGCCCGACGACGTCATCCTCGAGGTTGGTCCCGGCACCGGCTCGCTAACCGAAGTCCTGCTCAAGCGCGGGGCCCGCGTCATCGCCGTCGAGATTGATCACGGTCTGCAAGCTTTGCTCCGCGACCGGCTCGGCAAACATCCGCGTTTCACACTCGTGCAAGCCGACGTGCTCGCCGGCAAGCACGAGCTCAACCCGCTCGTCGTCAACGTTCTGAACGAGCAACCGCCACGGCTCGGCGGCGCTTATAAGCTCGTCGCCAACCTGCCGTATCAGGTTGCCACGCCGCTGCTGATGGAACTGCTTTACACCGCGCCGCCGTTTGAACGACTGACTTGCACGATTCAGAAGGAGGTCGGCGAGCGACTCGCGGCCGAGCCCCGCACCGGGGCCTACGGTACGGTCTCGGTCATCAGCCAAACCCTGGCGGCGATCGACCTGATCGCGATCATGCCGGCCTCGGCGTTCTGGCCGAGCCCGAAGGTTGAGTCAATCATGCTGACGCTGCGGCCCCGGCCGGCGGATCAAATCGACGTGGACGACGTGCCCGACTTCGTACGCTTCGTGCGGCAGGGCTTCAGTCGGCGGCGTAAAATGCTCCGCCGCATTGTGCGCGATTGGGAATTGCTCGATGTGTTGGCCGCTTTTCAGAGGGCGGGAGTCAGTCCGGATGCCCGTCCGGAGGAGCTCACTCCACAAGCCTGGCGAGCTTTTCACCGCGCGGTGCGCGGCCAACAACTCCGGAGATGATGTGTTTCGATAGATACGCCTCGACGAACGGCGCCCGAGTGGCGTCAGTGTGGTTGCCGTAGTAGCCGTAACGCTTGAACGCCGGGTCCCAGCGGATGTTGACGACCCCGGGCGAACGGAACCCCACCGCTCCGGCACCGTCCTCGCCGAACACGCCGTCGATTGTCCCGAACACCTTCATCGCGGTGGTCAGGACAGGATCGTGGGGCGAATAGTAATTGTAAATTTGCCCGTTGACGTGCCGCAGCCCCTTGCTGACATCGTAGCGATACCACAGGCTCGAACCCAGCATCACGACGTTGTCAACGTTGTAACCGGGCTTGAGATCTTCCAACGCCCAGATTGCCACGCCCGTGCCGGCGGAGAGCCCGACCACGTTGACCGGCCGGCCGGGATATTTGTCGATGTATTGCTCGATCGACCGTGCCAGCCGCGCGGCGCCCAGATGGGCGTTGCCCAGGCGCTGGTCGATAGCGGGATTGAACGACACCGTCCACATCACCGAGGCGACCTGCCCCTGATAGCCCGCGGCTTCGAGCCCCTGGCGGATGCCCACGTCGCCGAAGTCGAAGTTGCCGGCTCCGGGACAGTAGAACGTGATCCCGTGCTGGGCCTTGGGTCCGAATGTAGTGGTACACCCGGCCGTTAGCACCAGCGTAAATGCACAGATACTCATCCAACCCAGTCGATTCATGCCTGCCCCAATCGAAAGCACGATGACTTGCGTCCAGTTCCCCAAGTCGCCTTTACTCTATTCCGACACGGTCGAGTTCGATCGGTTAGTCGGGTTTGACCTCGGTCGCCGCGCGGAAGCCCGGAATCCGGATATTCTCTTGCGGCTTCTCGTCGGCGGAGACGGCGAAGACCTCGACCCGCGCGATGTCGTCGTACGGGGCGACGATCACGATCGACCCGACCTTGTAATTCTCATCAACCGGCACGCACTCGAACGCCAGCGCGCTGGTCATCCCGGCGTCGGCGATCTCCTCCATCTCATACGTCAGCCCGTCGCGCATGTACAAAATGGTCCGCGTCTCGAGCGCATCGCGGAACGCCAGGTATTCCGGCGAACCGTCGCCGTTCTCGCCCTCGTGCTCGGGGAATTTCTTGGCGGCACAGCGCGACATGGCTTCGTCGATCAGCCGCTGCAACCCGCCGTTGTGGAACCATTCGTAGTTAAACATTCATGTTCTCCGCGCCGGGGGGTTGCCGGCTTTCGTTTTGTTTGCCGCGAGCGCTTCCGTGCCTGTATCATCGACTAATATGACGCCTATCGAGAAAACCAGTCTCGTAAAGGACTTGGCACGTAAGCTGGGATTCGACCGGGTCGGCATCGCCCACCCCGGCCCAAGCCCCATAGCAATGCATTATAGGCAATGGTTGGCCCATGGCTACGCCGGGTCAATGAGATACCTGCACCGAAATGCGGAGATACGCGAAAATCCCGCTCGGCTGTTGGCGGGAGCCCGCTCGGCAATCTGCGTCGCGCTGAATTACCATCGACTCGACACCCCAACGTCCGGTACTGCCGCCGCCGGCCGCGTGGCGCAATACGTGCGCGGGGCCGACTATCACCACGTTCTGCGTACCATGCTGGCCGAATTGGTGGACCAACTCCGTCGGCGGCTGGATGAGCCGTTTGAGCAGCGCGTCTTCGTCGATACCGGGCCGGTGCTGGAACGCGAGTTGGCGGCCGCCGCCGGGCTCGGCTGGATCGGCAAAAACACCATGCTGTTGCACGAGCGGTTGGGTTCATATCTCTTCCTGGGAGAAGTGATTACGACGCTCGAACTCGAACCCGACGCCCCGGCGAGCGACCATTGCGGCAACTGCACCCGCTGCCTCGACGCCTGTCCGACACGCGCTCTTGTCGCACCGTACCAGCTCGACGCCTCACGATGCATCGCATACCTCACGATCGAGCACCGGGCCGAAGTGCCCGGGCAATTTCACGAGCAGATCGGGGACTGGGTCTATGGCTGCGATGTCTGCCAGCAGGTCTGCCCGTTCAACAAGCGTGCCCCACAGGCAACGCACGCGGAAATCACGACCGACCTCGTCCCGGCTCGACTACCGTTGATCGACCTGCTGAACCTCCGTAGCGGCGGGTATCGCCGACTGACAAAAGGCACCGCCGCCGGTCGGGTAAGCCGCAACATGTGGCGGCGCAACGCGGCAATCGCACTGGGCAACGCGAAAAACCTTGGGACGGAGGAAGTCGAGGTGCTCACCGAAGCGTGCGAGGACGATGATCCGGCCGTCCGACACGCCGCCCGGCAAGCGGCGAAACGCTCTGGGCTCTGATCGGCTGCCGCTTGTGGTGTCGTACACCCCTCGCCGGCGGGCAAAGGAGTGTGACTAATCTTGGTGGCAACGAGTGTGCCACGGGCAAGGGCCGCACTGCGTTGCTCGCGTTGACAAGAGATGGTCGCCGCGGCCCTTGTCCGTGCTTGTGCGAACTTAAAAAAGCACGGGCAAGCTGCCGGTTTGCGCCAACCACCGGCGTCGCGATACGCTAGCCCCTTCTGCCTCGAGACCGGCGCCGGTTGCTACGCTTGCCCGTGGCACCCTCGCGCCTCGCAGGCCGTACGCCCAAAGCGGCGTTTCCGGCCTATTACGGCCGGCGCGGCGCCGGCCGCTACGTCATTCACGACCCGTAGTGACTTTTGCGGCGGACTGTTAGAATGCGGGGTGGATGAACCCGAAGTTGCTTACAGCCCGGGAGGCTCTATCAATGAAAAAATCGAAACGCACCACGCGTCGTACCTTCCTGAAGAGCAGCGCCGCCACCGCGGGACTTACGCTTGCCGCCGGTCTTCCCGGCTGCGCCACCGGCGATCGCAAACGCGGCCCGATCTTCGCTATTGCCCGCGACAAGCTCCGACTCGCCTATGTCGGTACAGGCGGCATCGGCGGCTACCACCTTGATGCAACCAAAGACCTCGGCATCGTTTGCCCCTGCTATTGCGACGTCGATACCAAGAGGATGGCAAAGGCCGCCGAACTCTACCCGAACGCCAAGCCTTACCAGGACTACCGCAAGATGTTCGACGCCGAGCACAAGCATTTCGACGCGGTCATAATTGGCACGCCCGATCACCATCACTACCCGGCGACGATTATCGCGATGCAGCTCGACAAGCACGTCTACACGCAAAAGCCGCTGACGCACACGCCGTGGGAAGCTCGGCAACTGACGAAGTTTGCCGCCGGGAAGAAGGGCAAGATCGCTACCCAAATGGGCAACCAGGGTCATGCCACGGAAGGCTGGCGGCTGGTTTACGAATGGGTTCACAGCGGCGCCATCGGCGACGTAAAGGAGACGCACGTGTGGACCGACCGGCCCATTTGGCCCCAGGGCATGGAGCGCCCCGAAGGCGAGGATCCGGTGCCCGCCAACCTTGATTGGGACATCTGGCTCGGCCCGGCCCCCGTGCGTCCGTACAAAGGACCCAAGCCGGGCCAGCACAACGGCCCGTACCATGCGTTTAACTGGCGCGGCTGGTGGGACTTCGGCAACGGTGCCCTGGGCGACATGGCTTGCCACACGATGGATGGCGTATGGGCCGTCCTGGATCCGGGCTATCCCACGTCCGTGGAGTCTGTCGCAGCCACCGCCATCACCGCCGATGCGTTCCCGAAGGCATCGATGGTCAAGTGGGAGTTTCCCGCTCGCAAGGGCCGTCCCGCTTTCACCAACTACTGGTACGACGGTGGTCTGAGGCCACCCTTCCCGGCCGAGTTGGAGCCTGGTCGTAAGTATTCCAGCAGCGCCTGCATCTTCGTGGGCACCAAGGCCACGATTCTGGTCTCGGGCGACTACTGCAACAGCCCGCGCATCATCCCCGAGGCGAAGATGAAGGAGGTCGGCAAGCCGCCGCGGATGCTCGAGCGCTCGCCCGGTCACGTGAAGGAGTGGGTGATGGCGTGCAAGGGAGAAAAGCCCCTGGACTTCGCGAAGTCGAACTTTGGCTACGCCGGCCCGTTCACCGAGGCGGTCCTGCTGGGCAATATCGCCCTGCGCATGGGTCGGCGTCTCGAATGGGATGGCGAAAACATGATGTTCACAAACGTGCCCGAAGCGAACGAGTTCGTCACAAAGGAGTACCGCCAAGGCTGGAAATTCTAACAGTCCGCCGTAAAGTCACTACGAGTCGGGAATGACGTAGCGGCCGGCGCCTCGCCGGCCGTAATAGGCCGGAAACGCCGCTTTAGGCGTTCGGCCCGCGAGGCGCGGGCCGCTACATGACTTTTGCGGCGGACTGTTATCGCATTTGAGGATGAAGAGATACCCGTCTTTTAAGAAGGGAGGCTAATATGAGTGCGGCAGGTTTTTCGAAGCTCTTCTTCGCCGTGGCATGGATTGCTTTCTGCATCGGCTGCGCGTCACCTGAGCACAAGGGGCGTACTGATGTCGTCGGCAGGGCGAGCGACGCGAACACGTCTCCCCGGTCCGGCCCGGACGGTGAAATAAGAGCGGTGTGGATATCTTCGGGCTACTTCAACAAGGAGAAGCAGAAGGCGATACCAGAGATACGAACCGCGCTCGAGCGATTTGCCGCAATCGGGGTCAACGACATCTTCTGCTTCCATGTCATGGAGTATCAACACGAGAAAGGCTGGGACTTCCTTGAAGCCCTGCTGAGAGAAGCTCATGCCAGAGGCATAAAGGTACACCCGTGCTGGTGTCCGGGTCATGTCTATCCTTCCTGGAAACAAGAGGTCGTTGAGAGACACCCGGAGTGGCTGATCCAGAACCTGAAAGAGAACCCCCACACCCTGAATTTCGCCCTCGAGGAGGTCCGCGAATTCGTACTCAGCAAGGTCGCCGAGGTGTTGGAATATGACATCGACGGTCTGCAACTGGACGGGATACGCTTCCAGACCAGGCAGGGTTTCAGCTACGACGAGGCCACGTGCAGTGCATTCAAGGAACAGTACGGCAAGGGGCCACAGGAACTGAGGTGGCATAATTGTGGAAGCATGTTGTGGTGTGAGTGGATGAGGTGGAACGCGGCTCATGTCACGACTCTGGTCAGGGGGATAAAGAACCTGATCGAGGAGTCGGGAAAGGGTATACCTCTTTCGGTGGCCGTCTTCCCTGATCATGAATCCGCCAAGCTGCTTATAGGTCAGGATTGGGAGAGTTGGGCGGCGGAGGGTATAGTGGACATTCTGTGTCCCATGCTTTACACCACCAATCACGAGGTGTTCAGGAAATATGCCAAGCGGGCCGCAAGTGTGGCGAAAGGAAGATGTCTGCTGTACAATGGTATAGCACTCGCAGTACCACGGGGGAACAACACGCCGGAGGGCGTGGCACGGCAGGTAAAGATCTCAAGGCAGGAAGGTGCCGACGGCGTGGTGTTCTTCTACGGCGGTGACTTGCTGAAAGATGAGTACTTCGACGAGCTCAAAGCCGGAGTATTCAGCGATAATTGAGTCGCCGCCGACAGTGCCGCACGTGGCGCGTGGTAGAGAACAACTGTGAAGCGAAATGTATTACAAATGTTACTGGCAGTGTGTGTCTGCTGCCGTGGCGGCGGCGTTGCGGCCCGGACCGAGGACGACGGCTGGCGTGCCATATCGATCGAGGTGAATGAGGTCGCGGGCGTGTACCAGTGGAGCGTCAACTGGGACATCTCGTTCCACTACACGAAGTTCGACAAGGTCTTCCCCGACGGCAGCGGCGTGTTCGTCAGCAGACAGATCCACAAGGGCGCCCGCCTGCCCGACAAGCCGCTCGTGACCAGGCAGTCGCCGGGTATCGACGAGGTTGCCCACGGCGCCAACGTCTCGATGGCCGCCATGCCGCCCAGCCAGAGGCTCACAGGCTGTGGTGGGGAATTGTATCGAGAGAACGACGGCGAGACCGCCCACCAGCGCGACTGGGACGCGCTGGTCGCCGCGAGAGATCGCATCTTTAGAGAGAACGGCGTTAACGCGAGCACGCCCTTGCGGGAGAAGGTAACGATCATCGCGGATTGGGCGCGCCGGCCGCACGGAGATGGGCCGGTTTATGAATCCAAACACCCGGTCGATGTGACGTTCCACAACACGTTTTGCGTGGGCAAGTCGAACCTGTTTACGGCAATCGTGCACACGATGGGAATCCCGGCTCGCACGGTAAATATGAACGGCCACTCGGTCGCCGAGGTCCTGCTCGACGGCCGATGGTACTACGTGGAGAACATAAGCACCGCGAGCACGGACAGCCGATCCACCGCCGCGCTGTGCCCGTGCTCGCTGATGGAGTTTTACGCCGACCCCGAGGCGTATCGGGAGCAGACTTCCGAATCCCATATCGCCTCGGACTATTACAGGTCCCCGGACCTGCACAACGGTCGCGCCAACTGGCAGCTTGGAGCGTTGTGGCGGTGGCACTTCATCCAGTGCGGCAACGGCGACGACATGATAATGCGCAACACCATGCGCAACGGCAGCGGCATCGCGGTGACGCTGAACAGCGCCACCAGCGCGGCGCTCTACCCCAACGCGGACGCGCACTACTACAAGGTGCTCAAGAGCGCCCCGCCGATCATGACCAATTACCAGAAGCATAGCTGGTATCGGGCCGGGCACCGCGTTCTCCAGGGCGACTGGATTCGCAAGCGGTTCTATATCGGAAACCTCGACGACCCCGATAATCCCGTGACAAAGGTAATATCCCGCCTTTATCTTATGGGTGGTGATACCCAAACCTTTGCCATACCGCCGGTGTATGCCAAGGAGTACGCCGAATGGACGTTGAAAATCAACGGCAAGGCGCGGGCCCTCAAGGATTTCAAGGGTTGGAAACTGGTCCGGGAGTTCGAGCCCGTCGCGATGATGCCGATTATCTATTTCGAGTTCGAACTGGATGAAAAAGATCTGAAACAGAACGATTACAATATCCTTGGATTCGGCGGCAAGCCGTGCGAGCAATACCATGAGCAGCATATCCATGTGATGATCTTTCCAGATCCGCTTGAGCCATACTGCCATCCCTATAAACCCGGTAAGGGCTCAAGGGTTCAGAAAGAATGGCGAATCATCACCGATCAGAAATGGGATTGGCTGCAAATCGTCGAGTATGCACACTGAAGCGTTAAGCGTTCTTTCCAAAAGGGAGGTCGATATGAAGACCCGTGGTTACTTGCAGAGTACCGTTCTTACAATCCTGATCGCGGGATATGCTGCTAGTGTATTGGCGGAGGATTTGAAAGGAACCATCCCAAATGAGCAGGCGTCCGTAATCACGTTGAAGCCCGAAGAAACCCTCGGCGATGATTGGGCACCGCGGGCGGACATGCCGGTCTTCTCCGATCTGGAGGGCGAGCAGCTTCAGGCGGGTCTGTATCAGAATAAGGACAAAGTGAGATTGGCGTTCCGGTTGGAGAAAGCGGCACATGCCGGTTCGTCGAAAATCGATCTGATCCTGGGTTTCGACCCCATGTACTTCTTTCTAAAGGGCAGCCCCGTTCTGGTGGACGCGTCCACGGGCGATAAGCGCGAGGTCGATTACCGATTCGAGGACGAGAAGATCATCTTTGAGCCGGTGTGGGCCGCTGGTCATCTGAAATACATCGAACTCGACGTTTGCTCGCGCAAGCTGCGCAACCGCGGCGAGCTGACGATCGAGGACCGTCTGAAGCAGGCCCGGACGATCAGAAGAATCAGGCCGAAGCTGGATTCCTGGTCAACCTTGGCGCCGGGCCAGATTATTGCGCAGGAAACATTGCGGCCGATCGTGTGCCACGGAGGTTACGCCGCCGCCGGCACGAAGATCGCCGTGATCTGGGCGAATGGCGGCAAGCTTACCGGCGAGTTCGAGCTGATCGACGCGCTGCACAACCGGCAGCACCCCGCGCGCCAACCCGTGGTCTACAGCGGGCCGTTAAAAAAGACGGGCTTTCACATCTGGGGAGGGAGCAACTACGTCGCGGACTTCTCCGGTTTCAACGAGGAGGGGTTGTACTTCGTTCGGCTGCGTGTGGCCGAGACAAAGGAAGTGACCGACTCGTACGTTTTCCCGATCAGGAAGAACCTGTATCTTGAATTGGCGCGGAAGGCGGGGCACTGGTTCTACTATCAGCGTTGCGGTATGGAAGTTCCGGGCTTTCACAAGGCCTGCCACACGCGGGACGCGATTATCATGACGGACGGTACAAAGGTCGACGTCACCGGCGGCTGGCACGACGCGGGCGATTACGGGAAGTGGATTTGGGGCGGGAGCATGGGGCTATTCGCCCTTACAACGTTTCAGGATGAGTTCGGCGAGCAGCTAGACGAGACTCTGGCAGGCATGCCGAGGTTCATCAACGAAGCGGCCTGGGAAGCGAACTACTTCTGCAAAGCTTACTGGGACGGCGGCTTTCATGCGGGCTTCACCCCCGACTTCGAGGATGTCTGCACCTGGCTCGGTGCTCCTGAAAACGAGCCGCCGCGCGTGGTTTCAGAAGCCCGGACACTGGAGCTCGACTACGGCATTACCAAAGGACCGGCGATATGTATGACCGGAGCGATTTTGGCGAGAGCGGGGCGATTGATCGCTTCCCATGACAAGGAACTGGCGGAGCGATGCATTGACATTGCCAAGGATGTCCACGGTCGGTGTAGTAAGATGGATACATCAAAGCCGATGCCCGGATTGTTGCTGGCCGACCTGGAACTCCATCGGATCACGGGCGAGGAGGCATACGCCCGGAACGCGGCAGAGCAAGTCAAAAGCATTCTGGCGCTCCAGGACGAAGAAGGCTTCTTCTATAACGATAAGACCAGGACCGCCTGGACAATGGAGCCGCGCTATCACCTGCCTGTATTGTACGAATTCCTCAGGCTGAATCCGGAGAGCGCGTTGAGCTCTCGGATAAGAGAGGCTTTCAGGCGTTGGGCTGACTATGCGCTACGGTTCGCGGATCTTTCACCTTTCGGGCAGATAGGCGGAACGACGGGGAACGGAATTACAAGGAATATCAAACCCAAAACCAACAACGGCAGGTTTGGAGAGATGGCCTGGGGTCTGGCGACCGCCGCGCGTGTGCTCGAGGAACCGAAATACCTCAAGGCGGCGGAGCACCAGTTGCAGTGGATTCTCGGCTTCAACCCCGCGGACATATCGATGATGGCGGATGTCGGCCGGGGGCCGGGATGCTATCACACGCGCTACTGTTTCATGGAGGGTTGTGAGAGCGGAGTTGTGCCCGGCGGGATAACGCTCGGCATCGTTTCCGGGATGGGAAGCACGATCGAGCTTGGTGATATGGACACGAAGAACTTCGTGATAGCCAACGTCCCGATAGACTATCCCCTAATCGACACGGACGTCTGGGGCTGGACGTATGCGTATCAAACGAGTGAATACGCGCTGGCAAAAGGCGCTTCGTTCATCCGGGCGGCGGCCCAGATAGAGAAGGCATTGCGGGAATTGCAATAATCAGGTTTGACCAGGCAGTACATAACTACGGGTGCGAATATGATACCGAACCTCAAAGAACCCTACGGCAAGAAGACATATCGGCGGCTGAGTGATCTCGTCGAATACTTTGCCGACCGGAAAGCAGTTGAGGCGATCCTTTCGCGAGACAACCCGGTTGTTTATGAAGTCTACGAACATCCGGTGCCCCCGGAAGGGGAGCACCTGATCTTCGCCACGACCGTGCTCTTATCAGGCAAAGTGGGGGAGGAATTCTATTTCACAAAGGGCCATTTTCACACCGAGCCCGACGGAGCAGAGGTGATTATCGGCATGGGGGGTACGGGAGTTGTGCTCCTTCAGGACAGAGCGGGCCGGTGCGGGGAAGAGACATTGCAGGCCAATTGTGTTGTATACTCATCACCAGGATACGCACATCGGGTCGTAAATACCTCAAAAGAAAACCTTGTCTTTCTGTCAATCTGCCGGGCGGATATCGGCCACGACTATGACACGATCACCACGAAGGGCTTTGCCAAGAAAATTGTGGAAAAGGAAAAGAGGATAACAACGGAATAGTCTTTTTCTCCGCCTTGGATTATGTGAGTGATTAGCAATAGCACATAGCATATCCCAAACAGTCCGCCGCAAAAGTCATGTAGCGGCCGACCCCCGTGTCGGCCGATCCCACGAGCGGCTGTTTTCCCGTATTCTACGGCCGACACGGG
>JAUWNI010000100.1 GCA_030612705.1 Phycisphaerae bacterium | reverse complement strand
CTCTGTCTAAGTTGATGTGATGGGTAGTGTTTTTTTCGAGGCCGTGATAATACTTGAAGAGGGCAACAATACTCGAAGAGCCGCGGACTTCAGTCCGCCCGGTCCTTCGGAAAGAGTAAATTCTACGCCCCGTGGCGCCGCGCGGACTTCAGCCCGCGCGGTCCTTCGGGAAGGGTAAATTCTACTCCCCGCGGCACCGCGCGGACTGAAGTCCGCGGCTCCTCTTAAAGCTCTGTCTGCCCGGTTCTGCTTTCCGGGCCGGGGACGGCCCGGCTCTGCCGTTATGCTCCCGGCTGCAAGGTCCGGTTCCGGCGAAATCTCGGCTACGGATGGTCTCGAAGGTCGGCGGGGCGACGATCGCGCGCGCGCGTGAGTCCCCTCCGACGCAGACGGCCGTTGCGCTTCCCATTACCGCTGAGCCGGCGAAAATCGACACCAACCGGGAGGTGCGAGCACTCGGCAGGTTTGAGCTGGTCAAACCAGTAAGCATTGTCGTCGCGATGGAAGATCATGAACTTCCCGCGGTTCTCGGGCGACTTCGCGCGGTGATACCGCATGTAAATATGCCGGTCATCCACGCTCAGGATCTCGACTTTCCCGGTTTCGTGCGACATCACGAAGCGCGGACGCGCGGCCAACCCCGACCCGCGGGTCAACGCCTCCTCGAAAACCTGCCAACCACGCACCAGCGGCACCTCGAACGGCTCATTCCCCGCCGTCGGTCGACCCTGGAACAGGTAGTAAGGCGTGCAGCCGATCCAAGAGAGCTTGCGATATAGCTCGCCCAACACATCCGGATCGTCGTTGACCCCCTTGATCAGCGGACACTGGTTGACGCAGATCACGCCGCACTCGATGAACTTGGCCAATCCGGCCAGAGCCTCGGCGGTCAGTTCGCGCGGGTGATCGAAGTGGGCCATGAGGTAAATGCGTTTCTCAGGCGTCGAGTAGGTGCGCAGTAAGTCCTGCAACTCACAATCGTTAAGAATTCTGAAGGGGTTGAAGGCGGGTATCTTCGACCCGATCCGGATGATCCTGACGTGCGGGATCGCGCGCAGTTGGCTGATGATGATGCGTAGCCGACGGGTGCTCAGGATCAGCGGATCGCCGCCGGTCAGCAGCACGTTGGTAACCTCCGGATGCTCGGCGACGTACTTGATCCCCGCCGAGACGTCGTTCGTCACCTCTTTGTTGTCGTTCATAAAGAGCCGCTTGCGGAAGCAATAGCGGCAATACGCCCCGCAAACCTCCGTGCACAGCAGCAGTACGGTGTCCGGGTACTTGTGTTGGACCCCGTGCTCGACGGTGACGGCGGCCTCATTGCTGGCATCAAGCCGACCCCAATCGCTTAGCTCCTCGACGCAGGGGATGATGAGCCGCCGAATCGGGTCGTGGGGATCGCTCCAATCGATTAGCTCGAGATAGTAGTCGTTGGCCCTAAAGGCGTATTTTCCAGCGATTTTGCGGAGCTTTTCGCGCTCCTCGTCGGGGATATTGGGGATTCGGTCCACATCGCGGATGTACTTCACCCGCCGCTCGAGTGCCGGAGAGGGCTCGACTTGTGTTGAGACAATTCGGGCCATGGGGCCAACCTGCCTTCCTGCCGTCGATAAAACTCGTTTTGGGAATGGGCCGCAAACCGAGAGCCTGACGTGGATCTGCGCACGCCGACTGACAGCCGTTACCTGTGGCTGCCAGGGATCACTACCCATTCACCCGTGCCCCACTACTAATATGGTAAGCGCCGCGGCAGCCACACGCAAGTACCGATAGCTACGGTGTTTATAACGCGCAGACGGTGCGTGACGTAACTTCCCGTAAAATCAGGGGGTTAGCTGAAACGGAGTGATTAAAGGTTATCAGTCCTTGGGCCGACGAAAAACCGCAACCACATCCTCGACCGGCACTACAAACAGCCGATTGTCACCCTCAAAATCGACCGGAACCGCGTTCTTCGGGTTGAACAGCACCTTGTCGTACTGCCGAATCGGGTAGTCCTCGTCGCGGTCGACCTGTGCGGAAACGGCGACGATTCGGCCGGTGATGGTCGGGATTTCGATATTGCCCGGGAGCTGGATGCCGCCCTTGGTGGTTTTTTTGTCCTCGTCTTTGCGGATTAGCACGCGGTTGCCGATCGGCTCGACGACTTCCAACTGTTTGCTCTTGCTGACTTGGCTCATGCCGACTCTCTCGTGTACTCTACGGGCACTATATTTTAGTATCGGCCATCCGGAAAGGCTTACGCCTTTCTACCTGCCGACCATTGAAGTGAGGACTGTATTGCATCCGGAAGTGCTTCGCAAATTGCTCGAAGACTTGGCCGGCGGCACGCTGGACGTCGAGGCCGCCTTGCAGCGACTCCGCAATCTGCCGTTCGAAAATCTCGACTTCGCTCGGATCGACCATCATCGGCCGTTACGTTGCGGCTTCGCGGAAGTGATCTTTGGGCAGGGCAAAACCGACGAGCAGATCGAAGATATTTTTCAGCGGCGGGCCGCGGGCGGGACGAACGTGCTCGCTACGCGGGTCGCGCCGCCGGCCGCCGATCGCGTGAAAGGCCGCTTCCCTGCCGCAAAGTATCACGAGCTGTCACGGACATTATCGCTACGGCAACGTCCACTGGTCGAGAGTGAGGGTTTTATCGGCATCGTCGCCGCCGGCACGGCCGATCTGCCCATTGCCGAGGAGGCCCGCATCACCGCCGAACTGATGGACCAGAGCACGCGGGCGTTCTACGACGTGGGCGTGGCCGGCTTGCATCGGCTATTGGCGGAATCTGTCGACCTGCGCCGGGCTAACGTGCTGATCGTCGTTGCCGGGATGGAAGGCGCCCTGCCAAGCGTGGTCGGCGGACTGGTCGACGTCCCGGTCATCGCCGTCCCGACCAGCATCGGCTACGGGGCGAGCTTCGGCGGGATCTCGGCCCTGCTGGCAATGCTGAACACCTGCTCCGCGGGCGTTTCGGTCGTCAACATCGACAACGGCTTCGGTGCCGGCTATCAGGCCGCGATGATCAATCGGCTGGCCGGCACCCACGCAAAATCCACCGACCGACACAACCCCGACGTATCGAGCGAAACCAGCGATGGCTAACAAACCCGAACCACCCACGCCAACCAACGACATCCCGACGCTCCCCCCGCGTGAAGACACGACGCACAAGGGTCGGGTCGGCCGTGTCGCCATCATCGCCGGCAGTCGGGGCATGAGCGGTGCCGCGTGCCTGTCGGGTCTCGGGGCCCTCCGCGGCGGCGCCGGTTTGGTCCGCGTGCTCACGCCCGCCTCCATACAGCCGATCGTGGCGGCGAGCGACCCGTGCCTGATGACCGTACCGCTACCGGAAACGGAAAACGGGTGCCTCGCGAAGAAGAATATGCCGGCTGCTTTGGAAGAATCGTTGAACTGGGCGGACGTGTTCGCCGTCGGACCGGGTCTGGGTCAGGACACCGAAGTTGCCGATGTCGTGCGGGAGTTGCTCGAATCGTTCGCCGGGCCATTGGTTATAGATGCCGACGGGTTGAACAACATGGCTCCCGCCGGCCCGGACATCTGGTCGCCCCGGAAGAACCGCCCCACCGTGCTCACGCCGCACCCCGGCGAAATTGCCCGTCTCCGCAAGTCGGCCAAAATGGACGAACTCCAGGGCAACGATGACCGGACCCGCCTGCGAAACGCCCACGAGTACGCCTGCCGAGCGGACGTCACGGTCGTTCTGAAAGGCCACCGCACCATCGTCTGCACGTCCGACCAGGCTTACATCAACACCACCGGCAATCCCGGGATGGCGACCGGCGGAATGGGCGACGTGTTGACCGGATTCATTGCCGCCCTCCTCGGCCAGGGCTTGAACGCGTTCGATGCCGCCCGTCTCGGCGTGTACTGCCACGGGCTGGCCGCCGACCTGTGCGCCAAGCGTATCGGCCCGGTCGGCTACCTCGCCCGCGACGTGGCGGAGTTGCTGCCCGCGGCACTGGCGCGGGTCTCAAGCGCCAGAATCGGCTTCTGACAATAACCGGCCGGGTGCATCCCGCATTTGTATGGCACCGACTATCGACTAGTGCTCTGTCACAGTTAAATTGACGGGTACGAGCGGGTTGGGTGCCATGGCCAAGCGAAGCGCGGCCATGCTGGTCCCGTATCCATATGATCGTGCGTGATCAGATCATGCAGCAGAGCCGGGCCGTCCCCGGCCCGTAAACCGGCGTGGGGACACGCCGGCTCCGCTGTGCAGCCATCGCGCGGCTCGTTTTCACGCACGGTTATTGAGAAACATGCCCGCGCCTTCAGCTTGGGCATGGCACCCGACAATTGATGGCTGACAAAGCACTAGAAAATGTCGACGTTGAGCCCGGAAAAGAAATCGGACAGCCAGCCGAAAACATTGTTGAGCAAACCGTTGATAAACCCGAACAGCGAATCCAGGAAACCGTTCAGCGAACTTCCAAAATCGAGCATTTCGTGCCTCCACATTCAACTTGTACGATACCCTCCCGGCATCGCTACCGGATATGTATACTCTAGCACCACGGTCAATGTCCAACAAAGCCCGCGGACAATTTGACGGACCGCGCAACCGCCGCGGGGGTTTGCGCAACCCCGCTCGTGCGGATAACCTGTTCACCATGAATGATCGTGGACACCCGGCGACCGAACGGTCGAGTTCACATAGCGGGGTTCTCGACGCCGGCAACGGATTCGTTCATGAAGCAGCGAAGTGGATGGAGTAACCCGGATGCGGATCGCCCTGCTGGTAACCGACCTCGAGCGCGGCGGCACGCCGCTGCGTCTCGCTCGGCTGGCGCTGGGTCTGAAACAGGCCGGTGTGGATATGCACGTCGGTTGTCTGGCACCGCCGGGCCCGGTCAGCGCGGTGCTTGAATCCGAGGGTATTCCAACGTTTGCGTGCGACGCCCGCGGCGTCCGCGACTTGTTCGCGCTGCGTCGCCTGGCGAAACATCTGTACCGAATCCAGCCGGATCTGATCCACGCCACGCTCACACATGCCAACGTCGCGGCCCGGCTCGTGGGTGATTGGCTGCGCATCCCGGTTGTGACATCAACCGCGACCATCGAGGTTGAACGGCGCTGGCACCTGATCGTGGAGCGCTGCACCGCCGGTATGGATCGCGGCCACATCGTCAACAGCCGGGCACTAGCGGCACATGTCACCGATGCGTTTCAATTATCGCCGGAGCATATCCATGTGGTTCCCCCATTACTCTCGGCGTTGCCGCAATGCTTCGATCGCGGCGTAGCGCGGCGTGGGCTCGGTTTGCCGGATGATGCGTTCGTGGTGCTCTGGGTCGGCCGCTTTGATCCGGTCAAACGGCTCGACATCGCCATCCGCTGCGCCGAGATGTTGGCAGACGTCCCGTGTCGCCTTGTGCTGGTTGGTGACGGGCCGGCGCGACCTCTGGTGGAAAACTTGGCGCGGCGCAGCCCGGTCGGCGAAAGAATCCATCTGCTCGGCTGGCACAATGACCTGGGACCGGCACTATCCGCGGCCGACGCGTTTCTGTTCCCCTCGCTCACCGAAGGCATGCCCAACGCGGTACTCCAGGCGATGGCGTTCGGGCTGCCGATCGTCGGCAGCGACATCCCCGCCCTGCGTGAACTGGCCGGCGAAAACAAACGCATCCTGCTCGTCGGTGGGCACGAGGCGGATAAGTACGCCGCGGCAATGCGGCACCTGCGCGAAGATGCTGAAGTGCGTCGAGCGTTGGGACGCCGCGCCGCCGAGTGGGCTCGTGCTCATCTCGATCCCAACGAAGCCGTCCGCGCCACGCTGTCGGTGTACAAACGCGTGCTCGGACGCGGAGAATAACCGTGACCAGGCAGCGGCTGTCGCGATTAATCCGGGAGCACGCGATAGACCTGGTCATGCTCGCGTGCGTGCTCGACGACCTTGATGCCGATCTCGTCGCCGACCTTGGCTGATTCCGCCTGTACTCGGTCGATCTGCATCGAGTCAATCCTTTGGGTGAAATCCGACGTGTGTCCGACGACGTGGATCGTATCGCCGACGGAGAGCTGCCCCTCGGTGATCTCGATGCCGGCCACCTGTGCCTTGCCGAAATAATGGGTTACTTTTCCGATGAGTTCTTCAGCCATGACCGGCCTCCTTGCGCTGCGCGTGGCGAATTGACGAACGCATTATAAATTGTCGTTCGAGCATGGGGAAGACAATCCGAGCATGGTCACACCCCCAACCGGTTTCCCACACGGGGGTGCGTGGCGGAACATGTCGGCAAAGGGAATCGCCGCGCCTACGCATCCGTTGACGTGCGCGGCCGGCGCGACTGCTTCAATTCACCACGCCGATGCTTGTCAACCAGGCGCCGCTCCCGCGAGGCTCGGGTCGGCCGTGTCGGTCGGCGAGGTTTCCGCACCTTCAGGGCGTCGCGTAAAAGCTCCACCAGACGTTCTTCGGCAATAGTACGATTCGCGGCTTGAGTGCGCGTTTTCCGGCAAACGACGCGTAGTCGCCCGTCGCGTGACATGCGCGTTTTTAGCCGCTGCCGAAGGCGGTCTTTTTGCGTCTGGGTCAGGATGTCGCAGTCCTGGAAGTCGAACAACAGCGTGGCACGTGTGCTGACCTTGTTGACGTGTTGCCCGCCGGGGCCGCCGGAGCGGGTGAAGCGCACCTCGAGCCAGGGCCGCAAGTGCTCGATTGCCAGCCGCTCGGGATTCATGGCCAGCCCCGCGTTTTCCTCTTCTTGGCGGGTGGCCCGTCGCTTCAGCGGCGGGGGACACGAATGGACGGTCGATTCGTGTCCCCCACGGCTAAAGCCATGGGCCACCCGACCTGTGTTTTCCTCTTCTTGGCGACCTTGGCGCTCTTTGTGTCTTGGCGGTTCTTGAGTGTTTTAGCAGAGCGCGAGATACGCCGCCACGAAGTATACGGCAATACGTATTCGATGCGGTGTCCAGGTAAAAAGCATTCTTCCGCCTCCATAGGCAGACGTCCGGGTCACGCCGGGATAACGAGCTGGGCGTGAATCAGGACATCATTGCTTCCTCACCCGACTTTAGCAGGGCTGGGACGGCAGTTTCAAGCTGGAAATGGGGGCTGAGGTGACAGTCAGACGACGATGCCGGTAATAACCGCGGCAAGGATCAAGACGGTGCGCCGTCCGATAGTTCGAGGAAAAAATTACATCGCGATCGGCGGTCAACGTGGCAGCATCGCGGAGCGTTTTACAAAGGAATGCTATGGATTACGCGGCTGGCCGAATTCCTGCACCCAGTACGTGTTGAAGCGACCGCCGGTCCGCACGCCGACGCCGAGTTCGGTGAATTGCGCATTGAGGATGTTCTCGCGATGCCCCTCGCTGGACATCCAGTCCGACATCGCCTGGGCGGGGGCAGGCTGTCCGGCGGCAAGGTTCTCCCCGATCATGTAATAGTCGTACTCGAAGTCCTCCGCTCGATCGCCCAGGCTCGTGCCCGTGACCGGATTCTCATGATCGAAAAAATCGTAATGGATCAGCTCACAGGCGTATTGCGTGGCCTGATCCTCAAGCGTCTGGTTATGGGACACCGATGAAAGCCCGGCCCGTTCCCGCTCAACATTGACCAAACGCAGGATCTCATCACGCCAATCATCGCCGTCGGCCGACTCGGAGCAGTCGGGAAACAGCCCGGTGAGTTGATCCTCGAAGTCCTGGTTATCCTGGGTCGCCCCGGCCGTGGAAGACGAGGATCCGCCGCCCGAGGTGGAGGAAGCCCCCCCATCCGGGTTTGAGACGGGCGTTCCCGAATCCGGCAGCGTGCCGAGCGGGCAGCCCCCGCCGAGCAGGGCAAACACAGCCACGAAGGTCAGAACGTACCAAACTCGAAACATTTACATCTCCATCGGGATCGTCCGGGATTGAGCGTCAGGTCCACTTTTCTTCTGTTGAGATTATACTATCCGGGGGCAAGGCCTTGATAGGACTTTTTGTCGGTCCCATACTACTATGCCCCGTCGGGCCGCTGCCCGACCGGTTTTTTGAGGAGGTTTCAATGCAACGCCCCAGTGCGCTCGTTCAGGCTGTGCTTACAGCGCTCACGATCCTGTTACCTATCGGTCTTTGCGGATGCCCCACGACACCCGGCACCGGCGGAGTCCCATTCAATCTGCCCCCCAACCCGGTCATCACCACCGACGTGGTTCGCGGGGTGACCCCACTCACCGTGCAGTTTAATTCCGACCGCAGTTCCGACGACGGGATGATTATCGCGCGGGCCTGGGATTTCGGCGACGGGTCCACCAGCCAGGAAATCGCGCCCCGGCATACATTCAGCACGACCGGCGATTACACCGTCACGCTGACCCTGACCGACGACGGCGGCGCCCAGAACAGCGCTACTACCATCATCGCTGTCACCGAGGCCCCCATCGCGGTCATCTCGGCCACCCCCTCCAGCGCCGAGTCCGCCCCGGCCTTCATCACATTCAACGCCTCCGCCTCATACGATCCCGATGGTGAAATCGTCGAGTATCAATGGGATTTCGGCGACGGTTCGCGCGAGTACCTCGAAGAGGTCACGCACGTCTACGCTTCGGCGGGCACGTTCCGCGCCAAGCTCACCGTGACGGACGACAAGGGCGTTACCAGCTCGTCCGAAAAACTGATCCCGGTCGGCATTCCGACGCCGACGATCGAAATCCGCGTTCCGCCGAGCCACGTCAATAATATCGTGGTCTCCCCCGAATCGTCGCTCTGGGTCCAGGCGGTTTACGAGGTCGACCCGAGCGCGGCGCGTTTCACGCGGGCGGGCCTCGACATGGACCGCGACCAGTGCGAAGCCAAGGCCGTGCTCTACAACCTGAACAACGGCGCGGTCGTCTTTGAGCTCACCGGCCACGACGATCGGGTGAACGACGTCGCGTTCTCTCCGAACGGGAACTACATCGTCACCGCCAGCGACGACGAAAGTATTCGTCTCTACAACGCCGACACCGGCGCGTTGTATACTTCCTACACTCGAAACTCGGCGATCAACTCCGTTGCCTTCGCCCCCAACAGCACGCGTCTGGTGCTGGGGCAAGCCGACGGGAACGTCGTGCTGGCCGACATCGGAACGGACGCCTCGGGTAATGTCTCCATCGAGCACTATCGCACGTTTGCCAACCACACCGCCGCGGTCAACAGCGTGGCGTACTCGCCGAACGGGACACAGGTCCTCAGCGGGTCCAGCGATCGGCACGCCCTGCTGTGGAACGTCGCCGACGGCACGATTCTGCGCGATATGAGTCACACACTGGGAGTCAACGCCGTCACATTCTCGGCCGGCGATCCGGAGATGATCGCCACCGGCAGCGAGGACGGCACCATCAAGGTCTGGAATATCACCAGCGGGGCTGAACTGCTCACGCTCACCGGCCACTCCGCCGCCGTCAACGACCTCACGTTCTCCGACGACGGCCTATCCCTGATCAGCGTCAGCGGCGACGACACCGTCAAAACCTGGAACCCGTTCCTCGGCATTCTGGTGTCGAGCTATTCGGGCCACGGCGATGACGTTACCGCGGTCGCGATTTCGCCGAACGGCGCCGAGGTTGTCAGCGGCAGCGCCGACTACACCGCCCGCGTCTGGGACACGACCACCGCGGACGTGCTCCAGAACGTCCAGCCGTGCGAATCAACCATCAGCTCAGTGGCCGTATCACCCGATGGAACCCAATTCCTGGCCGGTGTGTCGGCCCGCAACAGCATCCAGCTCGACACAAACCCGCCCAATGGAAACGACCTGAACATCACGTATCCCCAGGCGCTTATGCTCAAGAACGTCCTTGAGCTCGATTACGCCGAGGTTCCCGCCGGTCGCTATTACCTCTGGGCGGAAATCGCCACCGATCTGACCGAGGTGCCCGTGCGCACCTACGCCAACTCCGAGATCAACGTCGGCGACGACTTCACCACCGACTTCACCTTCGCCCCGCCGATGATCCGGACGACGGACGTTGACACATATTTCGAGGCCTGCGTGATCGTGCCCGCAGCCGAAGACCGGCAGATCTTCGACCTCGGTCCGCTTAACAGCGGGGACCGCGTCTCCGTCAGCCTGCTCTCGACTCCCGGCTTCGGCGAGTACTACACCCCGACCGCCGAATTCGGCGTGATGCTGCTCGACTCCGACCTCAAGATTCTGGCGTGGTACGAGGCGCTGGGGACCGCGAGCTTCTTACAAGAGTTCATCCTGTTTACGCGGGACACCAAGCTCCTGGTCGGACATTTTAGCGCGCACTATTACGTCGTGGTTGACGGCGGCGTCAGCGTCAGCGTCAAGATTCAACCCGATTTCCAGACCCCCGCATCCTTACAGCAACGCGTGTACATCCGATTCGACGGCGGCTACGGCGTAGCCGTCGGCAACCAGCCCGCATATACGGTCCCCGAGCTGGATGCCTCGGACTTCAATCAGTTCTTCGCCGTCTCGCCCGGCTGGGACGACGGTGACACCACAATCCTGAAGAACGTCATCATGACGAAGATGCGAACTATCTATAGCAAATACAACGTCGACCCGGTAGATGCCAATACGTCCGACGGCATCAAGTTCTACAGCTCCGACAACTACGACCCCGACGATGTGCCGCTGCCTTACCAGACCGTTTACGTCGGCGGCGAGACCCCGGACAACCTGCTCGGCATCGCCGATTATGTTGACCCGCGCAACGCGACCACCACCGGAACCGCGATCGTCTATGCCACGGAAATCGCGGAGCAGGGCATCGGCGGGCTGTTCAGCAATAACATCAACACCATCGCTGATCTCGGCAACGCGATCGGCATGGTGGCCGCACACGACATCGGCCAACTACTCGGCCTGCGAAACACCGACGACGCCACCGACATCATGCAGGGCTCCAACATATGGCAAGTCGGCGACCCGACCATCCCGCGCATCATCAAGACGAACTCGCTGGTTGCCGCCTCCGAGCAAGTCGCCGATTTGGACCCGCTCGGCATCCAGGACGCCGACCTGCTGCTCCTGGAAACGGTCGGCGAACCTTAGCAGTCCGCCGCAAAAGTCATGTAGCGGCCCGCGCCTCGCGGGCCGTACACCCAAAGCGGCGTTTCCAGCCTATTACGACCGGCGAGGCGCCGGCCGCTACTGTCCGCGAGCAACAACGACTTTTGCGGCGGACTGATAGGGGTTGTTGGTCAAGAATGACCCCGTAGAGCAAGGAGGCTAGCGATGAATCTTGTTACCTCGTTCGCGGACATGCTCAACACCTTGCGTTGCGAGAGTGTCCGCGAACAGGTTTTGTCATTGGGCCTGCAAGACCAGGGTCCAAGAAACGTCATGAAAACCTGATTCAACGCAGTCCAACAGGCCGCATAACCGCGAAAGTCGAATTTAGGCCGGGAGCGTCTTTTCCTCGCAGCGGATGCCCATCGTTTCCAGCTCGTCGAGCACGGGATTGTAGATGCTCGGCTTGACCGGGAGGTGGACGCCGGTGTCGGCGATTGCTCCGGTGAGGATCAGCTTGGCGCCGACCGCGGCCGGGAGGCTGACGGTGCGGGCCATCGAGCTGTCGCCGTCGGGTCGGCCGAAGTCGATCAGCGTCGAGGAGATCTTCTCCTCCTTGCCGTCGGGGAAACGCGCCACGAACTGGTGGACCAGCGCGATCATGTCGCGTTCGCCCTTCTTATACGGCATCTTCTCGTCCATGCGGGCGGCGAGGATGTCGAGCGGGGTCGTCTCCTTGCCCGTGATCGGCAGTTCATCGTTCGAGAACAAGCCGAGCCATTCGAGGCGGTCGAGCACGTTGTCCGATGCGTCGAGGTCGATCTTTTTGGCGACCTGCTCGCGGATGTTGTCGGTCGAGTCGGAACCGATCAGGCCGGCCATCCAGTCCGCGAAGGTCGTGCCGGCGGGGTACGCCACCGGTTTCTCTTCGAGCATGCCGAGATCGACGACTTTCTTGAGGCACTTGCACCAACCCTGGTAACGAAACGTCCCGCGGAACATCGTGTCGATGTCCTGCAAGCCGTAGATGTCCAGGTAGCCGAGCGAATCGCGGTTCGGATACGCTTCGAGCTCGCCGATGCCCTCGACTTGCACCGGATGCGTGCAGGTAAACAGCTCGGGGCCGGGGACGTCGACGCGCCGGCCGTTCTCGCGGAAGCTGGCGGCGTTCTTGCCGGCCGTGCAGACCGCTCGCGGGCTCCACGAAAATTTGTAACCCCAGGGATTGTCGTTGTCCTCGGGCGCGGGCAGACCGCCGCAGTACGACTTGAAGCTGACCACTTTGCCGCCGCGCTTCTGGACGTCGTGGATGATGCGCATGGCGGACATGTGGTCGATGCCGGGGTCGACGCCGATTTCGTTAAGGATCATGACGCCGGCGTCTTTGGCGGGCCCGTCGAGCGCTTTCATCTTGGGGCTGACGTAGGAGGTAGTCACCATGTGCTTTTTGTGCTTGATGCACATTTCGGCCACGACCGGGTGCAGCGGGGCCGGGAGCAGGCTGATCGCCAAGTCGTGCTCGCTGATCAGCTTTTCGAGTTTGGCGGTGTCGTCGACCAGGAGCGTCAGCGTGGTCCCGTCGGGGTGACCGTCGACCAGGGCCTCGGCCTTGCTGACCGTTCGAGACGCAACCGTGACTTTGAAATCCGGCTGGTCGAGCAGATAGCGAACCAGCGGGCGTGCGACCAGCCCGGCACCGAGCACGAGTACCTTTTTCATCTTACAACCTCCTGGATCCCCTCACGTTGGGGAAAAAGCAGTGTGTTGGAAAACCCCTGACCCAAATGCGTGTTGCATACAAACCGCGGCCGGCCGAGGCCGTCAGCGGATTTCGGACTCCAGATAACGGTACGGTTCGGTCAGCTTACCTTTGTAGACAATCGTGGCACGCAGCAACTCCGACGGCAGGCCGCTCTGCTCCAGTGTACCGGAAAAATCAGCCCGCGCAAGTCCGGGAACGAACGGTTCCAACGAGCGGCTGAAGTGGATCGAGGCGTCCACCGGCAGCTCGCACGGCAGGAAGTCCACCGCCAACACGACTGGGCCGTTGCCGTCCACGCCATTGCGAGTCTCGCCCGTCGTGGGATCATAGACGTAAATAGGGTTGGCCGGATCGGTCGTGCGCGTCGTGCACGCGAGGGAGCCGTCGATATCGCAGCTGATGTCGCCGACGACGCGTAGCCGCGGCTGCTTGCCCGCATAAAGCTCCTGGAACCGCTCACGGGTGATCATGCATGGGTACTTCGGTTCCCAGTAGATGCAGTTGACCAGCATGGTCAGATGCGGCACGTGCGGGAAGAAATTCGCACGGTAGCGCTCCGGATGCTGGTAATACTCCCGCAAGTCGAACGGCTGCGATGCATCCACGCGCGCGACCATGTGCTCCTCATGGAAAACCACTTTGTAGCACGTGTCGGCCGCGGGCGGAACGGAAGACAGCTCTTCCGGCGAGATTTCCTTCACCGGCAACAGGTCGTATATGTGCTGAGCGCCTTGCGAAACCTGCCCGTAGCCCGCGAAGCCGCACACCAGCGGACTAATCGCCTCGGGCAGCCCGCCGGCGCGAATATCATCGGCCACTGTGGCAAACTCGCGTTCGAAGTGGTCGAGGTCGTCGTAGTGATGGGCCGGCTGAACGCGGCTGAAGGGGTTTTCAATCCCCTCGTGTTGCAAACGCCGCCCCAACGCCCACAGCGTGTCGATCATCCCCGCCAGACCGGCGTAGCGGCCGAAGAACACCAGCCGCCGACCCTGATCGTCGACGATACGTTCGTAATCGATCAGCGTGCAACCCAACTCGACGATCCGCCGCAGCGCGGGCATGTTCGCCGGCTGCGCCTTGATCGTGTGCGAGAAGAAGACGTACGTTTTGTTCGGCTCGAAACAATCGACGGGGATTTCCTTAACGCCGAGGATAATCGGGCAGTCGCGCGGGTCGTCGACGATAGCGGCGCCGGCGGCGCGATACCGCTCTTCACGGAAGACCCGGCGCGGCGAGGCCTGCACCTGGAACCGTAAGCCGTGGTCGCCGATCAACCGCTTCACGTCGTCCGGCACAAGCGGCACTCGGCCTTCCCACTTACTCCTATCCTCGCGTCGAATTCCGATCATTCGGCTGTTTCTCGTTGATACTCGGCCGACCGAACCGTTAGTGCATACTCCCCGAGCATGCCCCTCACAAGAGCCCCACATGCTATGAAAAGAGCAGAGGCAGGTCAACACGCCCACCGAGCGGTGTGTGACCATGGGTCCGTGACATAATCTGCGGGCGTCTCTTGCCCGTGCTTTGGCCGAATCTGCCCCGGAGGGGCATCTGAACGTAGCCCAGCACGAAGTGCTGGGGTAGGTCGTTGAGAGCACCATTGAGTCCCGGAGGGACGATTGAAGCTTCAGTCGTCCCTACGGGACTCGCTTTCTCGGCGTCGCACAAGTCCCAGCACTGCGTGCTGGGCTACGCTCACTTCGTCCCTACGGGACGGCCGCGTCCCGCGGATTGTGTCACGGACCCCTTCGGGAATGATCCTTAGAAACGGGGTTGCTTCGGTCACCGGGAGTCTGGATAATGCATAGTCTGTAGTGGATCCGGCCGGACGTGTCGAAGGTCAGATAATGTTCCCCGGGTTTTCGGGCGGCGTGCCCAAGTGGTCTAAGGGAACGGTTTGCAAAACCGTCATTCACGGGTTCGAATCCCGTCGCCGCCTTTTCTTCTCCGTGCGTTTCTGTGCGATGTAAATCCCTTGCGTTCCGAGCGCTTACCGTTGTCGCCGTAACGCCTGAGCGTGCCGTTTTGACTGCACCGTCGCGCACCGAATCGGCGTCATTCTGCACCCTGTTTCCACCAGTACGTCCACCAGTTTTTTCACCCGGCGTTGAAAGCTCGCACGCGGCATCGTCCGTGCCCGTCGCGCGCACCGTCTGCCCTTCCGACCCTGACAGGTCCGGCAGCTTGGCGAGTGCCGAACCGAGTGCCCCACGAGCGCTGTGCGTGTACGTGTCCATCGTGAGCGTGATGGTTGAGTGTCGCATGAGTTCCTGAGCGGTTTTCGGATGACAGCCGCTCGCCGCCAGCATCGACGCAAAGGTTGCTCGCAAAGCGTGAAAATCGACTACTCGGCCCGCGTCGTCACGGACCGCCAGAAACGACGATTCTTCGCGTTCGTGCCGGTCGCTGTCCGTCTCCGCGTCACGAATCCACTTCTGCCGCGCGGCGTCCAGGTCCGCCCGAAGCATGTCCACCACGTGATTCTTGTGGGGCATGTTGAACGCGGGAGCACTCGGAAGCTTGTGAGCCAGAAACGTCCGTAGCGCGGCCGCCGTGTCCGGGCGGATCGGCAGTTCGTCGTTCTGTTTGCGCTTCGAGTATCCGGCTTCGACCACGAGATAGGGGGCGTCGCCGTCCAGGTGAAAACTCGCCCGCGTTAAGCTGCGAAATTCGTTTGCCCGGAGCCCGGATTCCGCGCCAAGTCGATACAGCAAGGTGCGGTCCGACCCGGTCATCCCATAGCGTGCTGGCTCGTCTGCCGTCACGTCCAGGAGCGTCCGCAATTCGTCGGCTTCCAATGCCCGACGCACGTGCCGCCGGTCGTCTGCTACGTTCATCGCCGACAGGTACGCCAGGGAATTCTCCACCGCCCGTCGTTCCCGAACGAGCCACCCGCAGAAGCTCTTGGCAGCCCGCAGGTAGTGATTCGAGCTCTGCGCGCTCAGCCCGCCGTCCGTCCGCTCCAGCTTCCGGCGCTCGGCGAGATAGTGCGATACTGCCGTCGCCGTCAGGTCGGACAGATAGGTGGCCTTCGCACCGTCAAGAATCGTCTCGACACGACGCGCCACGAGCTGCGCGTGCTTCGACGTATTTCCTTTATCGAGCAGCGCCTGTTTGTAGTCGTCCAGGTGTTCCCGCAGGGGCTTGGCCGATGCGACGCTGGCACGATCCAGCAGGCCGAATCGAACAAGTTTGTTGCGGAGCTTCGCCGACAGTCCCTCCAACCAGCGAATCAGCCCCGCGTCTGGTTGCTCGCCCGCCGCCCGCAGATTCGCGAGTCGCTCCACCTTCCGGCCCAGTTCTTCGGACGCTTTTTTGTCACGGTATCCCGGCACCCGTCGGAACCCGTCGCCGATCTTGCACTCGACGGTAAACGTCGCGCACTCGGCCATGCGTCCATCCGGCTTCCGATACTTACGTTTGTACACACTCGCCATCGCTCACCTACCTTGCCCCCGTGGGTGTCCGCGCGGGTCGCAATTTCAGCCCCAGCATCTCGCAGACCCGACTCGCCGTGCTGAGGGTCAGCCCGCGCTCCCCGTTGATGAAGCGGACCGCCACGGATCGGTCGATACCGCTGTCCATCGCGACCCGATAGGCCGACAGGCCCTGCCGCTTGATCTCCCGGCGGATGTCCGCCGCCAAGTCCGTTCTGTGGGTTCGTTTCGTGCTCATACTGGAAGTATACCTCACGATTCCTTATATGTCAACTGGCTGCGCTGGTATTCAACTCCGTTCGCGTTTGATTCCATTCCGGCCCCTATAGAGGGGGAGCTTGCCGGAATCGAATACCGTTTCGCGTTACCCTTCGTTCCCGAGCCACTCACGAGTACGCCGTCGAGTTTCTTAAGGTCTGCCCGTGTGGTCCGTAGCCCCGGCTTGGGAACGTCATTCTCCGGCCAGGCGCCAAGAATCTCCTCCGCCGTCAGGCCCGGCGGGTCGGTCGGTAGCACGTCGCGGAGTGTCACGGCCCGGTCCGCCTGCTTTGCGTCCGCCTTGTTGCCCACCGTTCGATACCCGTCGGGGGTCAATTCGATCACAAGCTCGTCCGGCGTTTCGTCGAACCGAGACAACCCGACCAGTGTTCGCCGGGTACGTCCAGCGGACGCCCTCGCCGCCCCATTTTCGCATTCGGCTACGTAAATCGTCGATCTTTTCGCGCGAAGATTCGTCGCTGGATTCATGCTCGATCATGCGTCACCCCCTCTGAGAGCCCAGAAACGCGGTTTGTGCAGGTTGCGGCCCCCATAAACCCTTGGCGTCCTTGGCATCCTTGGCATCCTTGGCAATCTTGATTCTGGCGCTCTGAAGCTAGAATGCCAACAATGCCAACAATGCCAACAATTACAATATATATATCCAAAGGGATAATCACGGCGTTTCCCCCCCTGCCGGAAGCGATACCATCCACCCGACAACTCGATCACCGTCACGTTTCTGCAACGCGACGACGCCGAGGTCTTCCTTAGCTCTCGCCAAGGTTCTTACGGGTATGCCGACAGCCGCCGCCTTGCCCGCTATGTCCTTGCTCGGGACGGGTCCGACCGAAAGCTCAGCCATCAACCATTCAACCGCCCGGTCTTTCGCCGTTGCAGTCCGGCCCTTGGTTCCGGCCACAACGTCATCGGGGTCAACCTCGACGGCCTCAGCCTCCCACGCAATGACGGGTAGGCCAGCGTCGTTCACCTCGACGGCGTAGGCCAAGGCATCCGGCGTTCGCCCGTGTGATACCTTGACGGGCGCAAACAGCTTCCGGCGTTTATCGTCAGGGTCTTTGCCTAGGATATGAGCAGTACGCGGTAGTGCGACGAATGCGATAGAACCGCCGATCCGATACAGCGCGGTTGGCGTAGTCTTGATCGCCTTGTTCAGGTGCTTAATGCCCAACACGCAAATATCCAAACGCTCGGCCAGTCCGACAAGCGGCTCTAGGACTTGCCTCACCTGTTCATTGACGTTGCTGTCGGCCTTGCCCAGGTAGCTATCTAGCGGATCGATAATTACTAGCGCCAC
>JAUWNI010000132.1 GCA_030612705.1 Phycisphaerae bacterium | reverse complement strand
GAATGATATCCTGTGTGTCTTGCATGGCGGTCTCCCGGCCCACGCGGGCCACGCTACGAAAGCTCCAATTAGCTTTCATTCGGGCGAGAATACTCGACCCGACGGGAGACCGCCTTCTTACTCATGCCATCTGCGGGGCTACGCATCCCCTCATCCTCCCCCCTCATCGCTGGTTCCACGTTTCCCCAAACCGGCCTCCGGCCCGCCCTGACGGTCACGCACCCCCACCTAGTGCTCTGTCAGTGTTGCTTTGATGGGTTCAACCTGAGAAGCTGCGGACTTCAGTCCGCCCGGCGCCGCGTGGAGTAGAATTTACACTTCCCGAAGGACCGGGCGGACTGAAGTCCGTGGCTCTTCAAGTATTATCACGGCCTCGAAAGAAACACTACCCATCAAATCAACCTTGACAAAGCACTAGTGCTCCGGCACACGTAAATGTGCGGGTAGCGTCGGGTCTCCGTGCCCGACGCAGGCTGTCATGAGGCGTCCGCGCGTCGACGTCGGCCGCAGGGGGCCGACGCTACAACCCGCATCTTTAGCAGTGGCGACGCACTAGATTAGTCACGCATTCGGTTTGATCTTTGCGTCAGTGCCTGGGTGTGGGATAATGACGATCGGTCACTATGATGGATCAGGAAGAATCCATAGCCGTATTGCCGGCCGAGGTTCGGCCGAGGCCCGCGCCTTTATGGCACGTCATCTTGCTCGATGACGACGATCACACGTACGATTACGTGATTGAGATGCTCGGGAAGCTTTTCGGCCACGGTCTTGAGACGGCGTACAAGATGGCGTGCGAGGTCGATCAGGCCGGGCGGGTGATCGTGGACACGACCTCGCTGGAACGGGCCGAGTTGAAACGTGACCAGATTCACGCCTACGGCCGGGATTGGCGGATTGAACGGTCGGCGGGATCGATGTCGGCGACGATCGAGCCGGCACAGTAGCAGCCCGCTCGCGGGCGCGCGGAAAGGGGAGACGATCCGACCCGTGAATGCACGAACGACCTATCGCATCGCGTTGGCGGCCGGTTTGGCCGGTATATTTGCTTTCATTCTCGGCGGAGCGGAGACGCGCGCCGCCGATCGCGACCCCCCGCTTTCGACGGCCGAGCTTTTTGTTGATCTGGCACGCGACCGCGGGCTGAATTGTCGTGGCAAGCAGACCGCCGTCGACGTGCTGCATATAAAGACGCTGCTACGGGCGGCCTTGCGGCTCGATCCCGAGCAATCACAGGCCCGCGTTTGGCTGTACGAATTGGCGTCGCGCGGCGATCAGCTTGATGAGGCCGCCGAGATGCTCGCGCAACTGGTGGCGGCTGACCCGTCCAATACGGCCGCGTTTGCGAATCGGCTCGAGGTCGGGGCGCCTGGAACGCA
The DNA here is from genome assembly GCA_030612705.1 of Phycisphaerae bacterium. GTDB lineage: Bacteria > Planctomycetota > Phycisphaerae > UBA1845 > Fen-1342 > JALSRY01. The sequence goes on along the minus strand of JAUWNI010000132.1, from coordinate 10,386 downwards.
GACGGTCGAGCAGCGCCAAAGGTGGCTGGCGGAATTGCTCGGTTCGCAACAACGGCCGAAGAACCTGGCGCTGGTGCACACACATCTGGCGCGGATCGCGTTGCAGCAAGTCGATGAGGAATTAGCACACGTGCATTTAGACGAGGCGCTGCGGCTGTGGCCCCAGTGTCCGGACGCGGTGATGCTCGGGTTGAAGCTGGTGACGCCGAAGGCACCGCTTGACCGGCGGCTGGGCGCGGTTTTACAGGCGCTGCGGGTCAATCCGGTACAGGTGGAGTTGGCCTGGCAAGCGGGACTGCTGCTGGATGAGAACGGGTTTGCCGACGAGGCCTTGGCTTTTTACGAGCATGCGTTGAGCGTACACGAGGCGGCCGGGACCGGCGGACCTCTGCCGTCGGACATGCTGGTGCAGCTTTCACGTAACGCGTTGGCGCGGGGGAACCGCGAGGACGCCGCGAATTACGCGCAACAGGCGGTAGCGGCCGAGTGGGGAACGTACGAGGCGCGTTTCTATCTCTATTGGTTTATCAAGGGACACTCTCCGCCGGAGATTCTCGAACAAGTTCGAGCAAGACTGGCGGATTCGTTTGCAGTGATTAAAGATCCCGGCGAATGGTCGGTTGGACTCGTTTCGCAGGCGGCGTGGTTTTACTGCACGATCGACGAGCAGCCGCAGCGGGCGTTGCTACTGGCGGAGGATGCGGCCGGCCGGGCGCCGGGTGACATATTCACGACGCGTGTGCTCGGATGGGCCCAAGCGTTAAACGGTCGTGGCGACGAAGCGCGGGCGACGCTGGAGCCGGTCGCGAAGACCGATCCGTACGCGGCCTATCGTTTGGCGACGCTGTTGCGCGAGGCGGGGGACGAAGACGCACCGGCGCGGCTGGTGCGCGAGTTGGTTTATATTCCGCCCGTCGGGCGGGCGCGCGCGTTACTCGATGAACTGGATGTGCCGATGCCCACTTCGCGGCCGGCGTCGCAACGGTTTCCCGAAGTGGTCAAGCTACTGGCGAATTTTGACCGCAACGTGCTCGATTTTCACAAGGAGCCGACGCGCTTTCTCTCGGCCAAGATCGAATTCGACGACCCCAGCATGGCTCCCGGCGAGCCCTGGTGGGCCGTCTTCTCACTGACCAACCGTGGGGACTTCCCCATCACGCTGGGGCCCGACTGGATGGTGAACCCCGTGTTCCTGCTCTCGTTCCAGATCGAGGGCGACCGGAAGCGGGATTACCCCAACCTGATGACCGTCAGTCTCGATCACGCCCGCGTGATTCAGCCCGGCCAGACGTTGCGCGTGCGGCGAACAATCGACATCGGTCCGTTGCGGAAGCTCTCTCGCCGAACGCCGCAGCATTTGCAGAGTGTTTCGGTCTCGGCGATTCTGGATCCGCGGCAGACGGCGAGCGGGTGGCGGGCAAGCGCGACCGGGCAGTCGTTGCGGTCGATATCTCTGGTGCGGCTGCCGGCAAATACCGATCCCGAGGCATGGCACGCGCGCTTCGGCGCGCTCAAGGGCGGCTCGTCGCGGGCTCGCTTTAAGACATTGGAGGTGATGGCGGAATTGCTGGGCGAACAGCAGCGGGCGGCGGTCAAGCCGTTGAGGTATAAACCGCGGCCGATTCCCGCCCAGCGTGTTCGTCAGGTTTTACAGAGCGCTTTGGAGTGCGAGTCGTGGGAGACGCGGGTGCGGGCGCTCGATGCGTTGCAGGTGGCCGGGCTCGACCGGGCGCTGGTCGAAGCGGCGCGGCAATGTCTGGAACACCCGCACTGGGCGGTGCGCATGATGGCGGTGCGTCTGTTGGCGCGGCAGGGCAAAGCGTTTGCCGAGACGGCGCGGCGTATCGCAGCCGAGGATCAGGACGAGTTGGTGCGCGAGATGGCGCGGAGTTACGCCGAGCGTTGGCCGGTCTCGAAGCCGGATTCGTCGCCGACGCAGCCTGCTGTCGATTCGGGCTAGAGCTGCTCGACCCCGTGGCGAGATCCCTGCTCCCTTCGGTTGTCGGGACGACAGCGTGGACGGCCTTTTCTACAGAGCAAGAATGTCCCCTTTTTCCCTCAGTCCGACTCACACACCAGCCCGTCGTACGCCAATTCCATACCGGCGGGGAGTTCCGCGTTTGTCTCGGCGTGCTTCAGTTCGTGGGCGATGTGCGTGAAGTACGTTCGCCGGGCACCAATCCGGCGAGCCTCTTCGACCGCCTGCTCGAGATTGAAATGCGTCGCGTGCGGCCGGCGGCGAACCGCGTCGAGCACCAGGATATCGAGGTCGCGCAGCAATTCGCGCGACTCGTCCGGGACGTAATTGCAATCGGTGCAGTACGCGATATCGCCGATGCGAAAGCCAAAGACCCCCAATGGGCCGTGCATGAGTGGAATCGGGATTACCCGGCGCCCGCCCAACTCCAGCGGACCGTCGAGCACCGTGGTGTTCAGCTCCGGCTTGGCACTGGGATAGTCGGGATCCTCGATGAACGCGTAGGGGAACATTCGCTGCAACCGCCCCAGTGTCGGCTCGTCGCCGTAAAGCGTGATCGGTCCGCCCTGAATCCAGTTAAAACGGCGGACATCGTCGAGCCCGGTGATGTGGTCGGCGTGAAAATGCGTAAACAGGATCGCGTCCACCCGGCGGATGTCACAAGCGATGCATTGCAGCCGCAATTCGGGAGGAGTATCGATCAGCAACGTGTAATTATCGTAGCTGAAGACGACGCTGGTGCGGGGGCGCCGGTCGCGCGGGGCGTCGGACGTGCAGACGGCACAGTCGCAACCGATCATCGGGATGCCGTGCGATGTGCCGGAACCAAGGACGATCAGACGAATGGACATAATGCTCCATTTTCGACGGCCGACACGGAGACCGGCCGCTACATCGTGTGGCACAGCCGCCCCCGGCCGACGTCGGCCATCGGGAGGCGCTCAGCTATCTCCGGCGCCCGCGGGGGGCCGACGCTACACGTCAATCGGGCCGACGCTACCCGCAAATCGAGGTGTGACGGAGCACTACCAGGCCTCGTCCTTAAGTTCCTTATTCTTGGGATCGCTCCGATCGAAGATCAACACTCGTTCCTTGACCTGTCCGTCGGCCGGATCGAGATAGGTCATGACCGTCGAGGTTTTGTCGCGATAGCTGAAGACCCCGTTTTTTCCGGGCCAGCGAAACTTAAGCTGCTCATTGATGCGCAGGTCGAGCACGACGGCTCCGGTGGTGAACTTGACGTCGGCCCGCACCTCTTCGCCCTCCGCGTCGTACTCGCCGGTCTTGATGTTGCGGACCCCGCCGATCACGTCGCCGATTGACACGTCGAAACGTTGCTTGAACCAGCGGCCGCCGCGCCACTTCCAGACGTCCAGGTTCGCGGCGTCGGGCGGTCGGCTGCCGCTGAGGAAGAAGTAGGTGCTGGGAGTGACGGTGATGGGCTCGCTGGGATAGGACCAATCACCGGCAACGATGGGCTGTTTGGCCTGCTCGGGGTCCGTCATGGAGCGCATCCGTCCAACGTAGCGGTTCCAGAGCTTGACCCGTAGACGGTAGCGATACGTCTTGCCGGCCTCGACCGTGTCGTCGTGGAACCAGACGGCGACTTCATCGGTCTTCTCCGGGTTGGCGATCAGTTCGATAGCCTCGCGCTGGCTGACCGGGCCGCCGCGCCGTGCTGCTGTCGGCGCCATGCCGCGTCCGGAAGTGCGGCCCGCGGATCGCCCGCCTCGACCGACAGCGCCGCGGGTCCCGCCCCCGCGTTCGGCTTGGATTTCAAGCCAGTTCTCAGCCAACTTGACGATCTGCTTGGCGTTTCGAATATCCCCCTTGCTGGCGTAAGCATCGCCGAGAATCCGCTCGGCCAGCCGGCGCGCTTCTTCATACTCCTTCTTGCCGAGCATTTTCTTGGCCTCGGTCAGGTCGGCTCGAATCTGCTTGCGAGCGGCTCGTTTCTCGTCGGCATCGTCCTGGGCCCCGGGAGTGGCACCGGTGCGACTGCCTCTACTAACGCCTCTCCCACCGCGGCCACGGCTGGTACCCCTTCCGGTTACGCCACGTCCGCTCGGACGGCCGCGTGTCGGGCCGGCGGTTGTCCCCGGAGCCGCGGTTCTTCGTCCTCTGGTCGGGCCGGCGGCAAGCGCCTCTTCCTCCTCCTCTTCTTCCTCATCATCATCCTCATACCCCGCCAGGGCCGGTATCTCCCAGAAGTCACCGGCCTCGACCATGTAAAACGGCGGCTGCATCAGCTCGGGCTGGTACTCCTTTACAGTGGCGAAGGTTTGGCGGATTTCGTCCTTGTTGATCAATTCCCCGGTCTGGTCGTCGAATTGCGGCTCGGGCAGCTCGATCTTGGGCATCGCCTTACCGTTGGCAACGTCCCGCCAATCCGAATACTCGCCCGTGGAAAGAATTTCCTGTCGCTGCGCATCGAGTCCGACCACGTACGCCTTCGAGCGATACGGAGCATAGCCCACCTTGATCATCTCTTCATACTGGGCCTTCTTGTTGAAGTACGAGGCAACCGTCACCCAGGCGACCTCTTCGGACTTCGGCGGTTCATCCGTCGCCGCCGGCGTCTCATCCAAACCCACGATCCGCGATTGCTCGCGAATTGCCAGACTCCGACCGGTACGAAGCTTCGGCTGCACCGGCCTCAACGGGGTCACTAGAACAATACTGCCGGCCGCATCCCCCTCGGTATCCTTGAGCCCGGGCACCTCGATTTTACGGCCGAAGCTCGCCGCCAGCGTCAATTCAGGCGTCAGCGCGGGCCCTTCCCCCGGCGCAGCGGCGAAAATGCCCTCGTTGTGATGCCGTCTAAGCCGCTCGCTGAACTTCTCGACCTTCGGCTCCTCGCCCTTGGCGTTTCGCACAACCCGGTCGAGATCGTCCGCGTCATGCTTGATCGCCTCGAGCAACTCACGCGGACCGCGCTGTTGCCCCTGATAATCGACGGAGTTCGGCGATTTGATCAGGTACATCCACAACATGCCGACCATAAACAGCGCGGCCAACCCGAGAATGCCCTTCTCGACGTGTGCTTCCACAAGTTGTAACCATCGATTGGTCATTGCACAGCCTCCGAATGTCAGTGCGGCGGGCATCCCGCGCGCTTATCAGTCACCCTCGGTCTCGATGCCGAGCAATTTCCGAATTGCCGACGGCATCAACGGTTCGTAAACCTCGCGGGCCATGTAACCCTCAAATTCGAACGTGGCCCGGACGACTGGATCGGTGCCGTAGAAATAGCCCAGATTCATCTTAGCCTCGTGGTCCACCATTTCGTACTTGGCGTTCAAGCACTGATAGAAGTTGATCCGGCTGATCCGGTCGATAAATTGCGGTATGTCGCGCTGGTCGATCACAACGGAAACGACAAAACGCACAACGTCGAACTGCTCGTCGCTTTTGCGTTCGGTCAACGAGGATCCGCCGATGTTAGGCGGCATGGAAGCACTATCGGACATGGGAAATGGAATGCGGCCGTCACTCGCATTCTCACCCGGGGGCACTTCATATCCAAGCACCCGTAGATATACAAGCCGCTTGACGGGCACGTCTTCCACGCACGGATCGCCCTTGGTCACGCGGTCGGCCGCCTCGCGGTTCAACTCCGCGATGGCCTTGACCACGTCCTCCTGCACCCAGAGCGAGACCTGCGCGAACCACATCTCCTCGGGCAGCGGCGCGATGTCCTGAAAAGCCAGCGGGCTGACGTGGAAAGTCGTCTCATCATAGTAACAGAGGATGCTCTTGGCCTTCGAGACACGCGAGCGGTAGACGGGGTCGTACTTCGGCTCGCCGCCGGCTCTGACGCTGCTTATCCCGCCCCGACCGGTCATGCCGCGACCGGTCGGCATCCCGCGGCCCGTCGGCGTTGCTATCCCACGACCCGTTGGTATCCCGCGCCCCGTTGGTATCCCGCGCCCCGTGGTGCGACGTCCCGTGGCCGCCGTCGGCGCGCGGCCGGCCTCTTCGCTTTCCTCCTCGGCTTTTTGCTCATCTTCAAGCAATATCAAGTCCTCAACATTCTGCGCCTCATCCTCGATCTCCGCCTGTGTCGGCAGCATGCCGCCATCCATCTTCGTATACAGAACCCTCATTGTCTCGACGTACTCTTGCTTGAACTCGAAGGGCGTGGCAATCTTTTCCGCCGCCGGGAAAACCCCAGGCATCAATACCTTGCGTTCGTTGATGCCCTTGGCGACCTCCACGGTCTCCTTGTACTCGTCCTCGAACAGCTTGCCGCGCAGTTTTTCCTTGGCGATGGTGTCCTCGTTCTGCGGCTTGCTCCTCAGGTTGCGAATGTTGGAAGCGCCGGTCTCGGAAATCTTCTTCTTCATATCCTTGACCACCGTGTCGGACGTCATGCCCAGCACGCAGAAGGCGATCGCGGCCACCGCGACCAAGCCGCTGACCAGCGTGACCAAATGTGTCTTGATGAATTGCAGAACCTGTTTCATGACCTTTCTCCAGTCGGCTCCTTGTGAACCGCATTACGCCGCGCCGGCCGCTAGTCCCCTTCCGATTCTTCCTTCTCGCTTTCCGGAGGCTCGCCGAGCTTGATCTTGAAGCCCAGGCTGAAATTCCAATCGTAGCTCATGTCTTCCCCGGTGACGGGGTCGGGATTCGCGATCGTTTCCTCGTCCCCAGGTTGAACTACTCCCGGAGCCCTACCGAACCGCGCCATCACCGGGCCGCCACCCATGCCGCCCGAGAACTGCACCACGGACGGAACTCGCAGGTTGGCCTTGTCCCCGTCGAGATTCTTCGGATCCTGCTCGGGAATGTAGAACCCGAGGCCCGGCAGGTTCCCCAGATGGCGCAAGTTCCGGTAGAAGTCTTCGGTGATCAGCTCGACAGCGTCGGACTGCAACTTCCCATAGAGCAGACGCCCTTGAACGGCGATATAAAACCCGGCACCCTCGTCACCGCCGCTACTTTCAGAAGATGATGTTTGCGCAGTTCCGAATCCGCGCCCCATGCCACGACCCATACCACTCCCCATACCGCGCCCCATGCCGCCGCCGGATATCTGTTTGCTGGCCGTCCGCTGAATCTGCTGCGGCTCCAGCTCGTCGATGTTCGGGGAGTAGCGGACCTCGAGGGTCTCGATGACCATCTGGCGGCGTTCGGTCCGCGCGAAGCGAGCCGGATCGGACTTGATCAGTTGCTTGAGCTCATCAGAAGTCCGGACGTTGGTTAGCTCCTGCGGGTTAACCTTGGGCATCGCATTGTGAACCAGTGCCAGAATCTTAGGTACCATGGCCCGGTCCTTCTGCAACTCGAACAGCTTCTCGATCTTCTCGCGCTGGCCGCTCGTGTCCGTGCTCGCCGAACGGAAATCCTGTTGATACTGCTGAGACCGTTCGACGATCCGCTTGGCGTCGTCGCCCAAATCGCTGTTCAGTGCCAATGCCGTGCTGTCCATTGTGTTCCGCATCCACGGAAACGCGGCCGCTAAAGCCAGGCAGGCCGCCGTCGCGATGAAGTACGGCCGCTTCCGCTTCCAAAGCTGGACACGGGCCAACTCGGGCGGCAACAGACTGGCGGAAATCGTCCCCAACCCAAGCCCCTGCAACGCCAAACCGTAAGCCGGGCCGAAGCTGAGAATGTTGTCGGTGAATTGCGGGGCGTTGGCGGTCGCCGAGGTCAGCATGGCGTTGAACTTCTCGAGCTTGCTCACCCCGCCGCCGATCGTCAGGTTGTTCTCCAGGTATTTCTGCAATCCGGGCAGGTAGAAGGCGTTGCCGCAGGCCAGCACCTTCTTCAACTCGATCTCGCGGTGCGTCGAGCTGTAAAACCCGATCGACCGCTGTATCTCCGCCACCAGATCGGCAAAGACCGGCCGCATCGCCTGGAAAATCTGCCGGGCGTATTTGCTCGTCGCCGCCGTCCGCTTGAGGTTCTCCGCCTTGGCGAACGTAAGCTTGAACGACTTCACCAGCGCCTCGGTGAAGCTGTTCCCGCCCAGCGGGATGTTGCGCGACCAGGCGCTGTTCGGCTCAACCACGATCAAGTCGGTGTGCTGCGAACCCACGTCGACGATCACCGTCGCCGTGCCTTCCTCGATCTCCTCCTCGACGTCAAAGCGGCAGAAATTGTAAAGCGCCAAGGGAATCGTCTGGATCATGCGCGGCGCGATGCCGAGGGCCGCGAAGTATTCCAGATGCTTGCGGATCAGGTCTTTCCGCATCGCGAAGATGCCAACCTCGACGTCCGGCAGGTCCGGGGTCTGGAACACCTGGTAATCCCAGACCACGTCCTCCATGTCGAACGGGATCTGCTGGCTCGCCTCAAACCGCACGATCTCGGGAATCTTCTTGGATTCCACCGGCGGCAGCTTGCAGAACCGCGCGAACGTCTGCTGTCCGGGCACGCCGATCACGAATGTATCTCCCTGCCAATCGTTGCGCGAGACGAACTTCTCGAGGGCGGCGTTGATCAGCTCGTCGGGATCGGCGTCGGGTTGCGAGAGGAGTTTGGGGTGCTCGATCAAGTCGAACGCAAGCAGTTCGACCTTCCCTTCCTCGGCCGGCCGAAGCTTCACCGCTTTCAGCGCGCATTGACCAACCTCAATACCCCAGACGGCATTCGGGGCTGCCATGATAAGCACTCCTTAACAGGGGTTTTCGCGGCGCGGGGTCACAACCGGCGCGCGAACGAAAACACCGAACAACGGAAACAGACCGTATCTGTATGTCGCTCTCATTGGATTTCTCGACCGCTGTCAGGCGGACGATCGCTGCGGCAATATACCACGGCAGCATTTCGGCGGGATGACATCTATATATGAGGCCGATTGCGTCGCACGTCCGTGGCAAAGTCAGCGGGGCGTGATCTGCTTGTCGGGGGGGGGAAATTTTCTTGTCGCGCCGACACCTCCTTGCTGGCGAGCACGTTGGCGAGTCAACCACGACCCGCCTCTACTAAAACATTACACAGACAAGCAGTGTAGTCAAACAAAAGCGTAAATAAAAGCGACGAATTTCCGTCATATCGCACGGCGCAACAAATGCCGAGTAATATATGACGATAATCCGTCGCAATAACTAATGCCGCTTTTTTTAAAACACGCTCTACGTCCCGTAGCCGTAGTTCGCCAGCAGCGCCGCCAGGTCGGCCAAGTCGATGCAGTCATCGTCGATGAAGTCGGCTGCATCGTTATATCCGGGATCGCCGTCGCAGAGCCCGTACGTAGCCAGCAACGCGGCCAGATCCCCGAGGTCGACGTCGCCGTCCCCATCCACGTCACCTTCCACGTAAGGCGAAGTGAACGGCCAATCCATCGTGGCGGCCTGATGGATCTCTTTCGGCCCCGGAGCACCGGCATCGCGCACGAAAACGACGAACGTCACGTCCTCGTGGTTGGTCCAGCTCACGCCGCTGAGTGTGAACTCCTTCGTAACCGTCCTGCTCTCTCCGGCAGCGAGCGTAACGTCGGACTTCTGGTGCTGTATGACGCAGTTACGGTATCGGTTGTCGCCCGAGGCGGGGTAATAATCGAGCACCTGGACGATGTGGCAAATCATGTCCTTGCCCGTGCCATCCGGCTCGATTGTCACGGTAGCCGCAATCTCGTACGTCTGCGCACCGACTTCCAGGCCGGTGATTTCGACCGTTACATCTGTGGGAACAGCGGCCCGCGTGGCCCGCGCACTGTTATACCAGTTGTACATCTGGGTGTCGTTCGCGTAAGCCCCAACGAGTTCCGTGACCCCGTCGAACCATGTGGTAGGATAGCCGGAGACACTGTAGAAACTCGCGCGTTGGCTGGTCCAACTCGTCTGGTAAGCGTCGCCAAGGTGTAATTGGATTCCGACGAAGTCTTCGTAGGTGTTCATAAGACGGTTGATCGCCCGACCGGCGTATTGGCAGTAGCCTCAACCCGTGTTGACGAAGCTCTCCGCAATCACCATCCGATCCGCCGCGATGGCGGAACCAGTACCGCCGAGCGACACGAGCGCTAACGCCGCCAGAACTGACAGCGCCAGTACAATCTTGCGGTTTGCAGATAGACCATCTGCCATAACCAGGCCTCCTTAGTTTCTGCGCAGCCGGTGAGAGCCGACTACATCGGTGAACCTAAACCCCGTAGAAAAGCCGCGCGAACAACCTCGCGCGAATCGTGTACACCGCTTATCGTGATTACAGGGAATTGCAGCGATAATGTCAAGGAATACATATATTCACTCCTTGATAACACGCGTTATCGGACGACCTACGCATCGCGAACTCATTCCAAACTTGCGGAACCGCCTTCCTCGCTCCTCCCGTCGTAATGACTTGCTCTGCCGACGATTCCACGAACCGTCGCCTAGTGCTCCGTCACGCTCCGTATTGCGGGTTGTAGCGTCGGGTCTCCGTGCCCGACGTAGCAAACGAACGGCTTTCGACGACCTCCG
>JAUWNI010000104.1 GCA_030612705.1 Phycisphaerae bacterium | reverse complement strand
TCGGGTGGCGAAAGATTTCCACATTCGACGTCCGACACGGGCGTCGGACGCTACGTTTCCCGGCTTACACAGCGCCCGCCAAAACGGTCATGCACCCGGACCAGGAGACCAAGGAACCAACGGATCGAGTGCCGACGAGTACCAGGTTGATCTCGATGATTTCTTCACCCACGTCGTCGATGCGTTCCGCTTCGACGGCAAACGCGTCGGCCGAGGCACGCTCTACGGGTTGCCGAAAGACTTCACCACCGTCGGTTTCTACTACAACAAGGACCTGTTCAAACAGGCCGGCGTACCGTTTCCTCCCGAGGACGAATGGACCTGGGACGAGTTCATCGCGGCGGCGCGGGCGATCGGACGTCTGCCGAACTGCTATGGCGCGGACTTCGTCACGTGGGAGGCGATGGTTCGCATCTACCTGTTCACCTACGGATTGGACTTCACGAACCCGGGTTTTGAAACGTTTCACCTGACCGACCCCGAGGTCCGCGACGCCATCGACACGCTCCGTTCGTGGTTTCACGACGAGCAACGCACGCTGCTGAGCGCCAAAACGCAGCTCGAAACCGGCCAGGAGCCGTTCCTGGCCGGAAACGTCGGGCTCGCCGGTCCGTTCGGCCGCTGGAAAGTGCCCACGTACCGCCGCATCGAGAAGTTCGACTGGGACTTCGCGCCAATGCCGCACGCGGTCGGCAAGCCGCCCGCCAACGGCGTGCTGACGGTCGCCTGGGCGATGTCGGCGCGGAACGAGCACCCGCGGGAAAGCTGGCAACTGATCAAGTACCTGTGCGGCCCGCGTGGGCAGGAGCTGATCTGCGAGCAGGGATTGGCGATTCCAGTGCTCAGGAGTGTTGCTCGCACGCGGTGCTTCTCCGATCCCGATCGGAAACCCGAGAGCGACCACGTATTTCTCGACGCCGCCGAGTACGCCAACTACATCGAATGGCCGGCGGATCCGAAGTACCGGGACCAACTCAAGACTCGCCTGGAAGAGATCTTCAAGCTCGGCAAGCCCACCGAACCGGCCCTCGCCGGCGCGCAGGCCGCCTGGGAGTCCAACAAAACGCCGACCATCTTCCGCGAGCGCTACCACAAAGTCCCCTGGGGAAGCATCGCGACGTGGATCATGTTGCCGGTGGCAGCGGTAATCACGGTCACGGCGACGATCTGGTGGAGACGTCGACCCGGCCGACTCGCGTTTCAGGAGGAACTGGCCGGGATGGCGCTGGTCAGCCCCTGGGTGATCGGCTTCATCGCGATCACGACGTTCCCGATCGTGCTCTCGCTGCTGTTGGCGTTCACGCGCTGGAGCGGAATGCTGACGCTCGATCAGGCCGAGTGGGTCGGGCTCGACAACTTCAGCGAGTTGCTGTCGTACGATGCCACCTTCCGCCAGGCGTTGCTCGTCACGGTCCTGTATGCCCTGCTCGCGGTGCCGAGCAGTCAGATCGCCGCGTTGATCGCCGCCCTGCTGTTGAATCACGAATATCGCGGCATCGGCGTCTTCCGGGCGGTCTGGTATCTGCCGAGCGTGCTCGCCGGCGTCGGGATGGCGATCATGTGGAAGTGGGTCTTTCATCACGAGAACGGCCTGCTCAACGTCCTGCTCGAACCGCTGCTAGGGCTCTTCGACGCGACGCCGCCCAGATGGTTCGAACGCGACGCACCCACCTGGGGCGTACCCGCGTTCGCTATCATCAACCTGTGGGTCATCGGCGGCACGATGATGATCTACCTCGCGGGCCTGAAGGGCATCCCAAAGGACCTCTACGAAGCCGCCGAAATCGACGGTGCCACCGGCCCGCGGCGTTTCCTGAACGTCACGCTGCCGATGCTCAGCCCGGTGATCTTCTTCAATGTCATCATCGCAATCATCGCCTCGTTCCAGATATTCACACAGGTATTCGTCATGACCGGCGGCGGCCCGGGAACGGCCACGCATTTCTACGTGTACTACATCTACAAAAAGGCGTTCGACCTGCACGAAATGGGCTACGCCTCGGCAATGGCCTGGTTGCTGCTGATTATCGTGCTCGCGCTCACGCTGCTAGTTATGCGCGGCAGCCGCCGTTACGTCTACTACGAGGCGTTAAAAGCATGAGGGGTACGAAGAAGACAATCGTTGTTGTCCTTCTACTGCTCGGCAGTGTAGTAATGGCGTTTCCGTTCTACTGGATGCTCGTCACGAGTGTCGCTTCACCAGCCGAGGCCAGTGCCGCCGCTTCGGCTAAGACATTTTCCTGGCTGCCGCTTCATCCACACGGATCAAACTACCCCGAAGCTCTGCGCATGATCGGCAGCAAGCCGTGGATCGGCTTTTTCGATGCACTGTCGAACACTGTTGTAATCACCACCCTTTGCGTGATTGGACAAGTGCTTTCATGCAGCCTGGTCGGCTATGCCTTCGCCCGGCTGCGCTTCCGCGGGCGCGACATGGCATTTATCGTCATGATCGCGACGATGATGCTGCCGATGCAGGTGACCATGATCCCGATGTTCATCATGTTCCGCTGGTTCGGCTGGGTGGACACGATTCTGCCGTTGGTGGTGCCGATGTTCTTCGGGCAGCCCTTCTACATATTCCTATTCCGGCAATTCTTCGCGCAGGTGCCCGAAGCGCTGGTCGAGGCCGCCCGGATCGACGGCTGCGGCCACCTGCAAATTTGGTGGCGAATCATGCTGCCGCTGTGCCGACCGGTAATCGCGATCACCGCGGTATTCACGTTCGTCTTCGTCTGGAACGACTTTCTCGGCCCGCTGATCTACCTGCACAGCGAGGAAAACATGACACTGGCCGTCGCATTGAACTCGTTTCAAAACCAGTACGGCGACTTCAGCGACATGAACCTGCTGATGGCCGTCAGCCTCGTGACGATGATTCCATGCGTGGTACTGTTCTTCGTCGCGCAGAAGCAGTTCATCGGCGGCCTGAGCCTGGGAGCGGTGAAAGGTTAAAGCCGGCACGCTGAACAATCGACCGCCCGATAATACGCATCCCATCCGAACCCGAAGCGCAAGCGAGGGCCAAATAGACATGCACACCAGCGTACACGCAAGGTTGCCTGCACGCCGGGTCGCCTGGCAACGGCCGCAAAGACCCTTTCTTCAAAAAATTCGAAATCAAATTTGAGAATCGCGAAACGCGCTGCCTAGTATCAAACGGCAATATTTTATCGATCCAGAGGCGTTTCATTGTCGCGCAGCGCTACCGGCGCGGCTGGAGGTGAAAGTATGCGCGCCAAAGTTGTCTTGCTTGCACTTGGGCTCTGTGTCGTCAGTTTCGGTACGGCCAAGGCCGACATCCTCTTCTCCGATGTCGTCATCGAAAGCGATCTCGGTCCGGTCCACTTCTTCACGATGGGATCCGGTCCATATGTCGACTCGATCTACTTCAACTTCCCCGAAGCCGCTGTCGGAGACGACTTTGACCCTCGCCGCTCCGGCACGATCACGGTTGCATACACCGCTCAGGCCGACACCGACATGCTCCTCGACGCCCTCAATCTCAGGGCTGTCGGCGAACTGGCCGGCTCGGGCAACATCCTGGTCGATGGAATAATCGAGGATCTCGACACCCCCGGCGTGATCGCTTCGTGCAACATCTCGCTGTATGACAATCTGCAATTCCCCTATATCTCCGAGGTGGGATTTGTGCGGCCAACCGCCCATATACGGGTTACGCAGACATATACGCTCGATGCCGCGGCAACCCCCGACTACGATCTGGCCGGCCTGGACCTGATCAGGCACCAGCTCCTGCAAATACCCATCCCGGAGCCGGCGTCGCTCTCCCTGTTGGCTTTCGGCTTGCTGGCCGCCACCCGCCGACGCTGACCACGGGGCCGAATACTACGGATCACCAAGCCGGCGTCGCAAACCCGTCGGCTTTTCTCTTGCGCCCGGTCCGAGCCAACGGGCGATAACCCACCGCCGCGAATTTGACGTTCCAAGTTACCCGCAAGCGGTCTACAATGTAGTAGCGATGATGAAGCAACCCCCGAAACGACCCCGCTATGTCTGTGTCGGCACCGACTGCAAGACCTGGTGGCATGCGTTCACGCTGATCGAGCTGCTGGTCGTAGTCGCGATCATCTCGATGCTGATCTCGATCCTGACGCCCTCGCTCTCCCGCGCCCGCCAACAGGCCAAATCAACCGTCTGCATGGCCACGCTCAATGAGATGATGAAGGCCGTCATCGCCTACGGGAACGACTACGATTTCGCCCTGCCGCCCACGCAGTACGAGGCCCTGCCCGAGGACGAAAACCCGCCCGGCGACGTCATCTGGCACGGCTGGGCCGAGGCGCTCTACCAATCAATCTACAGCGACGACGATTACAGCTTTGAGGACAGCTACCCGGTCATGCGCAACCTTCACGACCGCTTCCCCTTCTGGGTCTGCAAGGAAAACGAGCAGCTCAACGACACGACCGGACACTATCGCGTCTACGAATTCACCTGGAGCCTGGGCTCGCTCGACACGATCCCGCACCGCCTGCCGCTGATCACCGACGCCAACCCCGAAGTCATCGACCCGAACGACCTCCTGCTAAGCTGCATCCCCAACCTCCACATCGCCGGCCTCGAAGGCGAAGCCTACATCGACGAACGGCATTACGGCGGGGCGAACTACGCCTTCAACGATGGGCACGTCGACCGCAGCACAACGCTGAAAGAGCGGCTGGCCGAGGACTGGGACCTCGATCCCGAGACCGAGAATCGGTAACCAGACGAGCAAAGCTGGTGCGGTTTTCACGAGACTGTAGCGGCCCCCCCCCCTGGCGGGCCAAGAGTACGGGAAAACAGCCGTTCACAGGATCGGCCGATACGGGGGTCGGCCGCTACATGACTTTTGCGGTAGATTGTTATGACGGTGCCAGCGAAGCCATGTAGCAAGCGATTGCCACGACTACGCACAGCGGCAGCAGTGCTTCAAACCAAGATATCGAACGCATGATCATCACTCCCCTCAGACATTGTAATTAGGCCCATGTGAGCCACCCAAGCTCACCAACCCACCCAAGCTTCCCAGGGTGCATCGACGCAACCACTCGACTGCTTGAACGCCGAGCTTATCGGCAAGGACTTATCGGGAACTGAAACGCCGAAGCGGACCACCAATCCACGAAGCGTGCGGCCGCGCCACCGCGAGCACATGTTTAACCGGACGGCGCGGCTGGTGAAAAAAACCGGTAAATGCAGACTACAACCGTGTTAGGTCCGCGTAGCAATGACCTGTCGGCCGCGGGCCGCGCGAGGTAACTTTCACAACGTCCGGCGAGGCGCCGAACGCTACATTTGCTCGGCCACGCGGTGGACGAGTGTCGTATCGGTTTTGCCTGGTGCTTGCGGACGCGTTGAGGTAACAACGACGACCAGGTCGCCGGGCTTCGCGAGACCGCGTTCGAGCAAACGTGCATCGAGGGCGGTAGCCATCTCGGCCGGGTTGCCAAGCGGCTCGACGCGGAGCGGGATCACGCCGTAGAGCAGGTTCATTCGGCGATAGACGTGCTCGTCATAGGTCAGGCCGACGACGGGCATCGGGAGTCGGTGCTGGGCGACGAGACGTACCGTTTCGCCGGTGGCGGACCAGACGGCAACGAGGCGGGCATCGAGATGTGAAGCAGCCTGCACCGCCGCCCACGCGATCGCCGAGGTGGTACCCTGTATCGTGGTTTGACGCTTAGTGGGCTCGGCGTTGCGGTATTGACGCTGGTAGGCCTCCGTCGTGGCGGCGACGCGGTCCATCATCGTGACGGCTATGTCCGGGTACGAACCCGCCGCCGTCTCACCCGACAACATCACCGCATCCGCTCCGTCGAGGATGGCGTTGGCGACGTCGCTGACCTCGGCCCGTGTCGGCATCGGGTTGGAGACCATGCTCTGGAGCATCTGCGTCGCGACAATGACCGGCTTGGCGGCGGCGCGACAGCGGGCGGTGATGTCCTTCTGAATCAGCGGCACACGCCAGACGTCCATCTCGACCCCCAAATCCCCGCGGGCGACCATCACTCCGTCGGCCCGGGCGATGAAGTCGTCGAGGTGATCGAGCGCTTCGACCTTTTCGATCTTGACGATCACGCCGATATCCGACCCCCGGGCGTCGATGCAGCCCTTGAGGTCGGTCAGGTCTTCGGGGCGGCGAACAAACGAGAGCGCGACATAATCAAGCTTGTGCTCGATCGCCCAGTCGAGATCGCGACGATCTTTGTCGGTCAGGGCCGGCGTCGACAGCGGGGTGTCGGGCAGATTTACACCCTTGCGAGAAGAAACCCGCCCGCCGGTCGTGCAGGTGCACGTAACGGAGTCGGCCTCGCAAGCGGTCACCAGTAGCCGAATCAGCCCGTCGTCGATGTAGATCCGCTGGCCGGTTTCGACCTCGTCGACGAAACCCGAATAATTGATGGTGAAACGGTCGGGAGTGCAGTCATCGTCGCCGCGAACGAAGCGGACCGTGTCGCCGGGTGTCAGATCGATCGTGCCGCCCGCGACCTGGTTGAGCCGGATCTTCGGCCCGCAGAGGTCGCCCAGGACGGCAATGGGCTCGTCGTGTTTTGCAGACCAGTCGCGGATAGAGTCGAGGCTACGCTTGTGATCGTCCCAGGTACCGTGACTGAAGTTGAGCCGACAAACGTCCACGCCGGCTTCGAGGACGGCGGCCAGACGCTCGGGGTCGGCGGTCGCGGGTCCGAGAGTGGCGATGATTTTTGTCCGAATCAATGTACCGCTATCACGAATCTGCATGGCTACATCCTCGGGCGAGTGATCACCGAAGTCGGCATCATACTTCAGTTCCCCGGCCGAGACAGAGCCCGGACGCTATATTGTCAACCAGCGGGTGTGTCGGTGGGTTTCGCGTTTATAGATCCGGGCGGTCTGTAAAAGCCGCGTTTCGCCGAAAGTGAGCCTGGCCAGCTTGGCGATTCGCCGCACCTCGGCTTCGTCGATCGGCGCGCTCATCTCCGGGATCCGCGGGATGGTTGGTTACTCAGTAGTGATCTCTGCCTCGACGGGCGGCTTCCAATCGCGTTTGGGCGGCTTGACGATCAGGCCCATCCGGATGGCCTTGGCGCTGACGCGGATGCGGCAGACATTGCCGTCGATGATGGCGCGGACTTTCTGAATGTTGGGCTTAAAGCGGCGTTTGGTGATGCCGGTGACCTTGCGGCCGACGCCGCCGAGGTATTTGGCCTTGCCGCGTCGGGCGATGGACCGGCCGGCGATCGTCTTCTTGCCGGTGAACGGACACTTGCGGGCCATTGCAGATCCTCTGGTTAGCTTTTCAACTTCAATACTACAATCGTCCTCAACGAACGAGACCGAATTTTGGAGTATAGCCTGCAAATTATGGAGCGTCAATCCCGACTCAGGCATTGT
Source organism: Phycisphaerae bacterium (assembly GCA_030612705.1). Classification (GTDB taxonomy): domain Bacteria; phylum Planctomycetota; class Phycisphaerae; order UBA1845; family Fen-1342; genus JALSRY01. The sequence continues at coordinate 9,469 of JAUWNI010000104.1, read as the reverse complement.
ATAATCAGGGCCGGTTCCGCCGATAAGCTATGGAGGCCAGGGACACCATCGGCATGGCAAATCAAACCAGGCATGACGGCTTGCGGGCGGCGCTCCCGGCAATCGGCGGCGTGGTGCTGCTGATCGTCGTGGCGGCGGTGTGGGCCGGGTTCCAAGAGCCCGGCGAACCACGGCGGGCCGATGGCGCGCGGATAACCCCGTCGAAAACAGACGTCGCGGATCGGCCGAACGTGGTGATCTTTCTGATCGACACGCTGCGGGCGGATCGGCTGGGGGTGTACGGTTACGATCGGCGGCCGACGTCGCCGCGGATCGACACGCTGGCCCGGGAAAGCGTGGTGTTCGAGCAGGCCTGCGCGCCGTCGCCGTGGACCTTGCCGACGGTCGTCTCGCTGGTGACATCAACGTTTCCGTGCGAGCATGGGACGCTGGACAATCGGCAGCAGTTGAGCCGGTCGCTCGAACCGCTGGCCGAGCGCTTCCAGCGGCTGGGCTATACGACGCTCGGCTCGTACGCGAATCCGTTCGCGGGACCCGATTACGGGCTGGATCGCGGCTATGACGTGCTGCGGTCCGCGAGGAAGACCGATGGCAAGCAAGTCGGCCGGTTGCTGGACGAGCAACCGGGTCGACCGTTTTTCCTCTACATCCACAACCTCGAACCGCACTCGCCGCTCGTTTTCGCACCGGCGCATACGGACGGTTTTCGGGACGTGCCGCGGCTCACACGTAATAAAATCCGGACACATTACACACTGTATCGCCGGGCGACGCGGGTGGACTTTGCCGAAGACCGCCCGCTCGGAACCACGGACAACACCAGCCGGCAGGATCGCTACATGGCGGCGTTGACGTCGATGTTGGACGACTACAACGAGCTGTACGACGCAGCGGTCCGACTGGCGGACGAACGCGTCGGCTTGGTGATCGACGAGCTCAAACGCCGCGGATTGTGGGATAACACCCTTTTTATCGTGCTGTCCGACCACGGCGAAGAGATGAACGAGCACGGGGGCTGGCTGCACGATCAATCGGTCTACGAGGAGTTGGTGCACGTACCGCTGGTCGTGCGTTTCCCGTCCGGGCAATACGCCGGGCGAAAGCTGCACACGGTCGTTTCGCTGGTTGACGTTTTGCCGACGATCTTCGACTTCCTGGAAACGCCGGAAGCCGCGCGAGGGGCGCGAGGCCGGAGTCTGATGCCGCTGATTCGCGGCGACGGGTCGGCGGCGGATGAATTCGTCGTTCCCGCGATGCGCTGGAACACCAAGAAATACTACCGGCCTTGGAAGGAATCACGCGGCGACATCAACGTGGTCGTGCGGCACGGCAAATGGAAGGGTATCTGGAACGTCGAGCCGAAGACGCTCGAGCTGTACAACCTGACCGGCGACCCCGGCGAACGACATGACATTAGCGCTGCAACCCCGAAACTGGCGGCGGATATGCTGCGTTTCGCCCAGGCGTGGTTCGAGGAATGCGGAACGAACGCGGTCGAACCACCGGCCAAGAACGCCGACCCGGACGAGGAAACGCTGCAAAAGCTGCGTTCGCTGGGGTATATTGACTAATAAACCGGCAGCAGATATGAACCGTGTGCTGCCCTGATTCTGTTTCGGTTCGGACGGGCACACACGGCATATGAGGAATATACGAATGGCAATATACAAAGCGTCGAGCGTTGCCCGGATGGCTGGTGGGCTGTGGATTGGACTGACAATGATGCTCGTCGTGGCGGTTTCCTGGACGCAAGCCCAGACACAGACCGGCGAGCAACGTAGCCGGCCGGAGGCCCCCGAACCGCCCGAAAAGCCCAACGTCGTGATTTTCATGATCGATACGCTGCGAGCGGATCGGCTGGGGATTTACGGCTACGATCGGCGGCCCACGTCGCCGCGGATCGACGAGCTGGCCCGCGAGGCGGTGGTCTTCGAGCAGGCCTGTGCCCCGTCGCCGTGGACGCTGCCGACGGTTGTATCGCTAATGACGTCGACGTTTCCGTGCGAGCACGGGACGCTGAACGACCGTCACATGCTCAGCAAACAGCTCATGCCGCTGGCCGAGCGGATGCAGCGGCTGCGTTACACGACGTTGGGGCTGTATTCGAACCCGTTCGCCGGTCCCGATTACGGGCTGGACCGCGGGTTCAACGTGTTGCAGCCGGATCGGAACTCGGGCGGCGAGAAGGTCGGCCGGCTGCTGGGCACGTACCCGAACAAGCCCCTCTTTCTATACATCCACAACATCGAGCCGCACACGCCCCACCACTACGCCCCGAAACACACGGACGGATTTCGCGACATCCCCCGCGAAATCCGACGGGATATAAAGAAGAATTACGTCGGCTACCGCTCACTCACCCGGATCGATTTCTTCGAGAACCAGCCGCTCGGAACTACCGACAATACACAGGAACAGGATCGGCGCATGGCCGCGCTGACCAGCCGGCTGGATGATTACAACGAGCTCTACGACGCCGCCGTGCGGCTGGCGGACACCCGCGTAGGCACCGTGATCGACGAGCTCAAACGCCGCGGGTACTGGGAGAATACGCTCTTCATTCTGTTGTCCGACCACGGCGAGGAAATGAACGAGCACGGTGGGTGGCTGCACGACCAGTCGGTGTACGAAGAGCTGGTGCACGTGCCGCTGATCGTGCGTTTTCCACGCGGGCAATACGCCGGCCGCCGAGTGCAATCGGTGGTCACGCTGGTCGATGTTCTGCCGACGATCTTTGACTTTCTGAAGCAGCCGCGCTTTGCGAGCGGGGCGCGGGGTCGCAGCCTGATGCCGCTGGTGCGGGGTGAATCGTCCGCCGAGGACGAGGATTTCTTGATCGCGTCGATGCGCATCAACACCAAGAAATACTACCGGCCGCGGAAGGAGTCGCGCGGCGACATCAACCTGGTCGTGCGGCACGGCAACTGGAAAGGAATCTGGAACGTCGAGCCGAAAACACTCGAGCTGTACAACCTGGCGAGCGACCCCGGCGAGCAACACGACGTCAGCTCGGAAAACACGGAAATGTCGTTGGTGATGAAGCTGTTCGCGCGCCAATACCACGAGAAGTGCCGGGAACGCTCGGCCAATCCCCCGGAACGAACAATCCAATTAGACGACGAGACGCTGGAAAAGCTGCGATCGTTGGGGTATGTGGATTAAGGACACGCTTTTTCAGCGTGGAATCGGGCAGAAACCGGGGAAGGCCTCGCCTCACTCGACGGATAAATAAGTCCTCGCCGGACAGGCCGCGGGCGGAACTTTCTCTGGTTCACGAGAATTAAACAGTGTATTCTTTTATTACTCGGTGCTGTGTAACCGACAGACTGAGGTTTCTCGTCTCAGCCTGTAAAGAATATAGAGGTCTCTGCACATGTCGAAGCATGTAGAATGTACCGGAATGCGTGCCATGCTAAGGTTGCAGGTCACCGCTTTCTTGCTGATCGCGGCCACCGCTTCATGCGTAAAGGCCCAATCCGCCACCAAACTGAATTCAACGCTCGGCGATAGCTCCTCCCCTACCAAAGCCGTCGTCGCGGAAAATGACTCGCAATATCCCAATGTTGTGATTTTCCTGATCGACACACAGCGGGCCGACCGTCTGGGGACATACGGCTACGACCGACGCCCGACATCGCCACGGATCGACGCGCTGGGGCGTGAGGGCGTGGTTTTTGAACAGGCTTACTCACCGGCACCGTGGACGCTGCCGACGGTCGCGTCGCTGATGACCTCAGTTTTTCCGTGTGAGCACCGGACGCTGAACGACCGCGATCGCTTAAGCGAGTCTTTCGACACGCTGACATCAAAGCTCAAACGGCTCGGGTACACGACGCTAAACCTGTATTCGAACCCATATGCCGGACCCCGGTTCGGGGTCGCACGCGATTACGATGAGATTAAGCATTCCCGACACAATGACGGTCCGAAGGTTGCCAAGGTTCTGGACCGCCATCCGCAAACCCCTTTCTTCCTGTACATACACAACGGCGAGCCACACAACCCGTATGAAGCACCGGAACACACCGACGGCTTCCCGGACATCTCACAGGAGATTCGCAAGCAGGTGAAAAACCACTCCTGGGCGTACCGACGACTGACACGGGCTGACTTTATAAAGAAGCGGCCGATCGGGACAACCGACAACACCGCCGAGCAACAAGAGGAAATGGCCAAACTCAACGCGCTGTATGATGAATACAACGAACTTTACGATGCGGCCGTGCGGCAGGCAGATACCTACGTTGGCTCCGTGATCGACCTGCTCGAGCAGCGCGGGCTATGGGATAATACGCTCTTCATCCTGCTGGCCGACCACGGCGAGGAACTTAACGAGCACGGCGGCTGGCTTCACGACCAGTCCGCCTACCAGGAGCTCACGCATGTCCCGCTAATCATCCGTTTCCCGCACGAACAGTATGCGGGACGACGGGTGAAATCGGTCGTCTCGCTGGTCGATGTGCTGCCGACGATTTTCGAGTGCTTACAGGAACCGAGTTTCGCGCACGGGGCGCGCGGCAACAGCCTGTTACCGCTGATCCGCGGCGACGAACCGGACGACGTGGACGATTTCGTGGTCCCGTCGATACGGATGAACACGAAAAAGCACTACCGACCGTGGAAGGAATCGCGCGGCGACATCAATGTTGTTGTGCGGCGAGGCAACTGGAAGGGGATCTGGAATGTCGAACCGAAGATATTCGAGCTTTATCACTTGTCAGAAGATCCCTGGGAACAGAGTGAAGTCAGCGCGGAGAACCCGGAACTCGCACTGGCCATGCGTGTATTCGCGAAGCTGTGGTACATCAACAACAAGCGAGATGCGACCGAACGGGTGACCGAAACGGACGAACCGGACGAGGAAACCATGGAAAATCTGCGTTCGCTGGGGTATGTCGACTGATACGCATCGCAACGAGGTTCGTTGCCAATCTATCGTAATAAGTGGGGATGAGGCATGGACGATCCAGATGTCCTTGTGAACGCGCATGAGGTTCGCGAAAACGCTGGATTATTCACCCTGAGAACACAATACCATGGACTTGATGGCCCCATCGTTCTCGACGCGATAGAAGGGAGGTATCTTCGTTTGCGGTTGCCGTTCTTGCTTGTCGCAGTAACCTGAGGAGTAGTGATTCTAGGTCTCTTTAGACACATGCAGGAGGAGTTTACAGATGAAACCACTCGCGAATCTGACAACATTGTGCACGATTATCATCGCTACCGCCGTCGCCGCACATGCGGAGACAGTATACCTGGCATCGTCCTTCGAGACGCTGTACCGCGTAACGCCTGAAAGAGAGATCGAGATCTTCGATTTCGACGTCAAACTTCGCGCGATGCATCGCGATACTTCGACCGGCGATATCTTCGTGCTCGCCGATGAGGGCGGCGCTGGGGCACCGGCAACGGTTTACACCATGAACAACCCGGTTTCCGGAACCCCCACACTAACCGAATACTCGGTGCTGTCTCGACAGTACGGGAGCGTGACACGGATCGGCACATGTTTCTTTGGCTTCAGTTCCGGTGCTTTCTACGAGATCGACCTGGCCGACCCGACAAACCCGATCGAAACATACATCGGCTCAACCGGCGTGGATAACACGGCGGGTGCGGCTTACGACCCGGACAGCGACACGCTATACATGGTGTCCTATGACGGCCCAAACGACAGGTTGTATATAGTCGACCCGGCCACAGCCGACGCAACATTGGTGGGTCACTTGGGTATAAACGGCTACGACTATGGCGCCGAGTGGTTCGGTGATGAAATGTTCGTGGCTGCACAGAATGGGTCCACCGGAAATCTCGAAATTGGGACCGTCGACGTCGCAAGTGGGTTGTACTCATCGATGATGACCATAGCGGACGGGGCGGCTTATACCGCCACGGCGTTGACGATTATTCCGGAGCCGGGGACGGCGGGGCTTCTTTTGCTCGGCTGTTTTGGAGTGCTGCGTCGGCGAAGCTAACTGTGCTCTGACGAAGACAATACAGGCCCGCGCCGGATGTCATGGGTAACCTTTCCCGAAACTGAAGCCGGTTGGTTGTCTTGAGAGCTTCATCGGCTCCGAGCGCAAACCCTCGCTTGCGCTTCGGGCTCTGTTTTTTATCGCCGATTTTGTCATGCACCCATAAGCCCCATACCGCTGGTGTTTCGCGAGCGATCACGGTAGAGTGCGCGGCAATATGAGGGACCGTTTCGCGATGATGCCGACTGCTCGCAAGCGGGTCCCTATCGCTTGTAATGAGAACCCAACGAAAGGCGTGGCGGTGAAGAATAAAATGAAAACCATTCCAGCCCCCCACCGGGAGCGTGTCGCCCGGCTGCGGGCCGAGATGCAGCGGCGGAAGCTGGACGGATACCTCGTTCAGAACCGGATGGATCAATACTGGCTGACCGGCTTCACCGGCGAAGACGGGTTTGTCCTCGTGACGGCCCGGCAGGTCGTCCTGCTGACCGACGGGCGGTTCGACGAGGCGGCCGACATCGAAAGCCCGTGGGCCCGCAAGGTGCTGCGAAAGGTGCGCACGCCGGAACGGACGGCACAGGAATTCCGCAAGTACAAGCTTAAGCGGGTGGGGTTCGATCCGGGACATCTGACGGTGGCGGAGTACAACGGGTTGCGAAAGGCCGCCAGGCCGGCCCGCCTCGTCGCCGTCCCCGGTGCTATATTGGACATGCGGCTGCTGAAGGACGAGGGCGAGGTGGCGGCGATTCGCGAGGCGCTCCGCGTCGCCGAAAAGGCCTTCACCAGGGTCGTCAAGTGGATCAAACCCGGCCGGACCGAGCGTGATATCTCGGCTCGGTTAGCGTACGAGATGCAATGTCTCGGAGCGCAGGAGGTGGCGTTCCCGTCGATCGTGGCCGTCGGGCCGAATGCGTCGCTACCGCACTACGAGCCCGGCAACGGGGTGGTCAGGAATGACCAGGGCATCCTGATCGACTGGGGCGCCCGCGTAAACTGGTACGTCAGCGACCTGACACGGATGGTCTGGCCCGGACACGTACCGCCGCTGATGGCCAAGATTCAAAGCATCGTGAAAGAAGCACACGACAAAGCGATCGAGTTCGTCAAGCCGGGCGTGACGGCGCATCAGGTCGATGCAGTCGCGCGGCGGGTGATCGAGAAGGCCGGCTACGGTCCACAGTTCGGCCATGCGACCGGCCACGGGATGGGCCTGGACGGGCACGAAGCACCACGGGTCGGTAAGGGGACGAAGATCGTGCTCAAGCCGGGCATGGTGATTACAGTTGAGCCGGGTATTTACATTCCGGGTAAAGGCGGCGTGCGTCTGGAAGACGACATCCTGGTAACGGAAACCGGGTATAAGGTTCTGTCCACGTTGCCCTGTTAAGCGCGGATTAGAATTCAACTCGGGCTTCTTGGCGAGATGCAGATGGACATTAAGCACATAAAAAACCTGGTGGCGTTGATGGTCGAGAACGACCTCAGCAAGCTCGAACTCCAGGAAGGCGAAACACACATATTGCTCAAGCGCGGACAACCGCCGGTGGTCGAAAACGTGCCGGCGGCCACAGCACCTCCGCCCCCGGCGGCCACCGGTAATAATCCGGTCGCGGCTCCGGCACCCCCGGCCAAGTCCACCGAGACGCACATCCGTTCCCCGATGGTCGGCACGTTTTACTCCGCCGCCGATCCTGAATCGCCACCGTTCGTGACGGTCGGCGACGTCGTCGAGCCGGACACGCTGGTGTGTCTGGTGGAGGCGATGAAGGTGTTTAACGAGATCAAGGCGGAGGTTTCGGGCCGCCTGACGAAGGTGCTGGTGAACAACGCCGAGGCGGTCGAATATGACCAGCCGCTGTTCGCGGTCGAACCGATTTAGCGGGGGCGCCGCGCGGACGATATCCCTATGTTCAGCCGTATACTGATAGCGAACCGAGGCGAGATTGCACTGCGCATCATCCGCGCCTGCCGCGACATGGGCATCGATGCCGTCGCCGTCTACAGCACGGCGGATCGCGACGCGGCTTATCTCGATTTGGCACACGACGCGATTTGTATCGGCGACGCGCCGGCGGCGAGTTCGTATCTCAATCCGGCCGCGATCATGTCGGCGGCCGAGATCACCGACGTCGAAGCAATCCACCCCGGGTACGGCTTTTTAGCCGAAAACCCGACCTTCGCGCAGATGTGCCGAGAGTCCAAGATCGAGTTCATCGGCCCCAGCACCGAATCGATGCGATCACTCGGCAACAAGGTCGAAGCCCGCCGCATCGCCCAGAAGGCCAAGGTACCGCTGGTTCCCGGCAGCAAAGGAGTAGTGGAGAGCGAGGACGACGCGACCGCCACCGCCGCCAAGATCGGCTATCCGGTGATGATCAAGGCGTCGGCCGGCGGGGGCGGGCGGGGAATTCGCCCGGTCCACAACAAGGCCGCCCTGCGAACCAGCTTCCGCAACGCCCGCGCCGAGGCCGAGGCCGCCTTCAAGGACGGCACGCTCTACATCGAAAAGCTGATCGAGCGCCCGCGGCACGTCGAGGTGCAGTTGCTCGGCGACCGCAAGGGCAACATGGTGCACCTCTGGGAGCGCGATTGCTCGCTCCAACGACGAAATCAGAAGCTGGTCGAGGAGTCCCCCTCGCCGCACATCAGCGCGCGAACGCGGCGCAAGCTCTGCACGGCGGCGGTACGTCTGGCCAAGACGGCCGGATATTACTCGGCCGGCACGTGCGAGTTTCTGGTCGACGAGAAGGAAAACTTCTACTTCATGGAGATGAACGCTCGGATTCAGGTCGAGCATCCGGTGACCGAGTTGGTTACCGGGATGGACCTGGTGCAGTGGCAGATTCGGATCGCGGCCGGCGAGACGATCAAGCTGCGCCAGGATTCGATTACACAAAACGGCTCGGCGATCGAATGCCGGATCAACGCCGAGTGTCCCGACAATGATTTCCGCCCATCGCCGGGGAAAATCGAGGAATTCATTCCGCCGGGCGGTCCGGGTGTGCGGATCGACACACATGCGTATGCCGGCTACACGGTTAGCCCGTATTACGATTCGATGATCGCCAAGTTGCTCGTACACCGCCCGAAGCGGAGCGAGGCGATCACTGCCATGAAGCGGGCGCTCGACGAATTCAAGATCAGCCCGATCAAAACGACCATACCGATCCATCAGAAGATTTTCGCGCACACCGACTTCGTCAACGGCAATGTGGACACCGGCTTCATCGAACGAACTTTCACAAGCTCGGCCCGTGCCGGGGCGTGACTGCGCGTGCATGACAATCTGGGCGGGCCGGAAGCCGGTTTGGAAGAACGGGGAACCAGCAATGAGGGGGGAGGATGGGGGGGCATAGCCCCGCAGATGGCATGAGTAAGAAGGCGGTCTCCCGTCGGGTCGAGTATTCTCGCCCGAATGAAAGCTAATTGGAGCTTTCGTAGCGTGGCCCGCGTGGGCCGGGAGACCGCCATGCAAGACACACAGGATATCATTC
>JAUWNI010000098.1 GCA_030612705.1 Phycisphaerae bacterium | reverse complement strand
GGCCGACCCCCGAGTCGGCCGATCCCGCGAGCGGCTGTTTTCCCGTGCTCTACGGCCGACACGGGGGTCGGCCGCTACACTCTATGGGCGCCGCCGACTTTTGCGGCGGACTGTTAGGGAGTTCTGTGATGTCCAAGCGCGACAGCATTCTCTCCGCCATCGACGAGCATCTCGACGGCGAGAAGTTCAAGCAGCAGCATTGGGAAGGTTCGTTTTACGACTATCTCGATCTCGTGATTGCCAATCCGCGTCTGGTCCGCAATGCGTTTCAACGCGTGTACGACATGATTCTGCACTTCGGGACCGAGCGATACACCGAGCACAAGCAGGAGGTCGTACACTACAAATTCTTCGACGATCCGTTCGAGGATGGCGCCGATGCCGTCTTCGGGCTCGACACGGCCCTGATGCGGCTGGTGGAGACGTTCAAGTCCGCCGCCCAGGGTTATGGCACGGATCGTCGCATTCTGCTGCTGCACGGCCCGGTCGGGTCGAGCAAGAGCACGATCGCGCGGCTGCTGAAGAAGGGTTTGGAGTATTACAGCAAACTCGACGAAGGTGCGTTGTACACCTTTTCGTGGAAACTCGAGGACGAGGATGGGAATGTTGAGATACATCCCTGTCCGATGCACGAAGAGCCGTTCAAGTTGATTCAGCGCGCGGCCCGCAAGGACATTCTGTCCCAGATCAACGCCGACCTGCCGGCCGACCAGCAGATCCGCGTCGAAGGCGACCTCGATCCGTTTTGCCGCAAGACGTTTGAAGACCTGCTGATCAAATACGACGGCGACTGGCGCAAGGTGCTCGAGCACATCGTCGTTCGCCGAATCGTGCTCTCGGAAAAAGACCGCGTAGGCATCGGGACGTTCCAGCCCAAGGATGAGAAGAACCAGGACTCGACCGAGCTGACCGGCGACATCAACTATCGCAAGATCGCCCAATACGGCTCGGACTCCGACCCGCGGGCGTTCAACTTCGACGGCGAGCTGAACATCGCCAACCGCGGGCTGTGCGAGTTTATCGAGGTGCTCAAGCTCGACGTGGCGTTCTTGTACGACCTGCTCGGGGCCTCGCAGGAGCACACGATCAAGCCCAAGAAATTCGCCCAGACCAACATCGACGAGGTCATCATCGGGCACACCAACGAGCCGGAGTACAAGAAGCTTCAGTCAAATGATCTGATGGAGGCCTTCCGCGACCGCACCATCAAGATCGACGTGCCCTACAACATTCGGCTGGCCGACGAGATCAAGATCTACGAGAAGGACTTCAGCAAGGAAAAGGTGCGCGGAATCCACATCGCCCCGCACACGATCGAGATGGCGGCGATGTGGGCGTTGCTGACCCGCCTGGAAGAGCCGAAGAAGGCCGGGCTGACCCTGCTGCAAAAGCTCAAGCTCTACGACGGCAAGAACATCCCCGGCTTCACCGAGGACTCGGTCAAGGAGCTGCGCGAGGAAGCTTCGCGCGAGGGCATGCTGGGCATCAGCCCGCGCTACATCCAGGACAAGATCTCGAACTCCCTGGTCGGCGAGCAAGCTCAGGCCGAGCGCTGCATCAACCCGTTCATGGTGATGAACGAGCTCGAAAGCGGGCTTTCGCACCATTCGCTGATCACCGATGAGGAGATCAAAAAACGTTACAAGGAGCTACTCTCGGTCGTGCGCGAAGAGTACGAGGACATCCTCAAGACCGAAGTGCAGCGCGCCATCTCGGCCGACGAGGACGCCATCACGAGGCTGTGCGCCAATTACATCGAAAACGTGCGGGCCTATACGCAGCACGAGAAGGTCCGCAACAAGTACACCGGCAGGGACGAGGAGCCGGACGAGCGTCTGATGCGGTCGATCGAAGAGAAGATCGACATCCCCGAAAGCCGCAAGGACGACTTCCGCCAGGAGATCATGAACTACATCGGCGCGTTGGCACTCGACGGGAAGAAGTTCGACTATCACACCAACGCCCGGCTGCAAAAGGCCCTCGAACTCAAACTCTTCGAGGACTCGCGCGACACGATCAAGCTCAAGAACGTCGTCTCCGGCGTCGTCGACGACGAGACCCAGGCCAAGATAGACGTGGTCAAGCAACGGCTGATCAAGTTCTTCGGCTATAATGAAACCAGCGCGACCGACGTGCTGAACTACGTCGCCAGCATCTTCGCCCGTGGAGATGCAAAGCAGTCGGAGTAACCTGACGGATTACCGGCAGAGAAGGCTGGTGTGAAATGGTCCTGCGAATCTCAAAAGACCACCAGCGCTTCCGTCAGATCGTCAAGGGGAAGATCCGCAAGGACCTGCGCAAGTTCCTGACCCGCGGCGAGCTGATCGGCAAGGAGGGCAAACACCTCGTCAGCATCCCCGTGCCCGGGATCGACCTGCCGCGCTTCCGCTACGGCGACAACAGCGACCAGGGTGTCGGACAGGGCGAGGGCGAGCCCGGCGACAGCGTCGGCGACGGCGACGGCCAGAGCGGGTTGGGCGGGACCGAAGCCGGCCGGCACATCCTCGAAGTCGACGTCACTCTCGACGAACTGGCTGACATCCTCGGCGAGGAACTGCAACTACCCCGCATCGAGCCCAAGGGCAAACACAACATCACCACGATCAAGGACCGTTACAGCAGCATCCGCCAGACCGGCCCCGAGTCGCTGCGACACTTCAAACGAACCTTCCGCCGGGCGCTGCGGCGAATGATCATGTCCGGCGCCTACGACCCGCAGAACCCAATGATCATCTTCGAGCGCGGCGACAAGCTCTACCGCAGTTGGAAGCCGGTCAAAAAACCCGACTCCAACGCCGTCATCGTCTACATGATGGATGTCTCCGGCTCGATGGGCTACGAGCAGAAGGAGCTCGTCCGGCTCGAGGCGTTCTGGATCGACGCCTGGCTGCGGCGCAATTACGACGGCATCGACAGCCGCTATATCGTCCACGACGTGCACGCCCAGGAGGTCGATCGCGAAACGTTCTTCCATTTGCGCGAGGATGGCGGCACTAAAATCTCGAGCGCCTTCAAGTGTTGCCGGGAGCTGCTCGACAAGCACTACAACCCCGACGAGTGGAACATGTACCTGTTCCACTTCTCCGACGGGGACAACTCGTCGGAATCCGACTCGCGCGAGTGCTGCAAGATCCTGCAAGAGAAGCTACTGCCACAAGCCAATCAATTCGGCTATTGCCAGGTCGCCAGCGCGTACGGCAGCGGGCACTTCATCAACGTGCTACGCGAGTACCTGGGCGAGGCCGAGAACATGGTCACCTCGCGCGTCAACACCAAGGACGACATTTACGACAGCATCAAGACGTTCTTCGCCAAAGGCCGCTAATGCTCTGTCTGGGTTGTTTTGATGGGTAGTGTTTCATTCGAGGCCGTGATAATACTTGAAGATGGCAACAATACTTGAAGAGCCGCGGACTTCAGTCCGCGCGGCCCTTCGGGAAGGGTAAATTCTACTTCCCGCGGCGCCGCGCGATGGCCCGCACAGCAGAGCCGGCGTGTCCTCACGCCGGTTTCCGGGCCGGGGACGGCCCGGCTCTGTTGCATGATCACGGCGGACTGGTGTCTCGCGGTCTGTCAAAACGTGAGATTACAGATCGACGCCAAGCTGTAGTGCGGCCGCGTCGGCGGTTTGGTCGATCAGGGTGGCGATGGTCATCGGGCCGACGCCGCCGGGGACGGGCGTAATCAGCGAGCACGGCTCGATTGCGCCGTCGAAATCGACGTCACCGATGTTGCCCTCGTTGTAGCCGGCGTCGATCACGACCGCGCCGACCTTGATCCACCCCCCCTGGACGAAACGCGGCTTGCCGACGGCGGCGATGATCACGTCCGCGTGACGCACAATGCTCGGCAATGAACGCGTCCGCGAGTGGCACAGCGTCACCGTCGCATGCCGGTTGATCAGAATCGACGCCATCGGCCGACCCAGAATCGGGCTGCGGCCGATCACAACGGCATGTGCTCCGTCAAGCTCGACATGATATTCATCGAGCAGTTGTATGATGCCCTTCGGCGTACACGACACGAACGCGGGCATGTTCAGGATCACGCGGCCGAGCGTGCTGGATGTCACGCCGTCGACGTCCTTCTCGACCGGGATCGCCTCGAAGGCGGCTCGTTTATCGATCGGTTTGGGGACCGGGTGCTGGACCAGGATGCCGTGAACGGATTCGTCGGCGGCAAGCTTTTCGATTTCCTCGACGAGCTCCTCGGTGGTCGTGCCGAGGGGCAGCTCGACGCGCAGCGATTTCATGCCGGCGTCTTCGCAGCGTTTGCGTTTCATGCGGACGTAGGTGGCGGAGGCCCGATCGTCACCGACGAGCACCGTCGCCAAGGTCGGCGTAACGCCGGCGATTTCGTGGATCTTTTCGACCTTGGCCACGGCGCCTGCCAGCAGGCGCCGCGCCAAGGCGCGGCCGTCCATGAGTTTTGCTTTGTTGATCGCTTCCATGCACGCAGGATACAGACCAGTATAGGTCAGGTCGAGTCCCCTCTCTCCACGCCCTGGGCCCCGCACGGGCGGCGATTCCGCATGCCTACCGGAAGGCCTCGGTAAACGAAAGGCCAGCCAATGATGGCTGACCTTTCTTATCCTCTACGTTCGCGACTGAAACGCCTACGGACAGGTTGTGCCGTAGACACCGAGCAGTGCGGCAAGGTCGGACAGATCGACGTCGCCGTCGCCGTCGAGGTCGCCGTCTTCGTACGTCATGCCGCTGGTCTCACCATAGTGGCCCAGCAGTTGCGCGAGGTCGGACAGGCCGATTTCGCCGTCGCCGTCGAGATCGCCGAAGCAGAACGGTTCTTCGGCGGCGCCGGGCCAGAACCCGCCGGCAAGTGCGAAGTCGCCGCCGGTCATGAGGGTACCGGCGTCGGGCTGGCCGATCGTGCCGGAGAGCGTGAAGTCACCGCCGGTAGTGAACATCTCCCCGCCGCCATCGATGGTCCACCAGTCGATCGCAAAATCCTGTGCGAGGGCGGCCGGCGCCAGCACCAACATTACAGCGAGGGACAACACCGTGCGTTTGAGCGGATCCGCTGGGTAATTAGTATGCAAGCATCTCATTATCGCACCTCCGTATCAGCGAGCCCGTCGGCATCGCCGGCTTTGATCTCTCCGGCCGGCAACCCCTCCGTATCAGGTCGAATCACGCGATAGTCCTCGTGTCCCTGGCGAACCGCCATCACGGTGTAGTCAAAGTCGTACGTACCGGCGCCGCTGAAAAGCTCGCGGACGACGAAGCCCTCGATGCTCCGCTCGACCACCGCCAGACCTTTGGACTCGGCGGAATGCGGCGTGATCTGAACGGTCATGCCTTGCGAGGTGGCGACGGCCGTGAAGTGGTCGGGAAAAGCGACGGTCGCGCGGCCGTCGACCAGATGAGCCGTTCCGCGAATATACGCCGCCGCCTCTGGTCCTTCGGGACACGCGTACCAGATTTCCGTTCCGCGTTGGTTGGGGTTCGCCACGCGGAAGTTCTTTGTGTCCGCCCAGATGTGACCATGCCCGGCCGACGTGACGTACATGCCTGCCTGAGTCTCTGAGTTGGCGTCGCGGACGCTGACGTAGCCGTTTAACGGGTAGCCGGTAAGATACGAGAGACCGGCGTTATAGCTTGTGTCGTAGCCATACGTCCAAACGTAGCCGGCGCCCGAGGACGTATCAGCGCGTACGTAACCGGCAATGTCCAGTCGCGCATCCGGCGAAGCCGTCCCGATGCCGACGTTGCCGCCGTTGTAGTAAATGTCGTCACCGCTGATCAGCCAGAGCGAGTCCGTGGCCTGCTGCCAACTGCCCACGCCGGCGGCGTCACTGGTGAGGACGTAACCGTCGGCCGGCGAGGTCAAGAGCTGGAATCCGGTCATCTGGACCGTGCCGTCGAAGTAGCTGCGCCCACTGAAGTACCCCGCCCAGCCGTCGGGACTGTTGGACGCCCCGTAGACACCGTAGTTGACGCCCGAGGTACTGGCGGCAAAGCCGTACACGCCCCGGCCGGTCTGGCTCTGGCTCTGACCATAAACGCCGTAGTTGTTGCCAGTGCCCATCGCGGCGATGCCGAACACGCCGATGCCGGTTGTGCCGTAGCTGTCGCCGCGGAGACCGAAGCCCCCGCCCTCGAAGCTGTTGGCCTTGCCGTACACGCCGACGCCGCCGGAAACGCTGCTCTCGCCGTAGACAGCGTCGGAGTCGTCGCTCACGACATGCAGCGGGTAGGTAGGACTGGTCGTGCCGATGCCGACCTGGCCGCTGTTCGTGTTGTAAATGTCATCGGCGTTGGCCGCCCAGAAGCCACCGCTGCCGGGACCGCTGAGTGCGTAGAGCGCGTACGGCGTGGCGGTCAGCGGCTGACGCGGCGATAGCACGATGTGCGGATCCTCGCTGACACCCAGCCGCACGCCCACTTCCAGCCAAAGCGCGTCGCCGGTGAACACGCCCTCGCCGAAGTCGAGCTGCACCGTGAACAACCCGTCGGGGACGGGCCAATCCTCGATCTCTATGTCGCCGCCGACCTGTGCGCCGCCGGTCTCGGCCTCGAACAGCTTGAACAGAAAATCGTAGTCCTCGTCGGCGGGGATTCCGCCATCCTTAAGCTGCCCCTGATAGGTGAAGGCGGTGCCCAGGGGCGTCTGCGCGTATGAGGGGCTTGCAACGAGCAGCACGACCGCAACGAGGCCACAAATCCACATCTTGCTCACATTCATGTCAAATACTCCTTTGTTGAAGGTCATCCGAGTCACGGTTCTCTCCTCTACCACGTGTGATTCAATCCTCTGTTCTCGATTGGCCCCCGGTCCAGCAATCGGGCTCGCCGCCGGCGTCGATGGTCCACCAGTCGATGGCGAAGTCGTCGCCACGGTCACCGGCTGTCGGAGCAACGACCAGCGGGGCGAGCATAATCAGGGCGAGTGAGAAGCGTCGTTTCATTGCGCACCTCCTTCGGTCAGCCGCGCCGCGGCTTCGAGCCAGAGGTCAACGCGGCAGTCCTCTGGCATGCCATAGAGCTCCGGATGCAGGTAGGAGCCGCGCTCCTGCTCCGGTTTGTCGACTTCCACCTGGATCCGATGTGCTTTGGCAAACGGGTCCTGACGGATCCCGGTCACCTGCCACGAGATCTTCATGCCCGGCCTGCCGCCGGCGATCTTGAACTGGTTATCATGGACCTCCTCCGCAACGTAGAGGTTGGGCCCCGGCGCACCGATTGCAGTAAGCTGGTAGCGGAAATCGCGATTGACCGTTTCAAACCACTCCGGCATCGTCACCACCGCCGTACCGCGGAAGTCGAGCACGATGTTGCCGTTGTAGACGTTCATCATGTCGGGGCTCTCGACGAAGGAGTGGTAGAGGTACTTGTTCTCGGGGTCGAGGGGATGGTCGATTTTGAAGGAGCCGCCACCCTTTGAGAGCGTGCCGGTGACGTGCAGGCTGCCCTCGATCCTCACAGCGCCGTCGAACCACCCGGCCAAGCCAGCTCCGGAGTTTATCCCCTTTATCCCTGCGCTGCCCTCGCCGAAGGCCTCGCCGACCACTCCGCCGCCGCCGTAGTAGGGGGCCGTGCTTACGCCGTAGACGCCGAAGCCCCTTAAGGATCGCGCCTCGAAGTACCCGCCATACGTCGTGTCTGAGCCGCCACCCGTTTGGTCGGTGAGTCCATAGACGGCCCGCGCATCATTGCCGCGGGCGCGGAAGTAGCCCGCATACTTCTCCCCGTCGGACGTGTTGAGGTTCTCGGCGAATACGGCTCGTCCGCTGCTAGATGTCTTGGCGTACAAGGCGTACCCGCCACCCTCGGCCTCGAAATAGCCGCCGTAGTGCACGCCGCCCCCGGAGTCGGTGGCCTGGCCATACACGCCGATGCCGTAAAAGCCGCTGGCGGTTCCGAGTACGCCGACGCCGTTGTTTCCGGTGGCCTCACCGGTGACGCCGTGCCCCGCGTCGCCTTCGACCAACGCGTACACGCCGCGGCCGTCACTGCCGGCGGCCTCGAAGTATCCGCCGGTACCGTTGGTGCCCCACGCGCGTCCGTAGATGGCGCGACCGGTGCCTTGGGCCTCAAAATGTCCGCCGGTTCCGTTGGCACCCCACGCGCGTCCGTAGACGCCGCGCGCGTTGTCACCGTCGACCTCACCGACGACGCCGTAGCCCTCGTCCGCGGTGGCCGTGCCGTACACGCCGTACGCATTGGCGCCGGTGGCTTCTCCGTGGACGCCGTGCCCCGCGACGCCATCGACTAACGCGTACACGCCGCGGCCGCGGCTGCCCGCGGACTCGAAGTATCCGCCATAGCTCTCACCCGAACCGGAAAACGTAGAGATACCGATCACCCCGATGCCGCCCTCCTCCTCGGCCTCATTGCGCGCCAGGACGCCGGCGGCCAGGGCGGAGGTGGTGGTGAATGTGCCACCGAAACCGTATCCGGGAGACGTGCCAGTCCATCTACCGTGCACGCCCATTCCGGAGACCCCGTAAGCCGACTCACCATACACACCCTCGTAATGCCGGCCGAGCGCGCCGAAGCTCCCGACTTGCTGATTCTCGCCCTGCACGCCCGTACCGTGCGCGGATACACCGCGAACACCGTAAGCCGTGCCGGTGGTGTGGGTGGCCTCGCCATACACGCCGGCGCCGTCTTCGCTGTCGGAGCGGCCAGACACGCCGATGCCGGTGCTGTACTCGTCGTCATTTTCGGCGAATCCGTAGATGGCGATGCCGTTGGGGCTGATGTTTTCGCCGTAGATCGCGTAGGCGTCGCCCGATTCGGCTTCGTTGAACGCGTAGACCGCGCGGCCGTCGGGGCTGGCCACGTACGCCCCCAGGCCGCTGGTGTAGCCGGATTGGGCGCTGGCGGACGCGTACATACCCTGGCCGCCGCTGGTGCTCGTGTTTCGCGCCTGGACCGTGCAAGAGCCGTCGCTTTCGACATGGAGGGGATAACCGGGACTGGCCGTACCGATGCCGACGTTTCCATCCGAGGTGATGGTCAAGCGCAGCGATTCATCGCCCGTGAAGAAGCGGTGCGTGTCGGTGGACTGGTAGTAGTCCCAGATCGGCGTTTCGCCCGCCAACTCGGCGAAGACGTAGCTATTGCTCGTGAAGCGGATTCCCTCGCTATTCCCGATGCCGTCATCGTCGAAGACATCCAGCCCGCCACGGACGTGGACTGTTCTTGTCAGGCTCCCCCCGGCCCCCCCCAGCCGGACCCGGCCCTCGTTGTCGACGTAGACCGCGTTCGTGGGGCTGCCGTCCGCCGCGTCCAGCGAGTGCCCGTCGATACCAATGGTGTTTGCCGCCATCAAAGCGTATGGCGTCGGGGTGATCTCCTGGCGCGGGTTGAGAGTGGCCCAGTTTCCTACGCCGGAGGGGAACTCGACCTCGATCTCCAGCCAGCACGCGTTGCCCTCGAAAGGATCGGGCCCGAAGTCCAGCTCGACCGTGAACAAACCGTCGACAATCGGGATGAACGCGACGCCGTAGCTGTCGTACAGGCTGCCGCCGGTTTCGGCGTCCCAGAGGTGGAAGACCATGTCGGCATCGCCGGTAACCGGCAGGCCGGCCTGCTTGAGCAGCCCCTGGTATGTGAAGGCGGTGCCCAGGGGCGCCTGGGCTATCAAGACATTCGGAGCCGCCGTCAGGATTGCAATGAACACGGGAATTGCAGACTTTATCGCTTTCATCTCTGTCCTCCTTGCTAAAAAGTGCAACGTCCAAGTTTCGTCGAATGACTGCCGAAGATCGAGTCTCAGGAAACCCAACGTGAGAGCGTCGCGGCACCCTTATGCCAGTGTACCAAGACAGGCCCGGAGAAAGTCGGCAAAATTGTGTGTGAATTGGCAATTATGGGGAAGAACACGTGCATCAGCGTGCCGGCACTCGGCAGGAGAAGACATCAGGCGGAACAACGCGAAGAGCCAGCCGACTCGGGCTGGCTCCTCACGTGAAGCGCTTGAGTTGCGAGACGGCTACGGGCAGACGTCGCCGTAGACGCCGAGCAGTGCGGCGAGGTCGGACAGATCGACGTCACCGTCGCCGTCGAGGTCGCCGTCTTCGTATGTCGCACCGCTGGTGGTTCCGTAGTGAGCGAGCAGTTGCGCCAGGTCGGACAGACCGATTTCGCCGTCGCCGTCGAGGTCGCCGAAGCAGAACGGTTCCTCGGCGGCGCCGGGCCAGAACCCGCCGGCAAGTGCGAAGTCGCCGCCGGTCATGAGGGTGCCGGCGTCGTGCTGTCCGATGGTTCCGGAGAGTTCGAAGTCCCCGCCAGTAGTCCACATCTCGCCGCCGCCGTCGATGGTCCAGAAGTCGATGGAATAGTCGCCGTGTGTCGCGGCTGGCGACAAGACCAAGGCGAGTACAATCGGCCAGGCGGCTGTTCGATATTTATATCTAGCTAAAATCATGAGTCACCTCCGGTTTATTAGTCGATCTGGGTCTCTTCTAGTTCAGTCTGACGCCTCGCCTCACGCACACGGTCGGTCTGGAGATCGGGTGAAACGCCCCAGGCTTCCGGATGGATATACGTGCCGACTTCATCTTCCGGCTTATCGACTTCCACCTGAACGCGGTTGGCATTGGCGAACGGATCCTGGCGGATGCCAGTGACCTGCCACGAGACCTTCAGTCCGGCCTTGCCGCCGGCGATCTTGAACTGGTTGTCGGCGATTTCCTCGGCGATGTAGACTTGGGCGAATCCGCCGATGCAGGTGAGTTGATAGCGGAACTCCATATTGAGAGCCTCGAACCACTCGGGCATCGCGACGACGGCCTGGCCACTGTCGTCGAGCACAACGTTGCCGTTGTAGATGTTCATCATGTCGGGCGACTCGACGAACGAGTGATAGAGGTACTTGTTCTCGGGATCGAGCGGGTGGTCGATCATGAATGTCCCGCTGCCCTTCTGAAGCGTGCCGGTGCAGCGCAGGTTGCCGGAGAAGTAGCCGGCGTAGTTGGTGGCGCCGTTGGCAGCGTAGCCGTATACACCGTACTTGTAACCCGTGCCGTCTCCACCGGTCGCCCGGCCCTCGACGCCTTTGTAGCCGCCTTCGCCCTTCACGCCGATGCCGTAGTAGCTGGTGCTGCTGATATGGTAGCCGTGGACGCCTGGGGCGTCGTGCTGGTTGCGCGAGTTGTAGCCGTAGATGGCACTGCCATAGCCGTCGGACTGCACGCGGAGCGTGTCCTCGTTGGACGACGTGTACTCACCAATGATCTCGACCACGTTGCCGGAGTTGTCGGCGGTGACCAGGAAGGCCGAACTAAGGTAGCCAGCGGCGCCGTTGAGGTCGAATGTGGCCAGTTTGCCGAATTCGGCGTCCACCGTGACCGCCATACCAACCTGCTCTCCATAACTCCCGGCCGTGTCAATCACGAGCCCGGTGGTGTTCGTGATGCCGGCGTCGTGGTCGATGATAACGCAGTCGTCGTCGTGGCCGAGGAATCGGGCCGCGGAGCCCGAGTCCGAGTAGAATTCACCGGCATAACCAGTGCCGCCGTTGTAGCCGTAGACGCCGACGCCGTTGGTGTTGCTTACCGAGCCGCGTACACCGATACCCCAGGTAGCGCCCGTCGCTTGGCCATAGACGCCGTTGGTGGTGGAGTAGTTGCCGGTGGTCCTGCCCCAGACGCCGTAGTTGCTGGCGTTGTCGGTATCGCCAAATACACCCGACGTAGACGCACCGACATGGCCGATGTTTCCAGAATTCGTTTGTTCGCCAAAAACACCGATACCTGAGATGGTGCGTCCGGCCACGCCCTGGCCGCTCTGGCAGCCGCCGCTGACGCCGCTATTGGACTTCCAGAGCGTGCCGCCATTGTCGAGTGTAATGGCGCCAACCACGCCAGCCTGTGTGCTGCCGTTGGGAACTGAGCCGAAAACGCCCCAGTCATTTGCGCTATAGCCGCGCACGCCGTAACCGTCGGCGCTGTAGCCGTACACGCCGCCGCCGTTCCAACCGAGGTAACCGTAGCCTTCATCACTGTAACCGGCGACGCCCTTGCCGTTACCCGGCGCATACCCATATACGCCGTAGCCGTTTGTACTGCTGGTTTGGCCGTGGACGCCGATGGCGTTGCTGCTCGTAGTGCTGGTCGCCTCACCCTTTACACCAGCACCGCTACTGGTGCGACCGAGTACTCCGATCGCGGTACTGGAGGTGGAGCCGTTGTAGCCCATGACACCCTGTGCGAACGAGCCCCACGCTACACCCTTGACACCCGCGTGGTTACCGGTGCCCCCGTTGGTATTCTGTCCGAACACCCCCATGCCCGTGGAGGAGCCTGTTTCACCCCACACGCCGTTGCCGCTGCCGGTAGTGGCGGTGTTTCGCGCCAGCACCGCGACGGGATCCCCGGACGTGGTTACATGGAGGGGAGCATTCGGGTCGGCCGTGCCGATCCCGACGTTGTCGGTGTTGTAGTAAATCTTGGTGCCGTTTTCCTGCCACAGCGACCCGCCGCCACCCGGTTGCCAGGTGCCGACTCCTTGACTGTTAGCGGTCAGGACATGACCAGCTACCGGCGAAGTGCTGAGCTGGAAGCCGGTCATCTTGGCCGTGCCATTGATGTCGAGCTTCTCAGACGGATTGGTCAGGCCGACACCCACGTTGCCGGAGAAGTAGCCCCGCCCGACGAAGTAACCGGCGTAGGAGCCCTCGCCATAGACACCGCCGTACTCGTGCCCCAGGTACCCGCTCGTGGATTCACCGGGGTTCTCTCCAGCGACGGCGGTGTTGCCGCCCGTGCTGATAGCGTGCAGCGGGTAGCTGGGTGTGGAAGTGCCAACGCCGACTTCACCGGTGTTGAAATAGATGTCGCTGCCGTTCTCACTCCACAGGCAGTCTCCCCCGCCGCCGCTGCTGTTAAACGCGTACAGGGCGTACGGTGCCGGCGTGATCGGCTGTCGGGGACTCAGCGTTACCCAGCCGACACCGGTCTCGTAGACCGCGATCTCAAGCCAGCGCGGCTCGCCGTAGAACGCGTCGGGTCCGAAGACCATCGTCTCCACGGCGACGGTGAACAGGCCGTCCACGACGTCGACCGGATCGGGCGGCGTGTAACCTGTGCCGATCTGCGTGCCGCCCGTCGCGGCATCCCACAGGCTGAACGTAAAGTTGACCTGATCAGTGACGGGTTGGCCGTCCTCCATAAGTTGCCCCTGATAGGTGAAGGGCATGTCCATCCCGCGTTCGGCTAGTGCAGTGCTCGCGCAGAGCACTCCAACAAACGCGAGTAACCAGATGTGTGTGTGTCTGAATCGCATGTCTGTTCTCCTAAACTCGTCGCGAAACATTTCCGCCGATGCCCGCTTCCCCGCGCGGGGTACGCGTACCGGCATGCGTCCGGGCGTTACCGGATTTACATTGGCCTTGTATCTGCCGTTCAGAAACGCGACAATCGAGGGTGAAGTTCGCAAAAGACGTCCATTTTTTTTTTAGCGGGCAGGGGCCGCGTATGGATATTTCAGATCGCGCGGATGTGACACAAATCCTCAAGAGAGCTAGCGATGGCGATGATTCCGCCATCAATCGACTCATGCCGCTTGTCTATGACGAGCTCCGCGCGCTGGCTGAAAGCTATCTGAAGCAGGAGCGGCCGGATCATACGCTCCAGGCAACCGCGCTGGTCCACGAAGCCTACCTCCGGCTGATCGACCAGCGCGATGTCGAGTGGCAGAACCGCGCCCACTTCTTCGCGGTGGCGGCCCAGGCGATCCGCCGCATACTGGTCGACCACGCCAGGGGCCACCAGCGCGCCAAACGCGGGGGCGATCGCCAGCGAGTACGCCTCGACGAGGACATGTCCCTGCTGGAAGGTAGCTCTCTGGACCTGCTCGCGCTCGACGAGGCCTTGGGCAGACTCGCAAGCCTCCACGAACGCCAGGCCCGAATCGTCGAGCTGCGTTTCTTCGGCGGGCTCAGCCTCAAGGACATGGCGGCCTTTCTCGGAGTCTCACCCCGCACCGTGGACGGTGACTGGAGCATGGCCCGCGCGTGGCTGCGACGGGAGCTACGACAAGGATCGCTGCCATGACCCCCGAGCAATACGAACGCATCCGTGAACTCTTCCTCGCGGCGCGCGAGAAGGATCCCGAGCAACGGGCGGAGTTTCTGGACCACGCCTGCGGCGCGAACGACATCGTGCGCACTGAAGTCGAATCGTTGCTCGCCAACGATGAAAAAGCTGACACTTTCCTGAGAACGCCGGTGCTCGGCAAAAGCTTCGCGGTCGGCAATCCCGAATCGATCGCTTCGAGCGCGGCGATCGGAGCAATAAATCTTGATTCATCAGATCGAGACACCGGCCCGTCGATCCCCTCGACATATCCGAAACGTATTGGTCAATATCGAATCCTCGACGTGCTCGGCGAGGGCGGAATGGGCGTGGTCTACCGGGCGGAGCAGGAAAACCCGCGCCGCACCGTAGCGCTCAAAGTCATTAAGCCGGGCATCGAATCACGAGAGATGCTCAGACGGTTCGAGCACGAGGGGCAGGTGCTGGGCTGGCTCCAGCACCCCGGCATCGCGCAGATCTTCGAAGCGGGAACCACCGACACGGAACAAGGCCTCCAGCCGTTCTTCGCGATGGAACTCGTCCGGGGGCAACCGCTCACAAAGTATGCCACGGCGCAAGGGCTCATGATTCACCAGAAGCTTGAGCTGATCGCCAAGGTTTGCGAAGCGGTCCACCACGCACATCAAAAAGGTGTGATTCACCGCGATCTCAAGCCCGGTAATATTCTCGTGGACGATTCCGGCCAACCGAAGGTGCTCGATTTCGGCGTCGCCCGGGCAACCGACGCGGACATCCGCACGACGACGCTCCAGACCGACGTGGGGCAACTCATCGGAACGATCGCGTATATGAGCCCCGAACAGGTTGCCGGCGACTCACGCGAACTCGACACGCGGTCGGATGTCTACGCGCTCGGCGTGATTCTTTACGAGTTGCTGACTGGCCGGCTCCCGCTCGACGTCTCCCATAAGACGGTCCCCCAGGCGGCGCGCGTGATCACGGAAGACGAACCAACGTCGCTCAGCTCCGTTAACCGGGCCTGTCGCGGCGATATCGACACTATTGTCGCGAAAGTCTTGGAAAAGGAGAAGACACGGCGCTATCAATCGGCTTCCGCTCTCGCCGATGACATTCGACGGTACTTGTCGGACCAACCCATCACGGCCCGTCCCACAACGAAGATCTATCAACTGCGCAAGTTTGCCCGGCGTAACAAGGGGCTGGTCGCCGGTGTGCTGGTGGCCTTCGCGGCCCTGCTGATCGCCATTGTCGGCACGACTTCGCAGGCGGTCCGGGCGACGCGTGAGCGGAACCGCGCGCAGGATGCCGAAGCGCTCGCCGAGCAGCGTTTCGAGCAGGCCGAGGACGCCCGTCAACTCGCCGAACAGAGCCGTTCCGAAGCCGTCGCCGCCCTGGCCAAGGCCACGACCGAGACGGCCCGGGCAACGGCCTTCCGCGATTTCCTGGTGCGGATGCTCGACCAGGTGAGCCCGGAAGTGGCGCTGGGACGCGACGTCGCGTTGCTACGCACCGTGCTCGATGAGGCCGCCGACGAGATCCAGACCGAGTTGGCTGAATTCCCCGATGTGCAAGCCGGTATTCACCACGTCATTGGCACGGTCTATCGCAGCATCAGCATATACGACGAGGCGGAGCGACACTTGCGAGCGGCCCATGATCTCCGCGCGCGGCACCTGGGCGCCCGCGATGTTGAAACGCTGGCATCGCTCAGCGGCCTGGCGCAGGTGCGGTGGAACCAGGGACACCTCGACGACGCGGAGACGATGTACGAGCAGCTTCTGGCCGCCCGTCGCGAAACGCTCGGGGACACGCACCGTGACACCCTGATCACACGCTACGACCTCGCGGGCGTTCTGAAGGAAAACGGCCGGGTGGACGAGGCCGAAGAGGAGCTTCGCGACATCCTGGAGGTGATGCAGACACACCTCGATGAACAGGACGACGCCCTCCTCGACGCCATGAACGGGTTGGCCGTGCTCGCGCTCGAACGGGGGCGGCTGGAAGAGAGCGAGCGGCTCCTGCGCACTCTCGTGCAGCGCTGGACCGACAGCCAGGGAACGCGGCATCCCAAGCGGCTACGCGCCTTGAGAAACCTGGCGTTGGTCGTCAAGGATCGCGGCGAACTGGCCGAAGCCGCGCAGTTGACGCGCGAGAGCCTGGAGTTGGCCCGGGAGGTCTTCGGCGAAGATCACCACGATACCATCCAGACCAAGATCAACCTGGCCAGTCTGCTCCGCGAACAGGACAAACTCGTCGAGGCCGAGACGCTGGCGCGCGAGGCGCTCGAACAGGCCTCCAACGTCCTCGGCCCGGACCACCCCGACACCCTCAAGGCGATATCCCACCTCGGGATCATCCTGCGACTCGCGGGCAAGTTCGACCAGGCCCAGACTTACCTCGAAGACGCCGTCGCGTTGTCGGACAAGCTCCACGGCCCGCACGACACCCGCACGCTCAATAGACGCTCGAGCCTGGCCGGCCTGCTTTACCAGCAGCACAAGCTCGCGGAAGCCGAAACCATTATGCGCCAGGTCGTGGACGGACTACGCGAAGTCTACGGCGAGGGTGGTTCACAGACGTTGTCGGCGATGAGCAACCTCGGGCTGCTGCTCGTGGAACTCGACAAGCTGGAGGAGGCGGAGGAAACGCTGCAAACCGTCATCAAACTCACCGACCAGTCCGCACCGCCCGGTCACTGGTTCCGCTGGACGGTGCGTCTCTCCTACGGCGAGTGTCTGCTCAAGATGGAACGCTTCGAGGAAGCTGAACGGTTGTTGCTCGATTGCTTTGCCGGGCTGACGGACACGCTCGGTCGAGAGCACCATCGCACGCACGAAGCAGCGGCGAAGCTCGTCACCCTATACGAGGCCTGGGGCCGGCCGGAGGAAGCCGCCAAGTACGCCGAAGCGACGTCCACCCAGCCGGTGCCCGAGGTTGATGCCCCGTCAGACGATGAGTGACGCGGATTCTGATTGATTCATGCTCCCTTGCGACGGAGCCGCGCGGGATGGAACGCTTCGGCTCACGGCAAGACCCAGGATGCGACTTCCCGAGTTGGGGGAGTGCAAGGTCTTGATGTGACAACAGTAAGATGCTGTTGGGGATTCCAGGTTCGTGGTATAAATTGGGCTGTGTTGTTAGTCTCAGATTCCAGGGGGCTTACCGCGCAGTCGGCCAGACAGCTCGTCGAACAGGCCACCACAGACAAGCACCGCCCGCATTACTCTCGCTGGGCCTTCGCGCGATACGTCTGATGCCGGGGGCACGAGGAGCGCAATAGAGCATGTCTGAGCAGCCGACCGCTGAGCCTGAACGCCGTGGACCGACTCCCGCCAAGCGGTGCGAGGCGATGGCCGCGCGGGGTGATCTCCTGGGCCTGCTCGATTTCCTCGAAACTGAGGCGAATCCCATCTTGCTGCACGAATCACTCGGCGTGATCGCGCGATGTATCCGTGTACGGGGGCGCGAGAACCTGTCCGGATTGTGCGAGGACGCATTTGCCCGGATTCTCGGCATGGCCATCCTTTTGCTCGCTAAGGTGCAGTTGTTCATCGCGACGCGATTACAGGAGGCCGAGCGAATGGGATCCCACACGTTGTCACAGCTGCCGAAAGACGTCACCGATGAGGGTTGGCTGGAGCGCATGGAGCGGCTTTCACGATTCGTCGCCGATATGGCGGCGACGAGAGCGCGCGTGAAACACCTGAACGGGTTGAGCGATGACACCACCAGATCAAAACGTCCTCGGCGACGATCCCGCTCTGCGGCGGCGCTGGCAGACGATCGAGGCCAAGCTGCGGGCCGCAAGGAGCCATCTCGTAACGGCCGGGTGCGTCGTCAAGCGGCGGCTACCGGGCCATCCGACCGTTTGGGTTGTTCGCTACCGCGAACGCAGCGAGGGTCGATGCCGCCAGAAGTCGATCTACTTGGGGCCACCGGCACTCGCCAGGAAGGCGTGGAAGCTGATCCAGTGCTGGCGGACTGAGGCCGTCTCGCCCGAGGACCGCCGACGCCGGGAGCTGCTTGGCCTGCTCGGTCTCACAGATGGCGCTCGCAATTACTCCCGTCGTGCCCGCAGGCGTTTGACGACCGCCGCGGAACGGGCTTTCGGTGATCACCACGCCGAGCTGCAGATCGTGTACGGCATGCGGGACGACGACAAGCAGATCCGCTGGGGCAGGCAACCGGGACGACCGGCCAAGTCCGGACTCTGGTGACAACCATGCGATCCGACTGCTGATCGCCAGGCAAGTATCGATCGCCCGTTTGGCTGGAGGGATAGTGAGGGGTCTCGCCCGGCACACCGAGGTTCTCGGTGACGCCGCCGCTGAGGAACGTGCCC
>JAUWNI010000209.1 GCA_030612705.1 Phycisphaerae bacterium | reverse complement strand
GGCCGACCCCCGTGTCGGCCGTAGAGTACGGGAAAACAGCCACTCGCGGGATCAACCGACTCGGGGATCGGCCGCTACATGACTTTTGCGGCGGACTGTTAAGCCCAGCGGAGCGTCGTCCGATCACAAAGTGAGGACCGGGCAAGGCGTTGGTCATGGAGGAAACTGGATTGAGAACTTGCGTCGTGCTACAGCCGGGCTATCTGCCCTGGCTGGGCTTCTTCGAACAGATAAACCGCGCGGACGAGTTCGTCTTTCTGGACGATGTTCAGTTTGACAAGCACGGCTGGCGTAACCGCAACCGCGTCAAGGGCCCCGACGGCCCCCAGTGGCTAACCGTCCCCGTTCGCGTAAGCGGCCAGGGTGGGCCGCCGATCCGCGACGTCGAGATCGACCGGACACAGCACCGCTGGGCGGCCAAGCACCTGCAATCTTTGCGCTCTAACTATGGACCCTGCCCTTTTTTCGACTGGCTGTTCCCCGACCTCGAGCGGGCGCTGCACCAGCCGTGGTCACGCATTGTCGAACTCAACTATGCCTTGACCGAGTTGCTGTGCGACAAGCTGGGCTTGCGATCAACGTTTCACCACAGCACGGCGCTGAACGTGAGCGGCGACCGCAGCGAACGACTCGTACGCATCTGCCGGGCCGTTGGCTGTAATCACTACTACAGCGGGGCCGCCGCCCGCGACTACCTGGACATCGCCGGCTTCGAACGTGCCGGCGTCACGGTGGAATTCCAGGACTACACCCACCCGGAGTACCCCCAGCGCTACGGCGCGTTCGTTTCACACTTGTCCGTCATCGACCTGCTGTTCAACTGCGGACCAAAGAGTGCGGATGTTCTCCTGCGAACGTCCGCGGTCCGATCTTTCCCATCGCCGTCGAAAGCTTGAGTGATTACTCGCGAATCCACGGCCGGCACGGAGACCCGACGCTACATGACTTTTGCGGCGGACTGCTAAGCATCGCTGGAAGCACGGACAAGCAAACTGCCGCTTGTCCGTGGCACCCGGTGCTACCCACCAATCGAGGTGTGACAGAGCACTAGGTCTTTCGCTTCAGGACCATTAGTTTGTAGGGGCTGAAACCCGGGACGGTTTCCGGCAAGCCGGCGGCAAAGTCGTGGATCGGTTGGTTGTGTTCCAGCTTGCCGGCCAGGTGCGGATAGACAATGTGGGTGATGAGCATGTATGTATTCAAATAGTCACACACCGTGATGTCGAACTCTTCGCCGTAGGCGGCGCGAATTCGGTCTTCGTCCACCGGGACGATGTGTTTTTGGATACCGAGCGGCTCGACGCCCAACTTTGCCCGATAGGCGTTGTGCGAATCCAAATCAGCGCGAAACAACTCGGATAGAACGATCCATCCGTCATCCGTCAACCGCCGGGCCGTCAGATGGATGAACTCGAGCTGCCGGTCCTCATTCAGGAAGTTGATCACCGACCGCTGAGTGTAGACCACTTTGAAGCGCCGCTCCGTCGCGCGGAGGAACTCGAACGCGTCGCCGATGATCCGGATGTAGACGCCGGTCTCATCAGGATCCTTGGTGGCGTCCGAGAGCTCGATGCCGACCAGATCGAGGTCGAACGGCACGGCCTCCGCCAACGCGTGCAGGAAGGCACCGTGACCACACCCGGCGTCGAGCACGGCGTCGCCGGCTGACAGGTGGGGGCGCATCGTTTCGATGGCGCGGGTGATTTCGAGGCGGTTGAAGTTCCGGTCCCGAACGGAGGCCTCAAAGCTCAGACTGCCCAGTTCGCTATAGCGCCGGTCCCACCATTCCTTCAGATCCGCACGTGATTTCACGACGCTCATAATAGCTCATCTCGCCGGCAAAGCGCGGAACCGATCAATGCAACACCTTGTTACCATTGGCGGCCGGTACGTGTACGTGCTGCATCCAGATTCGTTTGCGCCACCAGGCCTCGTTTTCCAAGTACCATCTAATTGTTCGGTCCAAGCCGGTATCGAGGTCGGTCGTGGCCTGCCACCCCAGCAGTCGGCGTGCCTTCGTCGTCGAACTTACGTGTAGATCGACTTGCCCGGGGCGGTTGTAGATATTCTCAGTCACGGAGCGGCTGGACGGAATCCGCTCCAGAATCTTTCGACTGATGGTCTGGACGTCCGTTGGCACGCCGGTGCCCAGGTTGATCACTTCGCCGACGATCGCGTCCAGCGGCACTTCCAGCGCCGCCAGCAAGGCCAGGCACGTATCGGCGACATAGCACCAATCCCGCGCCGCCGACCCGTCGCCGTGCAGCGTGAGTGGCGCGTTGTTCAGCGCGCTGGTGATGAAGCGCGGGATGCACTTCTCGAGATGCTGACTGGGCCCGTACTGGTTGAACGGGCGGATAACGACGGCCGGGATGCCGTACGTCCGCCAATACGAATAGACCAACCGATCCGCCCCGCACTTCGCCGATGCGTACGGCGAGTTGGGCATGAGTTGGTGGTCCTCCGACATTGGTTCGGTCAGCGCCGTGCCGTAGACCTCCGAGGTCGAGATGTGAACGAAGCGTTTGATTCGGCGGCGATTCTTCAATACCTGGCTCGCTATCACCTGCGTTCCCATCACGTCGGTTTCATAGAATTTCGTGTTGCTGGAAATGCTCCGGGCCACGTGCGATTCGGCCGCGAAGTGAATCACCGTATCGACCTGCCGCATCACCTCGCCGACCAGATCGGCGTCGCACACGTTCCCGTACCAGAAACGAAAGTGCGGATGGTCGAGGATGTTCGAAGGCAGGTTGTCCAGATCGCCGGCGTACGTCAGCGCGTCCAGCACGTGTACGTCCGCGGTGCGATGCCGCCGCATGAATGCCCGCACGAAATGCGACCCGATGAACCCCGCTCCTCCCGTGACCAGTATTGCTTTCATCGTTCGTCCTCGAACACGGTTCGGCACGCGACGCCGGCCGCGCGGACCGGCAGCTATGTCCATTTCCGATGTTTCTTATGCTCGGATATCGGGACTCCCGCCCTCTGCTCTAAAACAAGTTGCCGTTTCCGCGCCGTTATGGCAGTGACCCACCTTACGCAAGCTCATCGAAGAGCCGTAGGCGCTGTGTAAGCCGGGAAACGTAGCGTCCGCCCCCCCGTGGCGGACGTAGAATGTGGGAATTTTTCGACACCCGACGTCCGCCCCGGGGGGCGGACGCTACAGCGCCCGCGCCGGCGCCCGCCGGCGGAGGGTCCTGCTTCCCGGAATGGATTCCCCCCCCGCCCGTTACCGCGGCCGGGTGGGTG
>JAUWNI010000027.1 GCA_030612705.1 Phycisphaerae bacterium | reverse complement strand
ACCCCGCCCCCCCCCCCCCCCCCCCCCCGCAACCCCCCCACCCCCCCCCCCCCCCCCCGCCCCCCGCCCCCCCGGGGGGGGGGCCCCACCCCCCCCCCCCGGCGCGGGCGGAGCCACGCGCTACTAACGCTTTCGACGAAGGTGCCGGACACCCAAGGGTGGGGGCTTTTGACGGCCCGCGAAATGCGCAAAATCTTACAGACGCGGCGCTAGGGTTTCGGATACCCCAAGACACGGCGGCGCCCGCTAGAACGTCACAGCGGTCGCCGCAACGCGAAATAAGGGTATGCTAGTGTTCATAGTGACCCTGGATTTTAGAGCTTGCCTACTAGCTCACTCCCTCGGCGTAGCCACCTTCACCATCGCCACGATGCCCGCTTTCACCGGCTCGGGGAGCATCGGCCACGCGGTCACGACCGCCTGCAAGTCAGGGTGATTTTGCAGAGCTTTCCACCAGTGTGTCCGCCAGTGGGAATCGGCGGCGTCATAAGTGCCTGCGTGCTCGGCAGATAGAGAGTCAGGGGAACGGTTTGCAAAACCGTCATTCACGGGTTCGAATCCCGTCGCCGCCTTTCGATGCATGTCGCTGTTCGGGGGTGATCACAAGTGACACGAAGTGCATTTCGTCCTGTATTTGCAGGGTTTCCTGCTGTTCCGGCGTCCGGCACTCTCGCAGTGGTCGGTACCTCGCGGTGACTTGAGTGGCACCGGCGGTGAACGCAGGAACGACAAGCTTTCAGCCGTCCGTTTCGGTCGCGTTGGGCGGTTGGCTGCTGGCCGGGCCGTCACGCGGGGAAACTGGGACAGTCGGTACGTTCAGCGGCTCACGTGTTCGTTGAGTTGACCGGGTCATACTGCCAGTGAACGCGGGACGCATCGGGACACGTTCCTACTATTTCTTCTCTACCGTTACGTTCTCCTATAGCAAGAAAACCCCCGAGATGCGTCCCAACGTGTCCCGGCCGTACTCCGCTCCCGGTGACGAGTCGATCGCCTGTGGCGTGATCGAGAAGGCTCATTTCGCCAAGAGCAACTGACGGCTACGATAGTCCCCATGGCTCGACCGCGGACACGACGGGTGCTGAAGTGGGTTGGGACGGTGGTGTGCGTTTTGGCCCTGGCGGCGTGGGGGTTGAGCACGAGGCTTGTGTGGGGCAAGGAATTCAGTCTGGAGTATGTTGGGAGCAGCAACTACTTCCAACTGCAGAAGGGGGCAATATATTGGTTCGATGGCGTAAACCCAAACGCGCAGAAGGGGTGGGCAGTTCATAGTGTCTCCGTTTTGGTGACTGGCGCGTGGCCGTGGTGGCTGCGCTTTGGATTTCTTCGGCCATTTATCAGCCAGAACCCAGGTCAAGCTCGTCTGGTGTATATTCCTCTGTGGCTGCCGTTCCTCATCGTTATGATTCCGACTACGTTCCTCTGGTTGTCCGACCGCCGTCGCTTCCCACCCACCAACTGCCAGAAGTGCGGCTACGACCTCACCGGCAACGTCAGCGGGCGGTGTCCCGAGTGTGGGCAAGGCATCAACTCCGAGGAGTCACGACCGTGAGGCGGATCCGCCGGAGACGGTTGGCGTGGGTGCTGCTCACAATCAGCTTGCTGTCTGCCGTGGCGGTGCCGGCTTCCGCGTTCCTGCGAGTCGTTATCGTGTCTCCCGGGTACGCAATCGGGATGGCTAAAGGGGCATTCGGCGTGGTGAATCATCGCGGCGTGGAGTGGGATTTCGAGTTCGAATATGGCCCGGAAAACTGGGACTCCCAATACGCCCTTGTGCCAACACTGGATTTAACCAGATGGGAAGTGACCGTCCCGGTCTGGTTGACCTTCGTCGTTATCTCGGTACTCACGGCGATTGCCTTCCGGCGCGGACGGATTCCTCCCGGCTACTGCCGGAAGTGCGGCTACAACCTGACCGGCAACGTCAGCGGGCGGTGTCCGGAGTGCGGAACCGCCGTCGGCAAATAGCGGTTGCCGTGCCCGGCGTAGCTACGGCACCCCGAGATTTCGGGGAGTTTTCTGAGAAACAGACGGCCTTTCCGAAGCGTTTGCGGCAGAGAAAAGGGCCGCACCCGAATCGAGCTGGAACGGAGAGCGTGAACGCCGAAATGACATAAAAACCCACCAGCCAACGGCGGCGACCGCGGCATGGTGGGTCTCGGGAAAGCTCAGCTCGTGCATGAGCGATACAGCACGTACGCGATCAGTCGCCGCCTTTCGATGCTTGTCGATGTTCGGGGGCTCTGATTATGAGCTTATGTGCCGCACGTCTTTCACCATGCCGTGCAGGTGCTCCAGTGCTCGCGGCGGGATGCTCACGTCGAGGATCGCCCGGCCGTCGTCGAATTGCCGGTCGAGAATGTCGGCGAAGCGTTCCAGGAAAGCCAATGCCTTGCCGTCCCTAGCCGAGATGGACAGCGTCAGCCGGCGCTGGTTGCCGCGCATCCGTTCGTCGACGGCGTCGCGCAACTCGTCCAGGCCCGCGCCGGTGCGGGCCGAGATCAACCTCGCGTCCGGACAATTCTGTTGCACGATCGTCAGGATCGATGAATCGGTGATCGCGTCAGCCTTGTTGAGCAGCACCAACGTCGATTTGTCGCCCACGCCGAGGCCGTCCAGAACGGCGTTGACCGACTCGATCTGCTCGTCCGCCCGCGGGTTCGACACGTCCACCAGGTGCAGCAGCAGGTCGGCGTGGATCGTCTCCTCGAGCGTCGCGTGGAACGACGCCACCAGATGATGCGGCAAATCGCGGATAAACCCGATCGTGTCGGACAGCAACACGTGCCGCCCGTTGCCGAGGTCCCATCGGCGGGTCAGCGTGTCGAGCGTCATGAACAGGCGGTCTTCAACGTTTGCGCCGGCATCGGTCAAGGCGTTCATCAACGTGCTCTTGCCGGCGTTCGTATAGCCGACCAGACTCACGGTGAAATGCTCTTTGCGGGCCTTGACCTCGCGCACCTTGCGCCGATCGATCGCTTCCAGCTTTCGCTTGAGAAACGCGACGCGTTTGGACACGATCCGGCGGTCGATCTCGATCTGCCGTTCGCCGGGACCACGCGTCCCGATCCCGCCGACCACGCCGGCCGCGCTGCCGCCGCCCGCGCCGGCGATGCGCTCGAGGTGTGTCCACATCCCGCGCAATCGCGGCGCGGCGTATTCCAGTTGCGCAAGCTCGACTTGCAGCCGGGCCTCGGCGGTCTGCGCCCGCGACGCGAAGATGTCGAGAATCAACTCGCTCCGATCGAGCACCTTCCGCTGCGTCGCCTTCTCTATTTCACGAATTTGCGATGGTGCAAGATCGTTGTCGAAAACGATGACGTCGACATCCGCCGCGTCCGCCCGCTGGCGAATCTCCTCCAGCTTGCCCTTGCCGACGCAACTGGCCGCGTCAAGCGTCCGCCGCCTCTGCACCGCCCGGTCGACGACCACCGCGCCGGCGGAGCGTGTAAGCTCGGCCAACTCGGCCAGCGGGTCGCCGACGAGCTGCTTTCCGTTCGTCAACACGCATACGAGTAGGGCCCGCTCCTGACGGACGGAGAAGTCGTCGTGCGCCGCTTGTTCCGCAAAGGTGCTTTTTGCCATGCAGTTTCCCAACCACGAGACAAAAATCGTCACATCGATAGTATATCAGACCGATAGGCGTAAGTGGTGTATGAAATGCAATTGGGCCACGGGGTGTTGCTAAACCGCGCCCGGCCGATAGAGGCAGATTATGCGCAAGTCGCTCGCGATGCTCCCGCTACTGCTCGTACTCCTGTCGGGCTGTACAATCACCCAGTCACGATCCGCCGTACGCGCTTCCGGAGTCGAGCCGCTTAGCGAGGACGATTTCGACCGATTTACCAGCCGACTCGCCGACGACATTGCCGAGGTGGCTAAACATCAGGGCTACTGGCCCCCGGCGATCATCACGGTGCCCCACGTCGAGCCGGGCAGCGACGAAAACGACACTGTCGCCCGCACTTTCGCCCGCCGCCTCAGCGAGGGCCTCAACGACCGCCTCAGCGGTGCCGCGTTCTTTACCCGCTCCAGCATCGCCGTGCCGGACCTGCGCTGCACCTTGCTATTCGCAGCCGGCCCCGACGACCCGACCAGCCGCAGGATCATCTTTCGGCTTTTCGATTACGACTCCCGGCGTGAGTTGTTGAAAGTGACTTACAGCTACCAGTTTTCCCCCCAAATAACCGGTTGAAAACCAATCCCATAGCGCGGCCTTTGACCGCAACCAAAGGGGCATTGACGATTGGGGATTGACGATTGACGATTGGGGATTTGTGCTGGGCTGCGCCGTTGAGAGCACGCTCTTTACATTTTGCACTCTGCACTCTGCACTTTGAACTTTGCACTTTGAACTCTGGACGGGCCACCCATGCAGCGAGGAATCTTCGCGAACCGCGAAGTAATCGGCCATTTGTAGTATAAAATAGTCGAACGAAGATCAACCGCCGCTTGGCGCCAACAGCCGCTGCCACAACTCGCGAAAGACCCGCCAGCCGCAGTGCTCGAAGTCCATGAACATCAGGATGGTCGCGATAGCGAAGTGCATCGTGACGAGCCAGCAGATTACGGTCCACCACATGCCCGCCGGCCGGTTTCGCCAACCGAGCCGCTTGCGGGCCTGATCCCACAGCCGCTGCACCGTCATCGCAACCGTCTGTGCGACCCCCCAGGCGAGAAACGACCAGCTCGCCCCGTGCCAGATCGCCACAAACCCGAACACCGCGAAGATGCGCACCGGCGGAAACCCATGCCCCCCGCCGAGTGGGATGTAGATATAGTTCAGCATCCAGCGGCCGACGGTGACGTGCCACCGTCGCCAGAAGTCGCGCACACTCGTCGCCCGCGGCAGCCAGTCGAAATTATTGTCGACGCGAATCCCAACCCAGTACGACAACGCCGCCGCCATCTCGTTGTACATCCACAGCAGCAGATACGCCTGAATCGGAACAAAATACAGAACCCGCACCAACTTGCCAGTCGAGTAATATTCCGGCGTCGAAAAAAAGTCCGGCGTGTTTGGCGAAATCTGCGGCAGGTTATTCGTAATCACCGCCAGAAAGAAACCCCCGAGCAGGAACAAACCGCTTCGTTGCGCGATCTCCTTCCATGGTGCCGGCGCCGACGGGTTCCACGCGTCCAGCCGCTCCAGGAACTCGTGACGCAGCAGAACCGGCCCCAACCGCATGCACGGCGGATACAGCAGCCAGCAAATTGTGTCGGTCAGTCGCGGTGGGTCACCCGGATCGTGCGACCACTTCACACCCCAGGCGATGAAACGCAAGAGGAAGTACGCCACTCCGATAGCGTGCAACACGGCCAGCCGCGAGCCATCCTGCCAACCGTACCAACTCCACCGCGGATACCACCACAAGGGTAAAACCAATGCGATGAGTCCGATCCAGACCAGCGCGATCATCACGCGCGGCCCGATGCGCTCGCGCCGCCGCAGCCCCCCCAGCATGACGACCCAGGCTCCCGCGACAAGCAAACCGGCCAACAGGATAAGTGTCGTCAGCGGACCGGCCGTGCCCACCATCCACACCAGCCCGCCCGCAATCAAGGCTGCCCGCGGCCACGAGCGTGCCGCCCATCGCAGCAGTGGAATCAGCGGTAGGAAAAGAAACAACCCGAAGGGGCTCGCCATGATTTCCCAACCGGTCAACAGTTGGTCCATCGGCGCGATGATCGGGTTAAACAGCGGCTCTGGGGACGGGAGGCTGATCAAGGCAGTGTGGTCACCTTCGAGGATCCCGGCAACATCAGCTTGTATAAGAACGCCACGTCATGGTTGTGCATCCGGACGCAACCGAGCGAGACCGCCTTGCCGATCGACTCCGGCTCGATCGTGCCGTGAATACCGTAGCCCACCCGGTCGAGTGCGGTTCCCTCGGTGCCTTCGAGCCCGATCCAGTGCTCGCCGAGCGGGTTCGTTGGATCGTTCGGCGGGATGATCTGCTTGTTCTCAGCCGACGCGGGTGGATAGTACGTCGGGTTCGGCAGCCGTTCCTTGACCAGCCACTCGCCCAGCGGCGTACCATGATCGATCCCCAGTCCGACCGGAAAGCTGCGCAGGTATAAATCCTGCAAATAAACGTCGAGCCGAAACTTTGAGGTGTAAATCCTCACGTTAAACGGTCCGCGCGGAACCTTGATTTTCTGCCCCGGCCGGATGCGCGTCGGGTCTTCGATTCCGTTGATCAATATGATCGCTTCATGCGGGACGTCGAACTGCTTACCAATGTGGATCAGGTATTCACCCGGCTGAATCGTATACGTCACGGTCAGCGGATCGTCCGGCCGCCGCTCTTTCGAAAAGAGCGTCGCGTCCGCGATTTTTCTCAGATGCCGGCGCAATTCGGCCTGCTCGGCCACATTGCGGCTGATCGCCAACATGCGGTTCAACTCCTGACGGGCGGCGATCACCTGCCCGGCCTGGTAACGTTGCAGCGAGGCGTTGATGCGTGGATTGCTGGAGAGCTTCTCCGAATCGTCCGGCTTGTCGGCGACTTCCTGATCGTCCCCGGGTTCGGGAGCCTGCGCCAATTCGGCCGCGGCAGCTTGCTCGTCAACCGCCGGTCCCGGCGCGGCTTCTCCACCCGTCCCGATCGGCGATAACACGTCATCGTTCGACGTATTCCCCGACGAGACGATGATCGCCTCGGGAACGGCCCCGCCGGCAGCCTCACCGGTCTCGGCAAGCCGCGGGTTTTCCGTAGTGCCGTTTGCCTGATCGGCCGCTCCGGCATCGCCGCGCGGCCAGAACCACCAACCGCCGCCGACCACGACAATCAGGATTAACAGCAAAAGATAAGTTCGTGAGTACTGTCTTCTTCGTCGCACGTCGAGTCCTCCTTGACGCGACTCTTTCAATCCGAATTCCACATGTATTGTCTGCCGGCGGCAAAGAGCGCGCGCGTTCCAGCGAACGTACGGAAGATACACCGCTCGCGGCGCATCTCCAAGCCAAATTCCGCCGACAGCGGGGCAGCGTCACGAAAGTGGGGGGGGGGATGGGGGACTGATTCAAACCTGCACAGACATTGCTTCCTCGAATCGGTTCCCCACCCCGACCCCGTGCCTGCCAGACAGGCACTCGGTACGGGATGGGGCACCCTCAAATGACGCTCACCCGTCGACACGAACGGCATCGCGTCCGGTTCGGGATTCGACGGATTACAGTGGTGCTCGTCGTAACCCCAGTCTACTATATTCGGC
Source organism: Phycisphaerae bacterium (assembly GCA_030612705.1). Classification (GTDB taxonomy): domain Bacteria; phylum Planctomycetota; class Phycisphaerae; order UBA1845; family Fen-1342; genus JALSRY01. Next base: position 31,500 of record JAUWNI010000027.1, on the reverse strand, counting down.
ATAGTCCACGGATGAGGCTTAACGCACGGATGCGGGAACACGTCTTGAAATCCGCCGGCACAAATAACAGTGTGACCGGCTCGTCGGCACCCAAGCAGTCTGCCGCGCGCCACCCCAAAGCCGCCGATCACCGCTGCACGCCGGTGTTTGAAGCCTCACTAAGTGCATTCCACGTCTACCAGAACGTCGAGTGCGGCCTTGCCGCGAATACTATTCAAGCTTATCGGCGGGACCTGCGGCGTTTCGGCGACTTTCTCCGCCGCCGATCGATCGACACCTGGACCGCGATCAAGCCGCAGATCGTCCAGGGCCATCTGATCGAGCTGACCGACGCCGGCTATTGCGAATCCACAATCGCCCGCCACGTCGTCGCGATTCGCATGTGGCTCAAGTGGCTGCACGAGACTAAGCAGATTCCCGGGGACCTGACGACGCTGCTCGAAGCGCCCAAATGCTGGAAGCGCCTGCCGCGGACGCTCAACCTCGACCGCACCGTCGAGCTGGTAACCTCGCCCGATCTCGATCAGCCGCTTGGCCCGCGCGACCGCGCCATGCTCGAGCTGTTCTACGCCTGCGGGCTGCGCGTCAGCGAACTCTGCGGGCTGCGGCTCGGCGACGTCAACCTCGGCGTCGGCTACGTGCGCTGCATGGGCAAGGGCCGGCGCGAGCGCGTCGTCCCGATCGGCCGAATGGCCCGCGACGCGGTCGAAGCTTACCTCGAACACCTCCGCCCAAAGCTGTTGCAACGCGCCCTCGAAAACGGCCGCGTCGAAACCCCGCTGACCGAAAAGCTCCGCGCCGCGCTCCCGCTTTTCCTCAGCCGTAACGGCGGGGCGATCGAGCGAACGGCGGTCTGGCGCATTGTCCGCCGCCAGGCCCGGCTCTGTGGGATCATGGGCAAGGCCAGCCCGCACACGCTGCGGCACAGTTTCGCCACACACCTGCTCGAAGGCGGGGCCGACCTGCGCGTCGTGCAGGAATTGCTCGGCCACGTCAGCGTCAACACGACCGAGATCTACACGCACGTGCAGACGCACCGCCTACGCGAGCTTCACGCCCGCTGCCACCCACACGGCAAGGAACGCAAACCAGAGATAGACGCGGAGATCCCCGCGCGCAAGAAGTAGCCGACAACCGATTGGAAATTGGGGATTGGAGATTGGGGATTGGAGATTGGGGGGACGCATCCAACCTCAAATTCTGAACCCTGAACCCTTCCCACCCTAGCCGGACACTTCCGTTACCGATACGATGGTTACATCGCTTCTCACGGTGCCACCGGCGCCGTGTTGGGATGTATTATACTACCTGGGCGGCTGCAACCACTCGCGCAACGCGGATAATGGAGATTTATCAAATGCGTATGTTTTACCAGCGAACTTCCTGGCGACGTTTGGCCTTGTTGACCGCCGGCACAACATTTTTCCTGAGCGGCTGCGATCCGCAAATCCGCTCGACGGTCGAGAACGGCATCATCACGCTCTCCACCAGCCTGCTCGGCTCGCTTATGCGCGCCTTTATCGAACTCGGGCAGGAAACCAGCACGGAAACCGCCCGCGTGCTGACCCAACTCGGACCGATCTTCGCCTGATCGCGGCGTCGTGTATCGACGGACCCCGACGTTTTCCACGGACCGCCCGTCACCGATCAGCTACCGGAATCCGATCTGAGAATCCCAATGCTTGATTAGGGCGTGCGCCGGGTGCCACGGACAAGCGGCAGTTTGCTTGTCCATGCTTCCAGCGATGCTTGACACTGCTCAAGAGCAGTGTTTTAACGATCTTGGTGCACGCGGCGGACTGTTAGGGCGTGCGCTCCCGCCGCCGACCGCCCTCAAGACGCTTGAGCTGCTCTTCGAACTCCTTGACCTGATCCGAATCGAGAACGTCGGCGATCTCGGACTTGACCTCGTTGGCGAGAGCCGCCTGCTCCTCTTTATCTCGGCGGGAGATTTTCCGGTATGCGCCGATCGCTTCACGTTCGATCTCCCGGATCTCCTCCTTTTGCTCGCTGTTGAGCTTGAGCCGCTTGACTGCCCGCAGAACATTGCGAACGTCCCCTGCTCCACTCTTCTTGTCATCGCCGCCCGTCGTCAGGCGTTTGCGGAACTTGGTCAGACGCTCCAACTGCTCCTCGGTCAGCGAGTCTTCGAGGTCCTTCAGGAATCCGTCGATCATGACATCCTGATTGGGGCGCGCGTCTTCAAGCTGCTGTCGTATTTCCTGAACCCGCTCGTCGTCGCCGGTCTGGCGCGCCTCACGCATCTCCTCCATCAGCGGCCGCATGACGGACCAGCTCTCCCGCATCTTTTCGCGATGGGTCGTCAGGAGGTGTTCGAACTCGTCCCGCTGCTCATCGCTGAGTTCAAGCTCATCTGGCAGGTCATTGGTGACCATGCGGATCCGATCCCAATTGCCCTGCCGGCTCTGCATCCGATCCTGTAACTCCCAGAGCTTGCCGACCTGATCGTCCCGCAGGATTGGTTCGAGCTTCTCCAGCGACTCGGCCATGCCGCTTCCCATCCCGCGCGCCTCGCGTAATTCGGCCTGCAACTGCGCGGCACGTTCCTCGTCGCCGTCACGCGTCGCCTCGCGAACCTCACGCCAGCGATCCCCCATTTCGCGCATACGCTCCCGCTGTTCGGCGGTGATTTCGTCAAACTTTACGCGCTGTTCCTCGTCGAGGTCGAGTTCGTCCGCGACGCGCTCAAACATCCGTTCCATCCGAGGTCCGCGTTCGCGGCCGCCGCGCCGTTCACCCATCCCGCGCTCCCCCCCGCGTCCCGGGCGCATGCGTCGTTCGCCTGGGGGGCGATCACCGCGTCGTTGCTCTCGGTCTCCCTCGTCTTGAGCCCATGCCATCGTACACAACAAACCGATCAAAAAACTCGCCGTGATCGTGTGTCTCATCGCCATACTCCTGCCATGATTGCCCAGTGCGGGATTACGACCGGCCGCGCCCCGCCGGGCACGTGTCCGCCGGCCGATCACCCACAAACAGTATACGCCCCAACCTAGTTGTGGGGACATTACTCCATGAAAGCAAAACGACCGGCTCAGCGGATTATTCGCCAAACTTAGCCAATCAGCGCCGGCAGGAGATATAGCAGCCGGGCCCCGTACCGGCCGAATCCGCCACAGCCGGGGCCGCAACATGGCGGAAGAGCATTTGCAAGGGATGGCCGCCGGCCAAGCTGAGGTTGATGCGTCGAGCGGAGATCCGAACGCGGCCGCCGATCTACAGTAGCTTCGTGCGAATCGTAGTCACCTGATGATTTGTCACACCTTATTTGACGGGTACGAACAGGTTGGGTGCCATGGCCAAGCGAAGCGCGGCCATGCTGGTCCCTTATCGAGAAACATGCCCGCGCCATCGGCTTGGGCATGGCACCCATCAATTGAGGTGTGACGGAACACTAGTGCTCTGTTACACGTGGAATAATGGATGATACGAAGGGTGGCCCATCTCTTTAGCAGTCCGCCCAAAATATCATGCTCCTTCCACATCCGGGCACATGAACTCTCAGTAGTCGAACCGGGTGTTTTGCGATATACTCATATTGTAGTCCGGGGCCAAATCGTTGCCGGCAGGTACTCTCGCTTGCGCAGCACAACCCTGCTTCGCAAACGGGGGACAATAAGCCGCGGCACGCGGACTGGTAAATTCGGTCCACGGCCGTGTCGCCCGCGGGTTGGATCATAGAAGTGAAAGTTCGGGGCTTCCAGCACAAACGTGCGAGCAAAATCGTCAACCGTGGCGACCCGCCCGGCAATCCACCAACGACGCAACAGCGGTCTTTGTGGTGGGTTTTATTCGGTCAGGCTCGCAACGCACCAACCTGGAACGTGCTCTCAGGAGTCAAGATATGAGTAACGCGAATAGTCTCAAGACCGACACCCAGTTCTCCGTCTTTCTAGCCAACAAGCCCGGCGTCTTGTGTCGCATCGTTCGGCAGCTCGCCCAGCACAAGGTTAACATCCTCGCCATGAGCATGATGGATGCGACCGAGCACGGCGTGTTGCGGATCGTCGCCGAGAAGTCCAAGCTGGCCCGCGACACTCTCGACGCTCTTGATCTCCCCAAGACCGAAACAACCGTCCTGACCTCCACCCTACCTAATAAAGCCGGCGCGATCGCCGACGTGGTCGAGCGTCTCGACCAGGAGCACATTCAGGTCCATTATGCCTACTGCACGAGCGGCTCACGCAACGGGAAATCGCTGGGAATTTTCAAGGTTTCCAATATAAACAAAGCCATCCAGGTGCTTTCCGAGCGCAAGCCGCGGCGGAAAAGCAGCGCTACCGCGATCCGGGCCACGGGGCGCGGTCGCCGAAAGTAAGGAACAAGATTCGCCGTTGGAAGCGCAGACCCCCGACAGCCCCGAAACCGCACGGCCGATCGAGTATCCACGCGCTCGCGTTGGTTCTCGGGGACGGCTATACGCCGCGGTCGTTTTACTCGCCTGCGCCGGCGCCATCGCACTGGCCGTCTGGCTGACACCCGACCCCCGCGGCTACGGCACCCACCAGCAGTTCGGCTTCGGCAAGTGCGGCATGCTCATCACCACCGGGCTTCCCTGCCCGACCTGCGGCATGACCACCGCCTTCGCTTATACCGTCCGCGGGCGTCTGATCAGTGCCTTTCTGGCGCAGCCGGCGGGATTTCTGCTTGCCTTGGCGACTATCGCCTGTGCGATCGGTGCCGGCTGGGTGTTGGTGACCGGGCGGATCCCCCGGATTCGCGTTCCGATCGTTACGCCTTATCGCCTGTTCTTTGGGCTATTGGTGCTGCTGATCGGAAGCTGGGCCTTCAAGATCGTCCTGGGGCTTCTCGACGGGACCTTGCCGGACCGGGGCTGAGGGGTTGTCGTTCGTGGTCCTTCGGGAAGGGTAAATTCTACTCCCCGCGGCGCCGCGCGGGCTGAAGCCCGCGGCTCTCCGCGGGTTCCCATAGTTGACGTATTTGTGAAACAGAGCACTGGATTCCTCCGCTCGTCCGCCTTCGGCGGACGCGGTCGGAATGACATTCGGGCACCATCCTCTTTCGCGACGCTCACCCCATTCGCGGAACTCCGCCGCCGGGTGCTTCACGTTCACGGTGTATTATGGTAGGCTATGTGGTCTGCGGATACCCGGGTGGCTTGGCCCCAGTACCGCCGCTGTAAGGTCAACAACGTAAAGGGTCGGGATGGCGAAAAACGCCCCCCCAAAAGAGCCGGAAAGCGAATCGGACGGACTACTGGTCTTTTCCGACAAGGACAAGGCGCGCGCGCGCCAGTGGTTCAAGAAAGCGAAGGACCTGCGCGAGCGTCGAGACTACGACTACGCCATCGAATCGTACATCCAGGGGCTCGATTTCTGGACCGAGGCGGTCGAAGAGGGGCATATGCCGCTTTGGTCGCTGGCGATTCAGCGGCAGCAGGCCGGCGGCAAAAAGCCCGGCACGATGGAGCGTCTGAAAAACACCATGACCGGCAAGGACGTTAAAAAGGGCCTACTCAACGCCGAGCACCTGCTGGCCAAGGACCCGACCAACGCCGGCTACCTCGACGGCATGTTGAAAAACGCCAACCGTGCCAACCTACCCGAAACGCTGAAGTGGATCGCCCCCAAGGCCTTCAACTCCATACGCAAGGAGAAGAAACCCAACCAGAGCCGTTTCAAGGCCTTCCGGCAGATCCTGGTCGAGGCCGCCGAGCGGGCGGACGAGCGCGGCGACCCGCAGTTCGTGGCATGGTGTTACGAACAGGCCGTTAACGCCATTGAATTCCTTATCGCCCGCAACCCGACCGATATGTCGTTGAGGGACGACCAGCGCGATCTGTCGGGCAAGCTCACGATCGCGCGTGGCAAATACGGCGACGCCGACTCTTTCCGGGAGTCGCTCCAGGACGCCGACAAGCAAAAACTCCTGCACGACAGCGAACGGGCCAAACAGGGCGAACAGACGCTCGAAGCGCTGATCGCGGCGGAGCGCAAGGAATACGAAGCCAGCCCCAACGTGCCGGGCAAGATCAACGCCTATGTCGACGTCCTCCTGAAGCCCGAACGCGGGAAGGAGGAGCTCTTGGCCATCGAGGTCCTGACCAAGGCGTACGAGGAGCTGACCAACTACAGCTTTAAGCAGCGGGCCGACGACATCCGCTTGAAACAATTGCACCGCCAAACGCGACGTTGGAAGGAAAAAACCGAAAAGAGCGGCAGCGACGAAGACAAGCAGCAGTTCCGCCTGGCGCAAATGGAAGAGCGGCAGACCGAGCTGGATATCTTCCGCGAGCGCGTCAAGAAGTACCCGACCGATCTGCGGCTGAAGTTCCGGCTGGGCACCGCCTTGTTTCGCTCGAAGCAGTACGACGAGGCGATCCCCCTGCTCCAGGAGGCCACCGCCGATCCGCGCAGCCGCATCAGAAGCCAGCTTATGATCGGCCGCGCCTTCTTCGAGAACGAGGCTTTCGCCCAGGCGGCCGAAGTTCTCAGCGAAACCCTCGAAAATTACGAAATGAGCGGGGATGACATCAGCAAGGAAATGATGTACTGGGTCGGGCGCGCTTACGAGGCCGGCGGCGACGTCGAACAAGCCAAGGCAACCTACGGCAAACTCCTGCGTCAAGACTATAATTACGCCAACGGCGACGCCCGCAAACGGCACGAGAACTTGAAACAGAAGGAATAACCCGAGTAACGCAGCAAAGGAAGAACAACGTGGCACATTCGCTTTCCGCTAAGAAACGGATTCGGCAAAACGAGAAACAACGGGCTTGCAACCGCGCCCGCCGCAGCGTCTTGAAAACCCGCGTGCGCGCGTTCACCGAAGCGCTCACTGGTGGTGATCCGGCTTTGGCGGATAACAAGTACCGCGAGACGTGCAAACTGCTTGATCGTGAGGCCAGCCGAGGCCTGATCCACCCCAACACCGCCGCCCGCCGAAAGAGTCGCCTGGCTCGGCGTCTCAACGCCCTGAAACAAAAGACGCCGGCTAATACCACAATACAGGGAACCGCCGAGGCATAGCGCGGCCTTTGGCCGCAACTAAAGGGACTAAGGGGCCAAGGGTTCAAGGGGCCGAGGGGCCAAGGGTTCAAGGGATTGGGTGGCCCATGGCTTTAGCCGTGGGGGACACGAATGGACGGTCGATTCGTGTCCCCCGCCGCTGAAGCGACGGGCCACCCGGCCATCCACTTTCGTGACGCTCGCCCTCCTGCTCCCCTTAATATGTCGATTGGGCTGTTCCCCGGCGATCGGACGGGTACAATCAGATAAGAGCACAGCGCAGGTCCCGGGCAAACACTGGGAGTGCCGAGATGTTGGTCCGTCGAGCCCAGAAACAATGGCTGTTTGTCGGCGTTGCACTGTTGGCGGTCAGCTTGGTCGGCTGCCAATCCACCCAGCGCGATTCCACGGTTCAACCCACGACGGCGCCGGCCACCGGCGAGCCCCGGATGGAGGAATCCATCGCCGGACCGGATGCCGAGCGTGCCAAGGCGGCGTTGGAACGTGACTGGCCCGCGGGCGAACGCCGTCCCGCCGTCCCGAAGCGTCGCCCGGTGGTGGATCAGCCTCGGCCGAGTCGGCGATAAGCAGACCCGATGAAGCTTTCCCACGCGTACAGCAACGCTGCTATCGTCATCGTCCTTGCCACACTGGTTACCGCGTCGCCGACGCGGGCGCAGGATCGTGATGATGACACATTGGCGCGTTCCCATCGCGCCTATCGCCACCGGGCACAAATTGCCGCCGCGGACGAATTGGTGGCGCAGCTTGGGTCGGCGACTGAGGACCTTGGCACGCTTTACCAGCTTAGCCGCCTGCTGTCGGAACCGTGCGATCAGGTTCGCTGGCTCGACACGCAGATCGAACAACGCATGCCGTTCGGTACTGATACCGAAACGCGTGCCTTGGCCGAGGAGGTATTGGCCCGGCTGGCGGAACTGGAGCAAGCCCAGCAGGTCGCTCTTCGTGGCTGCCTAGAGCAACTTAGTATATTGAAAGCGCTATTGTTGCGGATCGCCGAACCGCCCACGCCGTGGGAACTCAGCGATCCCGCGCAACTGGCCGCGCGCTGGCGTGAGCTGGAGGCATCCGGGAACGCCGATCTCCAACGTGAGTTGACGCCCGACCGACGCCTGACGCTGTTCGCGCGCGGCATACCGGCAGGCGAGCTCGATCTGGACGGACAACACGCTTGGGATCAGCCCCGGCTGGTTGTGGACGAGTTGGCGGGTTCCGAGCGGCTACCGGCGATGTGGCGACTATTGCAACTGGATGCCGCCCTGCGCGGTGCCGAGCGCGAAAAAGCTACCTGGGCCGCTTTCACTTTCCCAGTGGACAATACGTTCCGGATCGCGCGCGGACTGCTCGACCGCGCCATGGGGGTTGATGCCGAGGACCAGCGCGCGCCAACGGAGGCCCCGGACTGGTCGAGCCTGGCGGCGCGTTTCAAATCAAAGGACCACTGGGCTTGGGCGGCACTGGCACACATTCTCGAATCCGGCAGCCGGGAAGATCCCGCCGCGGCAGCCGAACAGGCGAAGGCGCAGTGGGACAAGCTGATGCAGGTTAACGTGGCACTGGGCGGCACCCTTTGGCCCGCCGTGGATGGATCCGCGCAGGCATGGCTGACGCGATTGCAGCAGCGCGACAATCTTACCGGCTCGGGACTAATGCCACTGGAGCCTGATTACCGCTCCGCGCGGCGCTCCGCGCGGCGGCGCCTGGAGCAACAGTTTCTGCAAGCACGCAACAACCCCGCCGAGGCGTTCCGAATCATCCAACTGGTCAAGGCGGCGGGGGTGGGGCTGGACGAACGGGAGTTTCAGCCGATCACGCTGGACAAGATGGAGGAGCGGTTCCAAATCTCGAAGCGATCGAAGGTCGTCGGCGTGAAGGTCTTCGTGCTGCTCGAGATGATCGAGATTCATCGGCCGGGCGAGTCGTCGCAGTATTACGCCGTCATGTTTAACGTGACCGGCTGGAGCTGGACCGGCACGAGTTATGACTCGGCGGTCATCGGCCCGAGGGACACGCCGGGCGAGCTGGCGGCGGCTTACCTGGATCCGCGCTACCGTCAACTCGAGGACCTGCGGATTCTGATCGCCGCCGACGGCCCGCTCGATCAGGCGTGGTTCGAGTTCGAGAAGGATGAGCTATTGCCGCACGTCAGCCCCCGGAGCGGGAGGGGTGGCTGGCTGGTCTACCTGCCGTCGGTCGGGGCGCTGCGCCCGGGCGCATGGTCTCTCGATGACACGCTACGGCACTTCTACCAGGCGGCACGCCGCTCAGGGGAAACCATCGATTTTTTTGCCCGGGGCATGCGCAACCGAAGTTATACGGGCGGCGGGCGACCTCAGGAAATCGCGGACCTGCTCGAGAAGGCGCCCCGGCTGCCGCTGTATGCGCTGAGCATCGGTCCGTTTCCCGGACAGCTCAGCCAGTTAAGGCCGCGGGGGTTCGTCGACCCGTTCAAATCCCGAAAGAAAAACAGCCAAACGCCCTTGCCCGCGATACTGGTATTCACCGGGCAGGAGCCGTAGCGACGCCGTTGAAAAAGGGGACAGGTTGAAACAGGGGGCAGGCACCTCGCCGCGCTCGGAACCGGTCTCCTTTTTCAACTCGTTTACGGACACGTGGTGCCGTAGACCCCCAGTAGCTCCGCCAAATCGATGATATCCACGTCACCGTCGCCGTCGAGGTCGCCGTCGTAGTACGTCATGCCGCCGGTTTCGCCGTAGCTGCCCAGGAGCTGTGCGAGGTCGGCGAGGTCGATGTCATTGTCGTCGTCGAGGTCGCCGAAGCAGAACTGGTACTCGTACGCGCCCATGTCAACGATGTGCCGATAGTACGGCGGATCGGCAACGCCGGTGTCGTCGGAGAACGGGTCTTCGACGAAGCGCGGGTTGCCGTCGAAATCGAACGGCGTCCGCTCGTCGATATCGCCGTCACCATCGAGGTCAGCTATATCCGCCGGCACCGCCGTATTGTCCGCGGCATCAATGCAGGGCGAGCCGGTATCGAGGTGGTAGTCACCGTTGACAGGGTCGACGAACAGCGGATCGCTGTCGATGTTGCCGTCGCCGGCCCAGCCGCCCTGGACATTGCTGTATGTAATACTTACATCGCCCGCGACCGCGTCTGGAGTATTGTCCCATAGAATGCAGTTGGCGATTATCACACTATTGTTTGGACGACAATAGACGCCGCCGCCGCTCTCACTGGACGAGTTGCCGGCAAAGGAGCTATTGAGGATAAGCGGCTGCCCCCAATAGTTGTAGATGGCGCCACCGGGGCCGCCCTCGGTGACGTTTCCGTGGAATGCACAATTCACGATCGTTGGAACCCCTCCGGTAAACATCGCGCCGCCCCCGTTCAGCCAAGACGGCCAAGTTGCCGCGTTGTCTAAAAACGTGCAGTTGATGAACACCTCGTAGTAAAAAACACCGACAGCACCGCCGATGTTGCCAGAGTTCTCCCGAAAACCGCAGTTGAGGAAAACAGCCATGGACTCGCTGTCGACCGCGCCGCAGCCCGCAAACTCTGGTGCACCGATTGCCCAATTCCCCACAAATGTACAGCCGGTCAACATTGGACTTCCACCACCCAGAACCATCGCACCACCACTCAAGCGCGCCCAGTTGGCAGTGAATGTGCAGTTAGTCAGAGTGAGGTCGGCGCCGTCCGAATAGATAGCGCCGCCGCCGCCGCCGCCCGAGCCGGGGTTGCCTTCCGGCACGCTGTTCTCGGTGAACACGCAGTCGTTGAATACTGCGTCGGCGTTTTCGGTACAATAGACGCCGCCGCCGCGACCGTAGCTGGAGCTAACGGTGTTTTCCCTGACCGTGCAATCGACGAACGTCGGGCTGCTCTCGGCGCAGTAGATGCCGCCGCCCTCGTAGCTAACAAGCCCGTTCGTAATCGTTAGCGCCTCGACGATCGAGTCCGGTCCCTCTCCGCTGTGGAAATCGAACCCGCGGCCACTGTCCTCGCAATCGATGATGCAAAGTGCGGGGTCGCCCGAGGCGCCGCGGACGGTGATCGCCTTGCCGCCGAAGTCGAGGTTCTTGTTGCCTTCGCCGGCATAAGTTCCGTCGGCGACCTCCACGACGTCGCCGTTTACCGCCGCGTCGATCGCGGCCTGGATCGTCGGATATTCACTCGGTACGTGTAGCGTGTCACCGGTACTCTGCCCCTGGAACTCGTAGACCCCCATGTCAACGATCGGTGGCGTGCCGGCGCCGGTGTCCGGCATGCCCAAGTCGTCGGTGAAGCGAGGATTGCCGTCGAGGTCGATGGGCCAGGGTTCAGTCGTATCGCCGTCGCCGTCAAGGTCAAGCATGTCGGCCGGCACACTGGCGTTGTCGCCGGCGTCGATGCAGGGTGAGCGAGGGCCGAGGCGGTAGTCATTGTCTTCCCAGGTGTTCGGATCATCATCCGGCCCGTCGGGGTCGACGAAGAGCGGATCTGCGTTGATGTTGCCGGCACCGCTCCAACCGCCCTGGACATCGCAGTAAGTTACCATGGGGCTTCCTGAAGAAACGTAGATCTCCTGCTGTGCATCGCCCCAGAGGATGCAGTTGGCCAGCGTCGGGCTGCTGGAGGAGCAGAAGACGCCGCCGCCGCTGTAGACGTAGGTCGAATTCCCGCTGATCGTGCAGTTGGTTAGCGTCGGGTTGCCGGAATTGTAGCAGTAGACACCGCCGCCGTCGCCGAAGGCATAATTCCCGCTGATCGTGCAGTTGACCAGCGTCGGGCTGCTAGAGGAGCAGAAGACGCCGCCGCCCCGGAAGACATAATTCCCGCTGACCGTGCAGTTATTCAGCGTCGGGTTGCTGTTGAACTCGCAACGGACGCCGCCGCCGGAGTCGGCCGAATTCCCGTTGATCGTGCAGTTGGTCAGCGTTGGGCTGCTGTAGGAGCAGTAGACGCCGCCGCCGTCGTCGTAGGTGAGCCAATTCCCGCTGATCGTGCAGTTGGTCAGCGTCGGGCTGCTGTAGTCGCAGTAGACGCCGCCGCCGTCGTAGTCGGCCGAATTCCCGCTGATCGTGCAGTTGGTGAGCGTCGGGTTGCTGTCCTCGCAGCAGACGCCGCCGCCGTCGACGGTGGCTGAATTCCCGCTGATCGTGCAGTTGATAAGCATTGGGTTGCTTGCGTAGCAGTAGACGCCGCCGCCGTGGCCGTTGGACGCATTCCCAATAATTGTGCAATTGGCGAGTGTCGGACTGCTCTCGTCGAAGCAGACACCGCCGCCTGCCAAGAAGAACAGGACCAGGTACCCGTTCGTGATCGTCAATCCATCAACGATCGTGTCCGGCCCCTCGCCGCTGTGGAAATCAAACCCGCGGCCGTCGCCTTCACAGTCGATGATGCAGCCTTCGGGGCCGTTCTCGCTGCGGACGGTGATCGCCTTGCCGTCGAATTCGAGGTTCTTATTGTCGTCGCCGGTGTACGTGCCGTCCAGCACGAGCACCGTGTCGGCGCTGACAGCGGCGTCGATGCCTTCCTGGATGGCGTCGAAGGGGTGGTCGGGGGAGCCGTCCTCCAATGGGTCGCTGCCGGTCGGGTCGCCGGGGCCGGGGTCGTTGGGGGCGTTGTCGTCGACGTGCCAGGTGGTTTGGGCGTTGGCGGTGGACGGCGTAGCCAGCGTAGCGATGCCAAGGACAATGAGTGTCAGTGTCAAAGTTCGGTTGAGCACGGGGCGTTCCTCCGGTTGTTTGCCTAACGTGTGTACTTTGTTCGCGCGTGTCGTTCCGCGGACTGTCGAACCGCGCGAATATGACTCGATGTTTTCAGAGCGCCTAATAGAACCCGTCGTGAGGAGCCGCGGGCTTCAGCCCGCGCGGTCCTTCGGCAAGGGTAAATTTTACTTCCCGCGGCGCCGCGCGGACAGAAGTCCGCGGCTCTTCCGGTTTTCCTACCGCTTCTTAATATAGCAGATAAGAGGTCGGGCGTGGGAGGCTTTTTCGAGGTCTGCATTCACCGGCGAGACGCCGGTACCACCTTCTTTGGCCGGTGCCACCCTCTTTGGCCGGTGCGGAGTCCGGCCGTTTCGTTTTGTCCGTTGCTCGGGCGGCGTTCTTTACGCGCTGAAGTAACGCGCGTCGGGGTGGTACGTAATCAGGGCGCTGGTCGATTGCTCCGGGTGGAGCTGATATTCCTCGGATAGCTCGATGCCGATGCGTTCGGGCTCGAGCAGGCTCATGAACCGCGCCTGGTCTTCGAGGTTCGGGCACGCCGGGTAGCCGAGGCTGTAACGGCTGCCCTGGTAGCCCTGCCTGAAGAGTTTCCGCAGATCGTCGGCGTCTCGGCCAGCGACGCCAAGCTCGACGCGAACCTGCTTGTGGATGTACTCGGCGAGGGCTTCGGCGGTCTCGACACCCAGGCCGTGCAGCATCAGATATTGCAGGTATTCGTTGTCGTCGAACAACTGGCGGGTGACTTTGCTAACCTTGTTGCCAACCGTGACGATCGAAAAGGCGGCGACGTCGGGCACGCCGGCACTAAGCGGTCGCCAGAAGTCGGCCAGGCACCAGTATGGGGCTTTGTGCTGGCGCGGGAACGTGAAGCGGGCAGCCTCGCGGCCGTGGTGTTCGGGACGGTCTATGGTTCCGCTGGGCGGCTCGAAGATGATCAGGTCATCGCCGGCGGAGTTCGCCGGCCAGTAGCCGTGGACGGCCTTCGGCTGGAGAATGTTCTCTCGCCGACAGTGCTCGACGAGGTCGTGGTACTTGGGGCGGATTTCATCCTCGAGATAGGCTTTCCATTCCCTCACCGAGCGGCCCTTCCTGCGATAGCCCCATTGGACCTGAAAGAGCATGACTTCATTGATGAACGCCAGCGGGGCCTCCAGCTCGATCTGTTCAAGCACGCGGGCACCCCAGAACGGCGGCCGCGGAACGGGATATTCGTGTCCGATGTCCGAATGAGGAACGGGAGCCGACGGCGGCACGGTCTCGAAGGACGGGGCCGGCGCGAACGCGACGAGCTCTTCTTCGACTTCGTCGAGATCGCGGAGACCGAAGCGCTGCTCGATTTCCTTCTCGAACCGTTCAAGCGAGGCAACTTCGACCGCGACCGGCACCGCCTCATCCTCTGAGATGCGGGCCACGGTGGTGACCTCGCGGGCCGGCACTTCACGCTCGGCGATCTCGCCCATCAGCTTGAGGCCGTCGAATGCGTCGCGGGCGTAAAACAGGTCGCCGCCGTAAACCTTGCGAAGGTCGACCTCGACGAAGTCGCGGTTGAGCGCGGCCCCGCCTAGGATGACCGGCACGTTAATGCCCCGCCCGTTTAGCTCGATCAGGTTCTCGCGCATCACCAGTGTCGATTTGACCAGCAGGCCGCTGAGGCCGACGGCGTCGGCGTCGTGCTCGCGCAAGGCGTTGATAATGTTGCCGATCGGCTGCTTGATCCCAAGGTTGTATACCGTGTAGCCGTTGTTGGTCAGGATGATGTCGACCAGGTTCTTGCCGATGTCGTGCACGTCGCCGCGGACCGTTGCCAGCACGATCTTGCCGCGGGCGGCATCGGTCGCCTTCTCCATGTGCGGTTCGAGATGCGTGACGGCGGCCCTCATCGTCTCGGCGGACTTGAGCACGAACGGCAATTGCATCTGCCCGGAGCCGAATAGCTCGCCGACCTCCTTCATCCCGTCGAGCAGAAATGTGTTGATGATCTTGAGCGGCTGATAGGTTTGCAGGGCCTCGTTCAGATCGGCGTCCAGCCCGCGCTTGTTGCCGTTGATGATCCGCTGTGTGAGGCGCTGCTCGATCGGCAGGTCGGCGATTTCCGTCTTCTCGCCGATCTTTTCGCCTTCCTCGAACAGGCCGATGAAGCGTTCGAGCGGGTCGCCGTTTGTAATGTCGGCGTCTCGCCGGTCGTAAATCAGATCGAGGGCGACCTGCCAACGCTGGTCGCTGATCTGGTTGCGGGGGAAGATTTTGCCGGCGTGGACGATCGCCGCCGTCAACCCGCGCCGGCAGGCTTCGTACAGAAACGCCGAGTTCAGCGTGACGCGCGCCGCGGGCTGCAAGCCGAAGCTGACGTTGCTGACGCCGAGGATCGACTGGCAGCGCGGGAATTTCTTCATGACGGCCTCGATTCCGTCAAGCGTTTCCAGCGCGAGCCGCCGATCTTCCTCGTTTCCCGTGGTGATCGGGAACGTCAGGCAGTCGAAGAAAATGTTCTCCTCCGCGATCCCGTACTTGCCGGTCAGCAGGTCGTGGATGCGCGTCGCGATGCCGAGCTTGCGCTCGGCGGTCTTGGCCATCGCTCCGTCGGGGTCTTCGTCGATGGTCAGGGCCACGACGGCGGCGCCGTATTGCCGCAGCAGCCGACAGACCTGCTCCATCTTCCGTTCGCCGTCTTCGAGGCTGACCGAGTTGATGATGCACTTACCGCCGGCGAGCTTGAGACCCGCCTCGATCGTCGCGATTTCGGTGCTGTCGAGCATCAGCGGCGTGGTGACGTCGGCGGCGAAGCGGTCGATGACCATGGCCATGTCGGCCGATCCGTCGCGGCCGACACTGTCCACGCAAACGTCGAGCACGTGGGCGCCTTCCCGGATCTGCTCCTCGGCCATCTCGACCAGGCCCTCGACGTCACCCTCGGCGAGCAGGCGCTTGAACTTGCGTGAGCCGTTGGTGTTGCAGCGCTCCCCCACGATCAGGAAGCTGGTCTCTTGTCGCATCGCGGTGGCGTTATAGAGGCAGGTGACGGCGGGCTCGGGCTTGACCTCACGCTTTTTCGGCGTAAGGCCGCGAACCGCCTCGGCGAGCGCCTTGATATGCTCCGGCATCGTTCCGCAGCAGCCGCCCACAATATTGATTCCGTCGATTTCGACGAATTCCCGCAGCCAGCGGGCCAGCTCGTCGGGCGTGAGCGGGAACCGGGCCTGGCCATCGACGACCATCGGGAGACCGGCGTTGGGCAGGATGCTGATCTTGCGCGTGCAGTTTTTTGACAGATAGCGGACGTGCTCGCTCATCTCCTGCGGCCCGGTGGCGCAGTTGAGACCGATCACGTCAACCTCCGGATAGGCCTCGAGCGTGGCCAAAGCGGCGGCGATGTCGGTGCCCATCAGCATCGTGCCGGTCGTCTCCATCGTGACTTGGCACATCAGCGGGACCCGACGCCCACAGGCATCGAAAGCCTGCCTGGCAGCCTGGATGGCGGTCTTGGTCTGGAGAATATCCTGACAGGTTTCGATTAGCAGGACGTCGACCCCGCCATCGAGCAATCCGCGGACCTGCTCGTGGTAGCTGTCGAGCAGGTCGTCGTAAGTGACCTGCCTTAAAGAGATTAGCTTCGTTCCAGGCCCGATCGAGCCAGCGACGAAACGCGGCTGTGCGGGCGTCGCGAAGGCCTCGCACGCCCGCCGGGCAATCCGGGCGGCCTCCACGTTCAGCTCGTATGTGCGATTGGCCAGCCCGAATTCGGACAATACAAGTTTGTTGGCACCGAAGGTGTTGGTTTCAACCGCGTCGCAGCCTGTCTCGAGGAAGCCGCGGTGGATTTGCTCGATCGCGTCGGGACGGGTCTCGGTGAGAATTTCGCTGCAATTTTCCAGTCCGTGATAGTCAGACAGCGGAATGTCGAGCGCGTGCAGGCTGGTGCCCATGGCCCCGTCAAAGACGAGGATACGCCGATCGAGGAACTCCAGGAAAGTTGAGTCATACGTTTGAGGCACGAGGCTGTTCCCGTGTACGTGGTTCGCGGGACATTATGGTGCCATACGGGCCGCGCCATTGCCGGCGCATACTTGTCGGCCGCGAAAGTCGTGTTAGTATAGCGCAATTAGCTGAAGATACGCGAAATCCGGACGAGAAAACAACTTTGGAGAATATGGCTGATGTCTGAGGCACCCGCTGAGCTTACCTCGTTTTTCGAGGCCTCGGAGCTTGATACCGGGACGTACGAGCAGTACACGGACTTGGTTTACGAGTCGGCGCGGACGTGTGAGCGTTTCGGGGAGTTGGTCAAGCAATACGCCGATCTCGCCGAGGCCGGACAGGGGGACACGCTCAAGGCGGCGGTCGGATACTTGATCCTCGGGCGTTTTCAGTTGGCGCTGGACTGGTTCGGGAAAGCGGGGAGCGGCAAATACCGTCACTACTACCAAGCCCGCGCCGCGGCGGGATTGGGACGCCACGGCGATGCAATCACCGCCTACCAGAAGGCGGCCGCCGCCGGCTGGGATCCTTTCGAGATCGACGTGCTGACCGCGGAGTTGCATCTTCAAACCGGTAATCAGACGGCGGCGGAACAATTGATCACTTCCCACCAGCGCGAAGGTCAAGACCGCGGGGAGTGGTACTACGTGCGCGGCCTGTTATCCGAAAAAAACGATGACCGCGATGAGGCGCTCGATTTCTACGAAAAGGCGTTCACGCTGGACCCCGACCATGCGTCTATCATGTTCCGCGCCGCGTGGCTGTACGATCTCCGCGGCGACGACGAACAGGCGATCGATCTCTACAAACGCCTGGCGATACAACCGCGAGCACACGTCAACGCCCTGATCAACCTCGCCGTCATTTATGAGGACAACGGGAAGTTCGACGACGCGCTGGTGTGTCTGCGGCGGGTGCTGGCGGCGTATCCGAATCATCCCCGTGCGCGGCTGTACGCAAGGGACGTCGAAAGCAGCCGGGAGATGGTAATCGACGACACGGTCGAGAAGCAGGTCGAGACGCGCAACCGCATGCTCGACACGCCGATCAGCGAGTTTGAACTGTCGGTGCGGGCCCGCAACTGCCTGAAGAAAATGAACATTCAGAACCTCGGCGATCTGCTCAAACTGACCGAGACGGAACTGATGTCGTACAAGAATTTCGGCGAAACCTCGCTGCACGAGATCAACGCCCTGCTACAGAAGAAGGGCTTGCGTCTCGGACAGAAACCCGATGAGATCGACGCGGCTACATTGATCGAGGCGCCCCCGCCACCCAAGGTTTCCGTCCCGCCCGGCAGCGAGGTCCTGCTGACCAAGCTGGTTTCGGAGATGGAACTCTCGGTTCGCGCGCGGCGTTGTTTGCAACGGCTCAATATCGATCGGCTCGGCGACCTGATCCAACGCACCGAAGCCGAACTATTGGCCACGCGTAACTTCGGCGCCACATCGTTGAGCGAGATCAAAACGCGCCTGAACGATTACGGCCTCAGCCTCGCTTCCAAGAGCTGATCCGGCGCGCCACGCTGACAGGATGGGCCGGTGGCTGACGGATTTGCATTTCAGGTTCGAACGCGTTGCGGCAAGGCGCGGCGCGGCGTGATCAATACCCCGCACGGCAACATCGATACACCCGCCTTCATGCCGATCGGTACGCGGGCGGCGGTGAAAGGCCTGACCCCGGCGCAGATCGCCGAGACCGGCACGCAAATCGTTCTGGCGAACACGTACCACCTCATGCTGCGACCGGGGACGGAGGTCGTCGAGCGGCTCGGGGGTTTGCAGCGGCTGATGGCGTGGGACCGACCGGTGCTGACCGACAGCGGGGGATATCAGGTCTTCTCGCTCGCCGAACTTCGCAAGATCAACGACGAGGGCGTCGAATTCCGCTCGCACATCGACGGCGCGACACTCCGGCTCAGTCCCGAATCGTCGATCGCCGCTCAGAACCAACTCGGCGCGGACATCATCATGGCGTTCGACGAGTGCCCGCCCCTGCCGGCCGAACCGGAAGTATTGGACGAGGCGGTCAGGCGAACGATCCGCTGGGCCCGGCGTTGCCGAATAGCGCATCGGCGCACAGACCAGGCGCTCTACGGGATCGTGCAAGGCGGGCTCGACCTCGACCTGCGGCGGCAGTGTTTGGAGCAACTCGTCGAGGCGGGGTTCGACGGCTACGCGATTGGTGGATTGTCGGTCGGCGAGCCACGCGAGGCGATGTGGTCGCTGTTGGCGGATTTTGTGGACGAGCTGCCCGCCGAGCAGCCGCGATATTTGATGGGGGTCGGCACGCCGCGCGACCTGGTCGAGGCGGTGTCCACGGGCGTGGACCAGTTCGACTGCGTTCTGCCGACGCGCAACGGCCGCAAGGGTTACGTCTTCACCAGCCGGGGCACGCTACGGATGCGGAACGCCCGGCATCGCGAGTCGGACGCGCCGCTCGATTCGGCGTGCGATTGTTACACTTGCCGCCGGTTTTCGCGTGGTTATCTGCGGCATTTATTCATGAGCGGCGAGGTGCTTGGAGCGACGCTGGTTTCGCTGCATAATATCACGTTCTATCAGTCACTGATGCGGCAGATGCGGGCCGCGATTGACGCCGGCGAGTTCGAGACGTGGCGAGCGTCGTTCCCGGCCGGCGGCGGGTCGAGTCCGAGCGAGGATGAATCATGACGAGCTTATTAATGTTGATCGCGCAGGCTACAACACAATCGGATGAGGGGGCGGCGCCGCCGGGGGATTCGTTCATGCGTTTCATGTTACCGATGTTGCTGGCATTGGGCGTGTTCTACATTTTCATGTTCCGCGGCCAACGCAAAGATAAGCGGCGGCATGCCGACATGCTCACGAACCTGAAACGTAACGATCGCGTGCAAACCATCGGCGGCGTGCTGGGAACGGTCGTCGAAGCACGCGATAACGAAGTCATTCTGAAAGTGGACGAATCCAGCAACGTCAAAATGCGCTTCAACCGGTCGGCGATCAAGGAAGTCCTCAACATCGGCGAGTAAGAAGTTCCTGCCCCCTTTTCTCCCAGAACGCCGTCGCCGCGGCGATTTCGATGAAGGGCATCAGCGGAACGCGATAACGCAGCGAGCCGATGAAAACGCAATGCACGAGCGTGAAGTAAATCACCGGCAGCCATAGCAGCAGGTGTAGTCGGCGGAGGCGGTGGGGTTTTGCCGCGTCGGAGTTCTTCTTTCCGAGCGTGCGAAACAGGCCGACGAATGCGAGCAGCAACGTAACCGCCGTGAACGCGGCGCTTGCGAGACCGGTGATGCCGCCACGGTAGTCGGACACGTTCGGCACCGGATTCCAGGTTCGCCGGAACTTGACCCACGCGAGCCTGAGTACGCGAGTCGGATTGCTTCGCATCTGTTCGATTGCCAACCTTCGCAATTCGCGGTCGCGTCGGACTTCGCCGAGCCCGGCGAGTTGGGGAAGCTCATTCAGGAACGCCTGGTTGCTGCCGCCGTCGGCTTGCGGCCCCTGGGCATCGTAGAGCGTCACGCCGCCGTTGGTCGAAAGCCACGCCGGCGCGCCGATAACGAAGTGGTTCCGCAACCCCCAGGGCAGCAGGCAGACGATCATCACGGCAAGATACAACGCCAATCGTCGGGTGGCGCGCACGCGCGTCGAGTCGAAAAGCCATAAGACGATCCACAACAGTAGAACCCAACCAACAGCCGACGGTCGTGTCATTATTGCCGCGGCGCCGAACACGGCTACGCTCCAAGCCGCCGCGCGCGGTGCTTTCGCGGGATCCGTTATTAAAGGCCAGGCACAAGCGGTCAGCGTCACCGCGAAGAAGATGAACAACACTTCCGTCAGCAGCAGATTCGTAAAGAAAATCGTGTACGGGTCGAGGCAGACCAGTGCGCCGGCGACAAGTGCGGCACGTCGGCCGAGCGCCTTGTTCGCGAACGAATAGACGATCCACGTCGTTAATGCACCGAGCAGGGCCTGTGCGAGCCGGGCGATGAGAATGCCCGTCTCCCCCGCCCACGCGAACAACGCCAGGAAAAGCGGATAGACCGGCATGCGGGCGGCGTAGCGGCCGGCGTCGCTAACGAGCGCCCCCTCGTTGACCAGGTTGCGCGCGAGCTGCCAGTGCAGCTCTTCGTCGGGAAACTCGAACGCCGCCCCCGTCTTGCTCCAGCGCAGCAGCACCCACGCCGCGCGCAGCAACAACGCGACGGCGAAGATCGCGACCCCCAGTCCTGTCGTTTTCAGCTTCACGATTCGGCGGCCGATTGTTGGGAATTAGGCGTGAGCACTAGCCGCAGTGCCCGCCGCGATTCCGATTGCAGCTTGACACGTTCATCGATCCGCAGCGGCATCACCCAGACCACGCCGGTCTGGTCGCACAAGACGCCGGTGCGGGCCCGCAGGGGCGGCTCGATTTTCTCGTCGATGAAGAAATCGCTCAAGCTTTTGGTGCCGGGCGCGCCGAGCGGGCGAAAGCGGTCGCCTTCACGTCGTCCGCGAACCAGCAGCGGCAATTGCACCCGATCGTAGTCTAACCACTGTTCGTGCGGATGCGCCGTCTGACGCAGTTCCTCAATCTTCTCCGAATCGACATCGCAAAGCTCGGCGGTCAACTCGGCGTTGAGTTGCGGCAGCGGCGTCGTGCCCGGACAGGTAATAAAAACCGGCGCCAACTCCGCCGGCGTTTCCGCCTCGACTCGCGGACGGAACTCCAGCCGATCGTAGACCTTGCGGACCATCACCGAGCCCGGCAGGTGTAGTTCCTTCCCGCTGCCACGGTCGGCCGCCAGCCGCAGCACATCATCAACGTTTGTGAAACTGAGATCCTGTTCGCCCCCGGGCAGGAGCGAGACCGCTCGGCGGATGACTTCCGCCTGAATCACACGCTGCTTGCTGAGCAGGGCGCGGGTGTTGAGGACGATGCGCTCGGGTGTGTCGCTGACGACCAGCGAATCGAAGATCCGCACGGCAGCGTCGCGCAAGTACGTCTCCAGCCAGCGGGCCTGCTCGGCCAGTCGGAGCAGGGCGTCGGTGACGTTCGGGTTCAGGTGCTCGCGGAGCATGGGCAGGACAACGTTACGGATACGGCCGCGCGTGAACTCGGCATCAAGGTTGGTGCTGTCCGTGCGGAACTCGATCCCGCGCTGCTCGCACAGTTCCTCGATCGTTGCCCGCCGATGATCCAGCAGCGGCCGGATCAACAGGACGCGCGAATCGGGTTGAATGGGGCGGGTTTGCCTCATGCCGGCCAGGCCGCGCATCCCGGTTCCGCGGCAGATACGGTGCAGGATCGTTTCGGCATCGTCGTCGGCGTGGTGCGCGACCGCCACGCCGGCCGCGTCGGCCTTGAGCGCGACGCGTTCGAGGAATTTGTAGCGGTGTTGGCGGGAAACCTCCTCGACCGAGCCGCCGCCGGTCGCGACCTCGGACGGGATGTGGACGCGTTCGATGTGCGCCGGAAGTGCGAGCTGTCGAGCAAGATCCTCGACGAATTTCGCGTCAGCATCCGCTTCGCTCCCGCGTAAACCGTGGTGCAGGTGGGCGACGTGCAGTTCCCAGCGCAGCTCACGCCGTTCGGAGAGTTGGCGCATCGCGTACAGCAGCAAAACGGAATCCGCGCCGCCGGAAACGCCGACGACCCAGCGCGATTTAGACATAAGCAGTTGATGCCGCTCGAACCAGCGGTCCAGTTCTTCGAGGAACGAGTCCCAATTCACGCCAGACTCCTTTTGGTGTGCCGCGCGGTCACGGTTCCGACGCGCGGCGAACCATCCATTATACGCAAGAACTTGTCATTCCGAGAAGCGCGGCGCCAAGGAATCCAGCCGGGACTCGGGTTTGGGCCGGATTCCTCCGCGCGTCCGCCCCAAGCGGCCGCGGTCGGAATGACATGCGGGCGTTACCCACTTTCCCGACGCTAGCCCCGTACGGCTCTTTGCATTCAGCGCCGCTTTCACGTCGCATCACTCGTTCCTATACTCAGTGTTTTGGCCGGCGTGTCGGTTGATATGCCGGCTCCAGGCGGAGCGCGCGGATGAGTGTGGGAAGCGACATCCCTCGGGTAGACGGGCTTGATAAGCTCCGGGGCTCGACAACCTACATAGACGACCTCGTCATCCCTGGCGTTCTGCACGGCGGGACCATCCGCGGCCCGATCGCCCGCGGCAAGATCAGACGCATTCATTTCGATCCCGCGATCAACTGGAACGAGTTCGTCGTCGTCGATCACCGCGACATCCCCGGGCCGAACGAAATCGCCATGATCGAAAACGATTGGCGGGCACTGGCCGCCGGCGATGTTCGGCACAAGCACGAGCCGATCGTGTTGATCGCGCATCGCTCGATCCGCAAGTTGCGCGAGGCGCTGCGCGCCGTCCGCGTCGAAATCGAACCACGGCCGGCCGTTTTCAACCCGCGCGGGGCTTTGACGCCGGAGCTGATCCAGCACGGCGACGACAACGTTTTCAAGCGGATCGACATTCACAAGGGCGACCCGGCGGCGGTTTTCAAGCAAGCCCCGCACGTCGTGGAAGGCGAGTACCACACCGGCTCCCAGGAGCATCTCTATCTCGAAACACAGGGCATGCTCGCCTATCGGCAAGACGGGCGACTCGTCGTCCGCGGCTCGATGCAATGCCCGTATTTTGTCGTTAATGCGCTGACGCATTTGTTTCAAAAGACGGCCGACGAGGTCCGCGTGATCCAGTCGCCGACCGGGGGCGCGTTCGGCGGCAAGGAAGATTACCCGTCCTTGCTCGCCGTCCATGCCGCCCTGCTGGCTGAAAAGGCCGGGGCGCCGGTCAAGATCATTTACGATCGCCGGGAAGACATGGCGGCGTCGACCAAGCGGCATCCCGGTTATGTGCGTCACCGCACGGCGGTCGACAATGACGGCCGCTTGATGGCGATGGAAATCGACGTTGTGCTCGACGCCGGTGCGTACGTCACGCTCTCGCCGGTGGTGTTAAGCCGCGGCTGCATTCACGCCGCCGGGCCGTATTATTGCGAAAACGTACACATTCACGGCGAGGCACGTCTGACGAACTCGCCGCCGTACGGCGCGTTTCGCGGCTTCGGCGCGCCGCAGACACAATTTGCCGTCGAAAGACACATGGATGTTATTGCCGAGCGGCTTGGGATTCAGCCGGCGGAGCTGCGTCGGCGCAATCTGCTGCGTGACGGTCAGACTACCGCGACGGGGCAGGTCTTCCGCGACGGGACCGATCTGGTCGGCATACTCGATCGCGCTCTCGAACTCACAGCGTACGATGAAAAAAGAAAACAGCACGCCGCACACAACCGCGCGCATCCTTATCTGCGTCGAGGCGTCGGCCTGGCGTGTTTTTTCCACGGGGCGGGCTTCACCGGCAGTGGCGAGACCGACCTTGCGTCGGAAGTATGGGTGGACGGTCTGCCGGATGGGCGAATCGAGGTGCTGACCGCCCAGACCGAGATGGGACAGGGGGCCGCGACGATTCTGGCGCAGATTGTGGCCGATCGGCTCGGTTTGGACATGAGCCAGGTGTCCGTCGCGACGCCCGACACCGCTCGCGTGCCGAACAGCGGACCGACCGTTGCGAGTCGGACGTCGATGGTGATCGGGAAACTGCTGCAACAAGCCAGCGACGATCTGGTTTCGCGGATCAATCCGACCGGATCGACCACCGGAAAAGCCGTGCGGGACGCGATCCGCGCTTGGCATGTGGCCAATCCGGGGAAGAAATTGCGCGGCCGCGCGAAGTATCACCAACCGCCGACCATCAATTGGGATGAAGAGCAGTACCGCGGCGACGCATACGCGGCGTATGCCTGGGCGACGCACGCCGCCGAGGTGGAGGTCGATCTGCGAACGTACGTCACGCGCGTCACGGATTACGTCGCGTTGCAGGAGGTCGGCAAGGTCATCAACCCCACGCTCGCGACGGGACAGATTCAGGGCGGCGTCGCACAGGGCATCGGCTGGGCGCTAAGCGAGGAAGTTGTGCTCGAAGACGGCGTGATGGCCAACAGCCAAATGAGCAACTATGCCATTCCCGTCGCCGGCGACCTGCCGCCGATCCGCGTCTATTTCGAGGAACAACCGACGCCGTACGGCCCACGAGGAGCCAAGGGGATCGGCGAGTTGCCGATGGACGGACCGGCACCGGCCGTGATCAACGCGGTCTGCGCCGCGCTCGGCACGTCGATCAACGCTATCCCGCTGACGCCGGAACGACTGATGGAGCACCTGGAGGGCGACGACGATGGATAAGTTCGAGCTGAGCTTCACGCTCAACGGCAAGCCGGTAACCCGCACCGTGCCGCTTGACGCCCGGCTGCTCGACGTGCTGCGCTACGATTGCGGCTGCACGGGTACGAAGGAGGGTTGCGGCGAGGGCGAATGCGGAGCCTGCACGGTGCTGCTCGACGACTTGCCGGTAAACTCGTGTCTGGTGCCGGCGTTTCAGGTACGGGGGCGATCGGTGCAAACGGCTGAGTCGACCGAGCTATCCGTTTTACACAAGCTCAACAAGACCGGCACGGCGCAGTGCGGGGCGTGTACGCCGGGGATTGTGATGTCGCTTCGCTGGCTACGGGAGCATCCCGAAATTGCGAGCCGGGTCGATCTGCGTGAATTTCTGAGCGGCCACCTGTGCCGCTGCACCGGCTACGACGCGATTATCGCCGGCGTTGAGCAGACGTTGAAACCGTCGGGAGACAGTTAGTGCTGTGTCTGCCATCGATTGATGGGCTGGTGTGCTACTGCTCTTGAGCAGTGCTAAGCATCGTTGGAAGCACGGACAAGCAAACTGCCGCTTGTCCGTGGCACCCGACGCTACAACCCGAAAGCTAAGATGTGATGGAGCACTGACGTGCGTGTGCTGAGGCCGACAACGCTGAATGAAGCTCTGGAAATGCTGGCTGCTGATGGTGCGCTCCGACCGATCGCCGGCGGGACCGACGTGCTCGTCTCGTGGCACGATCAGTCGAAGGATGATCTGAATCTGCTGGATCTCTCGCCGTTACGAGACCGGCTTGGGCCGTTGCAACTGACGGACGACTTTCTGGAGCTTGGCGCACTGACGACATATTACGACGTGATCGCGTCGCCGGAGGTCACGTCAGCCTTTCCGCTATTGGCCGAGGCCGCGCGACAGGTCGGCGCGATCCAGATTCAGACGCGCGGCACCTGGGCCGGGAACATCGGCAACGGCTCGCCCGCCGCCGACGGGGTGCTCGTGCTGATGGCTTATGACGCGACCGTCATCCTGCAATCGCAAGCCGGCTTTACCGAAGTCCCGCTCGACCGATACTACATCGGCTACAAGCAGACCGTTCGCCGACCGGAGCAATTGATCATCGCGATTCGCATCCCGCGACGGCGGCGCGAGCACGAATGGTTTCACAAGGTCGGGGCGCGCAGCGCTCTCACGATCAGCAAGGTCGGTATCGTGGTCGTCAAGGATGAACAGGGCTGGCGTGTGGTCGTCAACAGCGTTGCGCCGTTCGTGTGTCGTTGCCGCGCGTTTGAAAAGGCGCTCACCAACGGCAAAGTGTTCCAAGACTCCAAGGAAATCCGCCAACTGCTCGATACTGACATTGCCCCGATTGACGACATTCGCTCAACGGCGAGGTATCGTGCGACAGTGCTGAGCAAGTTGCTGTACTTCTGGTTGGCGGAAAACCTGCCGCAAACTTCGTGACGCTTGGGGAACATAAATCGACTACAATCCCCCCCATGCCCGAGTTGCCCGAGGTTGAAACCATCGTTCGCAGCTACCGCCCGCGGCTGGAAGGGCGACGGATCACACGCTTCGTCTCACGCTGGGCCAAACAGGCCGAGCCGAGCGTGGCGGCGGTGCGGCGAGGCATCGTCGGAAAACGTATCGGGCGATTGTGGCGGCGAGCGAAGTTCATCGTGGCCAATCTGGAGGGCGGACGCCGACCGGCGCATCTGCTCATCCATCTTCGGATGAGTGGACGATTTGAATGGGCGGACGACCGCGGCCGGGAGCATCGCCACATCCGGGCGTTCTTCGAGCTCGACGACGGCAATAGATTGCTGCTGTGCGACGCCCGCAAGTTTGGAAAGATCATTTACACAACCGATTTCGAAGCGGCCACCAGACATCTCGGCGTCGAGCCGCTGGGGCGCTCGTTCACGGCGGCGGCATTCGAGAAACGGCTGCGCGGCCGGGCACGTCAGCTCAAACCGTTGCTGCTCGACCAGTCGATCGTCGCCGGTTTGGGGAATATCTATGTGGACGAAGCTCTATTCCTGGCGCGGCTGCACCCGGCGACGCGCTCCGATCAGTTGACGACCGAGCAGATCCGAGCCCTGCGAACGGCGATTCGCACGATCCTGCGCCAAGCGATTCGCCGCCGTGGAACGTCGTTCGACGCGGTTTATCCCGGCGGCGGAATGAAGCGGTATCTCAAGGTGTACGGAAGGACGGGGCTGCCCTGCAAGCGTTGCCAAACGCCGATCGAGGCCCTGCGCATCGCCCAGCGCGGCACGCACATCTGCCCGAAATGTCAGCCGACAAACGGTAAGCAACGAACCTAACCGGTCAAAAGGGAGTATCAGTAAGCATGTTGGCCCGTGACTCCCGAACCCCGAACCCCGAACCCTGAACCCTCCATGTGTGGAATCGCCGGTATCGTTAGCTTTGCCCCGGATGGCCCGAGAGTTGACCATGCGGATCTGCGCACGATGGCCGGGCAATTGGTCCATCGCGGGCCCGACGACGAAGGATACTACGTCGATCCGCGCGGACGCTGCGGGTTCGGCTTTCGGCGACTCTCGATCATCGATATCGCGGGCGGTCACCAGCCGATCAGCAATGAAGACGGGACGGTCTGGGTTGTCTTCAACGGCGAGATCTACAATTTCCGCGATCTGCGGCGGGAGCTTACGCAAAAAGGGCACACATTCAAAACCAACGCCGACAGCGAAGTCATCGCGCATCTGTACGAAGAGCACGGCGAACAGTGCTTCGAGCATCTCGCCGGCATGTTCGCGATCGCGATCTGGGATGAGTCGAATGCTCAACTGCTGCTCGCGCGCGACCGTTTCGGCAAGAAGCCGCTGACGTACGCGTCTCTCAACGACCGATTGTATTTTGCCAGTGAGGCTAAAGCCATTCTCGCGTTGCCGGGCGTTCGCGGCGAGATCGACCCGCAATCGCTCCACCGCTACTTGCTGTTTCAGTACGTTGCCGCGCCGCATTCGATCTTCCGCGGGTTTCGGAAGGTGCCTCCGGGGCACTATGTTCGAGTTGACAATGCTGAGGTACACTCGCCGCATCCGTTCTGGTCTCTCCCCCGGCCGGCCCCGTTCGACGGTTCATACGAGGATGCGAAGGCTCGCCTGGGCGAATTGCTGAGAAGCGCCGTTGAGAAACGCCTCATCGCCGACGTACCGCTCGGGGCGTTTCTCTCCGGGGGGATCGACTCCTCGATCGTCGTCGGCCTGATGCGCAAGCTCGGCGTCTCACCGTTGCGAACATTCTCTATCGGCTTTAACGACGCGCGCTACGATGAGACCGTGTACGCCCGACGCGTCGCGGAGGCCTTCGAGACCGAGCATCACGAGCATACGGTCACGCCGCGGGCAAAGGAGATTTTGGACACGCTGGCGTGGCATTACGACGAGCCGTTCGCCGACTCATCGGCGATCCCGACCTACTACGTCTCGCGCTACACGCGCCAGTCCGTAACGGTGGCGTTGACCGGCGACGCGGGCGACGAATGCTTCGCGGGCTACGACCGCTACGTCGCCGCCCGGCTCGCTGCTCGTTTCGACGTGCTACCACGGGGCGTGCTGTCGCTTATGGGGGCTACGTCGAATGTGTTACCACGCGGCGGGCCGAAGTCGACCAGCAATCGGCTCTATCGCTTCCTGTCGGCACTCGGTCAAACGCCCGGGCGGCGATACCTGTCATGGGTCAACATCTTTCCGCCGGCGATGTTGGCGAGCGGCTATCGGCGCGAATTCGCCGAACGGATTGACTTCGATGAACCTTTGCGCTGGTTCGACGAAATGTACGCGGCAGGCGGGCGGACGGCGCCGGAGCAGGCCAATCGCACCGACTTCCACAGCTACCTGCCCTACGATCTGCTCACCAAGGTCGATATCGCGTCGATGGCGTGCAGCCTCGAATGCCGCTCGCCTTTCCTCGATCACGAACTGGTTGAATTTGCGCTTTCACTGCCGTTCCAATGGCGTCTGGGCCGTGGCGGCGGTAAGCGCATTTTGAGGGACTGGGCCGCTGATTTTGTCCCGCCGGAGGTGCTGAATCGGCCGAAAATGGGATTTGGTGTGCCGGTCGGCGAGTGGTTCCGCGGCGAATTACGTGATCTGCTCCAAGCACGGCTCACCGGTCCGGGATCGATCTGCGGCCGGGTATTTCGGCCGGAGTGGTTACAGGGCGTCCTGGAAGCTCATTTATCCGGACGTGCCAATTACGAACATCCGCTCTGGGCGTTGCTGATGCTCGAACTCTGGAATCGGCGTTGGCAGCCCGCGGGCGTGAAGAGTCCGTAGCATCACTCAGCCGAGAGTCCGCTTTTACCGATTACGTTAGTAAGGATGACAGGAAGCATTGTGCGCTTCCCCGGGTGACGCTGCGCGATGATTGTAGACCAGGACGAAATCGAAGCCTTACTCGCCCAGGCGGAGGATCTGGTTGAGGATGCGGGCACCGACGAAAGCGCGGCGGCGGCGACCGCGACCGTCGCAACTCCACCGCCTCCCCCACGCCCGCGACCGATCATCAACGCATCGCCCGAGATTGCGCGGATCCTGAGGATCAAGGTGCCGGTGATCGTGCAATTGGCGTCGCGACGAATGGATATCGCGGCTGTCCGCAAGTTCTCACTGGGGATGATCATCGAGTTCCACAAAGGCATCGACGATCCGCTCAACCTGTTGATCAACAACCACCCGGTCGGAAAAGGTGACGCGGTAAAAGTGGGTGAGCATTTCGGGCTGCGGGTTTCCGAAATCCGCGACGCGGTGACCCGGATCAAATCGCTGGGCGAGTAAGCACGCGCCTTCTCAGGTACTTATTACTCTTGTTACTCTTGCCGACCCGACCGGCGGCGATAACGCAGCAGCAGTCTCGTTTCGGGCAGGCCGAGCAGCGCCCCGAGACCTAGAAACAAACCGCATCCAAGTGCCAACGCCCCGAGCGTATCCAGCGCCCGCCGCAAAACCGTCACATCGATCGCATCCGTCAGAGCCGGCAGCCAGTATTGACGCAGCCAGCATACCGCCAAGACGCTGACCAGCGCGGCAGTGAGCATCTTCGCGGCCGCCCACAGCGCGGCACCACCAACCAGACGCGTTTCGGTCCTTCGTTGCAGCAGGACGATAGCGACGACCACGGTCAAGGTTGAGGTGATCGAAGTGCTGATTGCGAAAGCCGCCTCGCGGATGTCCTCGAACCAGATCAGCACCAGGCTCAGCGCAAGGTTGATCGGCACAAAGACGCAACTGATCTTTACCGGCGTGCGCACGTCGCCGACGCTGTAAAACGCGCGCAGGATGATGTGCTGAACGCAGAACGCCCACATGCCGAAACCGTAGAACATCAGAACGCGAGCGGAGCGGGCGGTGTCGGCGGAGTCGAAGTTGCGATACTCGAACAGCAGTCGCACGATCGGCTCGGCCAATACGATCATCAACCCGCCGGTCATCAGCCCGGCAAACATGGCCAGCCGGAGCGAACTGGTGACTTCGGCGGTCCAACCCGTCCGGTCCTTGCGGGCCGCGAGTCGGCTGAACGTCGGCAGGGCGGCAACCGCCAGCGAGATGCCCAGCACGCCGAGCGGGAACTGGTAGAGCCGCTGCGCCACGGTGATCGCCGAGAGCGCCCCCTCGCTGAGCGGATAGGTAAACGCGAACCCGAACAGACTCGCCGTGGCCGGGCCGTCCTTGACGTATGTCAGCAAAGCACATATCTGGGCGTCGAGAAACGTCCCGAGCAGCAGCACGCCTTGTCCGAACAGTACGGGCAGCATTTTGCGTGACATTTCCCGCACGTGCGGGTCACGAAACTGAAACGACCAGCCGAACCGCACGCCTTGCCGTCGCAGCACCGGCACGAGCAACACCAGTTGCAGCACACCGGCGACGAGCACGCAGATCGCAACGCCGAAGACTTGCTTCTGTGGATCGTCCCCGCCGAGCGCCGGCCCGAGCCAGACGATGCCGGCAATCATGACGAGGTTCAACACGACGGGCATCAGCGCCGCGGGTACGAAGCTGCCGACGCAGTTGAGAATGCTCGAAAAAAGCGCCACGACGCAAATCGTGAGCATGAACGGCAACATCAGCGCGGTGAGCGCGAGGATCACCTGGCGGGCCGGCCCGCCGGGATTGAAGAACCAGATCGCCAGCACGATCGCTTCGATCGCCAGGATGACGACGAGAATCGTCACCGTCAGTAAAGCGAGCGTACGTGCGAGCACTCGCCACGCCGACGCCCGGCCCTCGGTCTCCAGCGTACGTGTAAACGTGGGCACGAAGACGGCGGCGAGCGCCCCCTCGCCGAACAGTCGGCGGAAAAGGTTGGGGAATTGGAAAGCGTAGTTGAAGGCGTCGAGCGCCCAGGTGAGCCCGAACGTATGCACCAGCAACATGTCACGGATCAGTCCCGTGACCCGCGAAGTAAGCGTACAGCCGGCGATTAGCTTGGCCGATGTTACTATGGACCGCTGCTCGGACATGCCGGCCGATCATACCGGCCTTGGCGATCAGTACAAACGTCAGGAGTTCGCCGTAAAAGTCATGTAGCGGCCGACCCCCGTGTCGGCCGATCCCACGAGCGGCTGTTTTCCCGTACTCTACGGCCGACACGGGGGTCGGCC
>JAUWNI010000051.1 GCA_030612705.1 Phycisphaerae bacterium | reverse complement strand
CGCCGAGGCCGTCGCCGTCCGGAGTATCCACGGCATTGAAAAGGAGCGTGTTGATCGTAACGTTCGTCATATCGGCGATCCCGGGGTCATCCACGATTACGTCGAGACCCCAACCCAGGATCGCATCTTCCTCCGGGATGTTCGCGATGATCTCGATGTTCACGGTGTATCCGGGAGCATCGATTTCCGCAACCAATGGGTCGAAATCGACCACAATGGTGGCGGACGCGCCGGCCATGCCGAGCATTCCGACCGCTAGAATAGAACAAAGTACTTTACACTTCTTAGTCATTCTCAAACCTCCTCCATATGAGCAGTTAGTTTTGTTATCGATTTCCTTGACACGTTTATTCTCCCTGGGGCACTTGCCCCACGGTGCTGGGCGACGATGCCTGCCGGCCCATGGCCGGCAGACATCGTATCGCCCGTTACCTTATCAGGCTAGGGCAGCACCTGGGCTTTCCCAGCTTTGCCGCTCGACTTGTGATTGGCCTGGCTGCTGCGGATCACCGGGGTGAACTGCTTGCCGTTGGCGTCACGGTAGCACTCCATCCACATCTGGTAGTCGACCAGGGTGATGCACTCGTCGCCGTCGAAGTCACAAGCTTCCTCGTACTTGTCGTCACCAACGCAGGTGCCGAAAGCGTCGAGGAAGAAGTAGAAGTCATCGACGTCAACGTCGCCATCTCCATCAAAGTCGCCGCAGATACTCGGCATCACGACCACGGTGTAGTCCTCGGCCTCACCATAGGTGTAGACCTCACACGGATCCGTGGTCTGCTCGGCGTAACGCTCGATGACACGCATGCGCGTCACACCGAGGACCGCGTCGGCCGGAATCGTGATATCGGCAGTGATCGTCACCGGCGTACCAGGCGTGACCACGACCGAGCCGAGCTGGATAACCGTATCGAGCGTGCAGTCCTGATTCCAGTCGAACCAGACCGACACGTACTCCGTCCAGCTACCGTTCCCGTCTATGGACACCGACAACTGATACGTCTCTTCCAACTCCACCTCGGTCGAGATGCCGATGTAGCTGCCGTAGCTGCAAGGCGCGCCTTCCGGACCGGTATCATTGTTGATGGTGTTGAACGTGACGTTCGTGATGAAGTCGTCGTCTGTGTCGGAGTAGCACGGCGTGCAGTACTCGCACGGCGGGCACTCGAACGGCGGATCGCCGAAGCAGTCCTCGTCGATGTACCAGGCATAGCCCAGCGCATCGCACTCTTCCTCGGTGTTGGTGGCAACACAGACCAAGTCCTGGTCGCAGCAGGCACCGATCGGCTCAACGCAGCCGCCGCCGATGTTCTCGACAGTCTCTACGCTGCCGGTGAAGCCGCCGCCCATTTGGTTGGCGATTTCGACGCCGTCCAGGGCCACGATGTAGCCGCCGGGAGCGTAGATGCCGTCACCAAAGGAGTCGTATATGGTGAAGTCGACACAGTCATCGTAGCCGATGCAGCACACCTCGTAGTACGTCGTGGCGGCTGCCGAGTAGGGGCCACCCGAGCAGACCAACACGCCGGTGGCGTGATCGGTGACCTCCCAGGTCGTCTCAGACGGCCAGGAGTCGGTCAGAATCGTGATGTCAATCTGCGATTCATCGCACGGCACCGGGCACTCGAACGGCGGATCGCCGAAGCAGTCCTCACCGATGTACCAGTCGCCGCCCAGATCATCGCACTCCCACTGCTCGTTGGTGTCGACACATTCGGTCCCCACGCAGCAGGCACCGGTGACGATACCGCAGGTCAGCGAAACTTCATACTTCACGCCGCAGGGATAGTTGCCCCAATCCGCCGGAGCGGCGATGAGGATGTAATCTCCCGCGTCGAGGACTTGCGTCAAGCTGATCATGGTACACTCGGGTGCGTTTGCGAAGTCCAGGATCACGAGATTGTCGCAAGGACCTTGGGCAATCCACAACGCGAAGAAGAACTCGGCCTCGCCGGCCCAGGTGACCATTCCCGGCTCATCGAGCGTGAACTCGAACCAGTCCATGTCACGGTAGGCTGAACCGCCGAAGTCGTATATGCCGGACGTACCACAGATGATGTCGCCACAGGCGATCGGCTGGAAGACCGGCGGGGTGGAGTTGCAGCCGCCGTTGTAATCATCAACGTAGCCGTCGTAGCAGATTTCCTCGCCTTCGTTCGGCTCGCAATCTATGACGCACGGTACGTTCTCGGTGACGTTGATCGTCGCGTTGAACTCCATGCCGTTCATGCTGGCATCGACCAAGTACGCGGGCAGCACAATCGTGCCCGGACCAGCTATCGAGTTCCACTGCATGTCGCAACCGGTCCAGCCACCCGGACAGGTGTCATAGGTGAACGCATACGTATCAGCGATAATGTACGCGTTGCAATCGGTGCAATCGTTGTAGTAAACGATCCCGACGGTGTACAGATCAACTCCAGTCGGGCAGTACGAGACGGACAGCGTGTTGTCCGCATACGGCAGCTCAACCTCGTACCAGATTGCGATCCAGTCCAGCACGCCCGGGCAGTCGATCGTCGCCAGCGTGTTGTCGCCGAGGACGGTGACTGGATACGGGGCGTTGACCGGTTCCGCATCTTCGCAGTCGTCGTTCGCCGGAACCTCCGGACAGTCGAACGGCGGGGTGCCGAAGCAATCCTCGAAGATGTACCAGTCGCCGTCCTCAATCGCATCGCACTCCGCCTCGGTGTTGGTCGCCACGCAGTCGAGGCCGACGCAGCAGGCACCGACATCCGGCACGCAGCCGCCACCGAAGTTGTAGACGGTGTCTTCGCTATCAGTGAAGCCGCCGCCCATCGTGTTGGCGACTTCGACGCCGTCCAAGCGGATGATGTAACCGCCGGGGGCGTAGATGCCGTCACCATACGAGTCGTAGATCGTGAAGTCTACACAGTCCTCGTACCCGATGCAGCACTCGTGGAGGTAGGTCGTGGCAGCGTCGGCGTACGGGCCGCCCGAGCAGATCGGGGTTCCGCCGCCGTGGGGCACGACCACCCAGGTCGTCTCCTCCGGCCAGGAGTCGGTCAGAATCTCGATCTCGACCGTGGATTCCTCGCACGGCACGGGGCAATCGAATTCGGGACAGGTCTCGCCCTGGTACCAGTCGCCACCCAGTGCATCGCAGTCGGCCGGGTAGTTGGTCTCGACACAGACCGTATCGACGCAGCAGGCGCCGAGCGGGGTGGCGTCGAAGACGTCGAAGATGTAGAGGCCGCAGCCACTGAAGCCTTCGATAGTGCAGAAGTAGTTGCCGGCCTCGATGAACACTTCGATCTCGGATTGCAGCCCGCAGGCGTCATCGTTGTACCCGAGTTCCTGGCCGCACAGGGTCGTGCCGAGGAAGATGTACGTGTCCCAACCAGCGTGCAGGCACGTGTTGAAGTTCCACAAGCCCGCGTACGGGATGATCACCTCGTACTCGTGCTCCTCGCCGGTGCGCAGGGCACAATCGTCGCCCGCGCCACAACTGTCGAGCAGATCGGAGGTGAACGGAGCCTGGACGATGAAGTCCGCCAGGGTGTCCGGACACTCGAACTCGGGGCAGGTCTCGCCTTCGTACCAGTCGCCGCCCATCTCATCGCAGGCAGCCTCGACGGTAGTCTCCACGCATACCAAGTCGACGCAGCAGGCACCGGTCGGGCCGCAAGGCGGATCGAGATCGGCACACAGCGTATCCGCGGCGAAGCGGCCGTCGCAGTAGATGATCTCGACGTCGTCTTCGCAGACGCCGGTGTAGTCGTCGCAGCAAGCGCCGAACGTCGGCTCGTACACGCCGGTCAGGCAGAAGGCGCGGTCATAGCCGGTCGCTGCCGGCGGCGTGCCGGCATCGAGGTCCTCCTGCAACGACTCGCCGTCGCCTTCCGGGCTGCTATGCCACAGGAACGCGCAGTCGTTGGTATTCATCTGCGACTGGATCGAGACCCAGCCGTCGCCGAGCGTGCAGCAGGGGTCCAGCGACAGAACCTCCCAGTAGTACATCTCGAAACCGGCATAAAAGAGCCCGGTCCCTGTGATGGTCGGGGTCAGGTCGGTGTATGTGCACACCATAGCGCCCGGCACCCCACCGTCGTCCTCGTAGAACGCGACGTTGAACGTCACGCCCTCGGGATCGCAGGCGGTCCAGCCGGCATCGTAGTGCAGGCTGAGGCCCCACCAGTGAATATCGCAGATTTCACCGGTCACACCCGAGTAGTTCTCGTAGATCATGTAGGTGAACGCCGTGGTGTCGGCACTGGTACCGATCGACCACGCGTCATCCGGTCCGTGCGGTATTTGCCCGAACAGAGCATCCGGCGGGCACTCTTCACCGCTACGCAAGCCGGCCGGTTTCGCCCCGGGGGTGGGGGCGAGCCCTATCGGGCCGGTCACGGCCTGGCCTTGTGCCTTGGCCAGTGCCTTGGTCTTGACCGGGTCCGGTAGGACCGCTTGCGTTGAGTTTGCCGAGACCGGCGCAATTTGCGTGGCGGTCGCGGTAGTCCCTGGTGGCGTGATTGCCATCAGGAGGCTCGTACACAGGAGTACGGCGCCTAGTGCAAAAACAGGTTTCTTCCAATTCATTTGTGACACCTCCTTAAGTAAAAACATTGTGTCCTTGGGCTGAACTTATGCTCCAAAGTGCGAAAAACAACCGTTGCACGGCTTTGCGGGAGCCCGCGCTTTCCCGTGCGTGAAATGCGAGGAGAGCAGGTAATTTTCTGTCCCGTTTGGGATGCGAGACGAGGGTCGCGGTTGAAGTTGTTTTGTTGGTTGGCTTGGGGGGTGGAAAGCGTGGAGAGGGAGGGCGACAACACGGTTGGGATGAAACTACTCATCCGCCGCCATGTTGACGTGGTACACGCGCTACAACAGCAAGTTAATTGTATCGCGGGTTGCAAAACTTCCCCTACAACAACTGCTAACCCATTCCTCTGTGTCGAACCAAAGCCGACGATGCGACCTTGACAAGACTTGCGATCGTAGCCGACGCACGGCAAAGATATGACCCAGGCGCACGCACAACAACGATCGGAAGCTAACGAACACGGGAAGTGCTACTTCTCCTTCTCCCTTGTTCCTCGCATAACCCAAGTCGAACGTGATCGTACACGGTTTCAATGCAGCGCGTCAAGCTAATAATGGTCCAGGAATGGTGAGATATTAAGAAAAATTGGGACGTTTGGGGAAGCGGAACATTATCGGACATGCAGTCATTTTTCTGGAAATCCGCCGGGGTGGTTTCGCCGAATGTCAGGTCTTATTAGGTGGTACTCTCAGCTTCAAATCCGCGCGTCGTGTGGTACATCGCCTTGTCAAAGAAAACCACTATCCGCCTGTTGAGCTCGAGTACGCGGTAAACGTCGATCGGACGCTTCCAAACCCCGCGGCTGCGGGCAAAGATCCAAATCTGTTTTTTCAGGAGCATCAGGGCGCTGAGGATTTCGTGGTTGCTGAAGCCCTGCGCGCGACGCTCTCGCCCGATGTTGAAGTAGAACTCGGCGACCTCCTGATCGGCTTCGTGGCCCGAGAGCCAGCGCCCGAATTGCGAAAGCGCCGTGGAGGCCCTTTCCAGTAGCTTGGCCTGATCGGCCTTCGCGTAAGAAGCGGTGGTCGGGCCTTCGCAGATCTCGGTGATCCACAGCCGGGCGATTTCGTCGGAATCGTCCTTGATCAAGCCGACCAGCGCGTCCGAGAGCATGACCTTGGTATCGTTGGTTTGCAGACGCTCGAATGAGTCGTGGATCATCCACTCTTCCAGGTGGCTGTCGGCGCAGGTTCGCAACGCTTTTTCATGGGCACTGAACGCCAGCTTGGGGCAGCGGCTATGCGGGAAATAGGCGAGCGTTTCGATCTCCGCCCCGGGCGCCTCCTTTCCGCCGACCTTTTCCAACTCGAACGTGACGATCAACAGGTCGCCGTGATCCGGGCTCTTGCTGGAGTCGGCGTGGAGCAGGCGGATCAGGCGGGCCTCGAGGCCGGTCTTCTCCTTGAGTTGCCGCGGGGCGGCCTCGGCGATGGTCTCGCCCGCATCGGCAAAGCCCATCGGCAGTGACCAGGTTGCTTCTTCCGAGTCGTGTTTGCTCTTGACGAGCAGCACCTCACGCCGCTCGTTGAGCACTACGCAAGCGGCCAGCGGGGGCGGGTTTTGATAAACGTGTGCATCGCAGGCGGAACAAACGTCGCGGGGCTTGCCGTCGATCATCCGCGTTTCCACCGCCGCTCCGCATTGCGAACAGAATCTTGGTTTCGGAAGCATGTGTGGTCTCCCTGCGGCGAGTGTCGGGGATGTTCTCGGCCCCGCCGATTCCGGGCGTAACCGCATACTCGCGAAGAGCACCCAGCCACGAGCGCCGGCGAAGGATTCCAGTCGGGGCTCTGATCGTGCTGCTATTCTTTTTTACCCAAGCTCGCCTTCGCCAAGTTCGGGCTTTGCCCGTCGGCAGTCGAAGTAGACGAACACGCACAGGGCCAGGAACAGGAGCAAGCCGAGCCAGTTCTCGGTACGGGCCAGTGCTTCGGGATTAACGCCGCCGTCGATCATCCGCCCGCTGATATCGAAGAACGGCATGATCTTGCCGACGTACTGCTCCCCGCCGTCGGTCAATGGTCGCAGCACCTTCCAGGGTAGCTGCTTGTCTATGGCCCCGGTGAGGTTGACGAGCACCTCCATGATCGCGCCGCCCGCGATCAGGCCGGAGGCGATCAGGATGCCCTTGTTGCTGCGTGCTTTGGAGAGCCTCTCGTTCTTGCTGCTCTTTCTCACCAGGTAGGCGACGAATGCCCCGATCAGGATGGGCGTGTTGATGTATATCGGCAGGTACATGCCCAAGCCGAACGCCAGGGCGGAAATGCCCACGAGTTCGACAGTCAGGGCCATGATGACGCCGAGGATGTAGAGTAGCCAGGGAACCTCGCCGGTGCCGAGGAAGCTCTGTAGTGCACCGGCCATCATGTTGGCCTGCGGCGCGGGGAGCGGGTCGGCGTGGTCGGGCGTGTAGCCCGGCTCGATGTTGAGCACCATGATCGTTCCGCAGACGAAGATGGCTGAGACGAACGAACCGACAATCGCGTTCCAGGCGATCCGTTTCGGGCTGGCTCCCAGCCAGTAGCCGAGCTTGAAGTTGGTGACCAGTCCGCCGGCCATCGAGAGCGCCGTACAGACCACGCCGCCGACCAGCAGCACCGCCAGCATCGCTTGATCGCCCTTCCCCAGGCCCGCCGCCGCCAGCAGCACGGCCGTGATGATGATGGTTGTCACGGTCATGCCGGAGACCGGCGTCACCGAGATCATCGCGATGGCCCAAGCGGAGACGGTGGTGAACAGGAAGGCCATCACCAGCGCCAGGATGACGGAGACGAAGGTGAGGAAGTTGGCGTTTTCCATGCCGTCCAGAACCGTGAAGCGGAAAAAGAGCGTCATGACGATAATCACCAGGATTCCCAGGATCATCATCACGCCGTAGCCCAGATCCTCATCGGTACGGTCGTGGGTGACGGGGGCACCCTTGGCCTTGAACAGCCCGCCGAGAGCTTGCCGGAGGGCCGTCACGATCACCTTGCCCATCTTCAGGATCGAAAGGACGCCCGCGGTGAAAATCGCGCCGATGCCCATGACGCGCGGGATCTGATACCAGATGTCGCCGGCCGCGGTTGACGCGACGGCGGGGTTGATGGCCTGAAGCTGCTCGAGGTCGAGGCGGCCGAGCAGCGGCGTGAGGACCAGGACGGAGAGCAATGAGCCGGCGCAGATGATCGAGGCGTAGCGCAGACCGATGATGAACCCGAGGCCGAGGTAGTAGGCCCCGGCGCCCATGGAGATGACGGCTTTGGACTTCTCCGTGAGAGTGGCGAAAAAGCCGGTGTCCCCGAACGCGAGAGTCTCGACGGAGTGAATGGCTTTGCCACCAAAGGCGGTGAGTTCCGCCCTTCCGGTTGTGAAGACGTCGCTGAAGAGCTTGAGGCCGGTGGCCAGGAAGGTGTAGACGAAGGAAAGGAGGAACGAGTAGATCAGGATCCACGCCTGGCTCGTGCTGCCCGAGGCGCCAGTTACAAGAATCTCGTTCGTCGCCGTCGCCTCGGGGAAGGGCAGCTTGCCGTGCATTTCCCTGACGAAGTAGCGGCGGAAGGGAATCAGGAAGATGACGCCCAGGATCGCGCCCAGGAACGGCACCAGCGAGATCTGGAGGAAGAGCGCGAGGTTGCTCATTCCCAGATTCGAATTGAGGTTGAGGATGTAGATCGCCGGCATCGTGAAGCAGGCCCCGCCCACCACGTAGCCCGAGGTGGTGCTGATCGCCAGGGCATAGACGTTCTCGAGGATCGAGCTGGCGCGTCCGCCGGCCTTGAGAATGAAGCCTGACAGCCCGATAGCCAGAATCGAGATCGGGATCGCCGTTTCGATGCCCTGACCAGCCTTCAGCGCCAGGAACGTCGCCGCCACCGAGAAGATGATGTTCATCAGCAAGCCGAAAACGAACATCCGCGTGGTCAGTTCCGGCACGCTCGTGCCGGGCGGGACCATCGGGACGTATTTTTCGCCTGGTTTGAGTTCACGATAGGCGTTTTCCGGGAATTTGAACTGGGTCGGTTGCTCGGCCATTCGGGGTTCCTCGCGGTGATGGTTGCCAACGACACGATCGCGCGCCCTCGATCGGGGCGTCAGTCGAAATGATAAGGTAGCACGGCGAGGCGGTGGGCGAAAGGGGGGCGGCGGAGCTTATCCGAGTCCGGGTGCACGACAATATCGGCGGGCTTCGGCGTGGGCCCTGTAGCGTCCGCCCCCCGTGGCGGACGTCGGGTGTCGAAAGATTCCCACATTCCACGTCCGCCACGGGGGGCGGATGCTACGTTTCCCGGCTTACACAGCGCCCACCAAGACGGTTATGCACCCCCTATCGGCCGTGCCACGTGGTTGATGTAGCGGTCGGTTCGTAGGAAGATGGTGTCTGACGAATGCTACGCCTTGGCAGGGTGGAGGACGGATGATAGAAATGGCCGGCACCCAGTGGTTGAGTCAGTCCCCTACGCTAAAAGCGTGGGGTATCCAGCCGCGTCAAAGATGAACGCTGCGTTGCAAGTCGGGAGATTTCTCATGCGTGTTTGGACATATCTTGCCGTCCTGGTCGTGACCGGTTCAGTATTGGTGGGTTGTGCGACGCCGAAGGTGACGACGCGATCGTTGCTGAGGGAGATGACCGATCTGGGGGGGCTGGCCGAGTATCCGGACCCGCCGTTCACGTGCAAACAGTTCTCCAGTTATGACCGTAGGTCCAAGTTGCCGGAGGATCACGAGGCGTGGTTTGCCAACGCCGACGCCGGGCATTTTTTGCGCGTCGAGGAGCGCGGCGGGGGGAAGGAATACGTGATGATGGACGCGGTGGGGCCGGGGGCGATCGTCCGCATCTGGTCGGCGAACCCGCGGGGGACGCTGCGCATCTATCTCAACCACGCCAAGAAGCCCGTCATCGAGGCGCCGATGGCGGACGTGCTGGGTGGGAAGCTGGAAGGCATACCCGTCCCGATCGCCGGCCAGCGCAGCCGCGGCTGGAACAGCTATTTCCCGATCCCCTACTCGAAGCACTGCAAAATCACGAGCGACGAGGGCGGATTTTATTATCACGTAAACTACCGCACGTATCCGCCGGGCACGAAGGTGGCCGGCTTCAAGCCGCGCGATCTGCGTCTACGGGCCTCAGAGATTGATGAGACCGCCCGGCTGCTGGCGTCGCCTCAGAAAGCCGGCGTCGAGCCCGCCGGGATACTGTCGGAGCTTGCAAATGTGATCCAGAAGCAGCGGGGTCCCGAGGCGGGGACCTTGATTCTGGCGGGAAGCTCGAGCGTTTGGCGAGTGTCCACTCCCGGGGCGATCGTTGGGCTGCGCGTCAAAGTCAATGACGAGGACCTGGAGACGACGTTGCGGCAGCTCGTACTCAGGATGAGCTTTGACGGCGAAGAGACGGTGGTCTGTCCGCTGGGCGACTTTTTTGGGGCCGCGCCGGGGATCAATCCGTATGGATCATTAACACTGGGCGTGAGTGCGGACGGCACCATGTGGTGCCATTGGGTGATGCCGTTTCAGAGGTCGGCCCGACTGGAAATCCACAACACGGGCGACACGTTGCGGCGCGTGGATTACCGCGTGGCGGGTACCGATTACGTCTGGACCGAACGCTCGATGCACTTTCACGCCAAGTGGCGGGCCGAGTATGACGTGCCGACGCGGCCGATGCGGGATTGGAACTACCTGACCGCGAGCGGGCGGGGCGTTTTCGTGGGGGCGGCGTTTGCCATCACCAACCCCGTCAAGAACTGGTGGGGCGAAGGCGATGAGAAGATCTACGTCGACGGCGAATCGTTTCCCAGCCATTTCGGTACCGGTACCGAGGACTACTTCGGCTACGCCTGGTGCTGGCCCGAGACGTTTACGCACGCCTACCACAATCAGCCGCGCTGCGATGGACCCGGCAACTACGGCCACACGGCGGTGAACCGCTGGCACGTGCTCGACCGCATACCGTTTGAGCACGATTTTCGCTTCGACATGGAGCTATGGCATTGGAATGCCAAGGCAAAGGTCGCTATGTCCGTCGTCTCGTATTGGTACGCGCGGCCGGGCGGGGACGACGGCTTTCCCGAGATCGACCCGGCCGATCTTCGTGTTGTCGAGATTCCTGAGTATGTGTCGCCGCGCGTCGCGGGCGCGCTCGAGGGCGAGGAGATGCGCGTCGTTTATAAGACCGGCACGGTTCTTCCACAGAATGGGGACGGGTTGAGCAACGAGCAGCACCAGTGGTGGCGTGAGGGCCGGCCGGGCGATTACCTCGTGCTGGGGTTCCAAGTTGAGAATGTTGGGCAATATCGTGTATTCGCACGCTTTCTCAAGGCACGCGACTATGGCATCGTGCGGCTCTCGATCAACGGTGAAGAGTTCGGCGAGCCAATCGACCTTTACAGCAACCAAATAACGCCGTCGAAGGAAGTTGACCTGGGCATCTTCAATCTGCAAGAGGGTCTGAACACACTGAAGGTCGAGATCGTCGGGGCCAATGAGCAGGCGGTTGAGTCGTATATGTTCGGGCTGGATTATCTGCGGCTGGGAAGCGTCAGTCCGTCGGGTGAGGGCTCTTGAGCGGGACAAAGCAGTTGGCGCAGCGCGGCTCGTATTCTTCCGGGCCGCCGACCATTTGCCCATCGACGACCGGGATCATGCGTTGCGAATAGCGGGCCGGTGAGCCGCAGACGCGGCAGGGTGTGTGCAGTAGCTCGACATTGTTCGCAATCGCCTTCAGTTGCGGTAAAGGGGGGAAGTCCCGGCCCCAGGTGTCGTGATCGATGCCGGCGACGATTACACGGCGGCCGTGTTCGCGTAGGCGCAGGCATATCTCGACTAGTGCTAATCCGAAGAACTGCCCCTCGTCGATCCCGATTACTTCCGCGGCTTTGGCGTGCGATTCGATCCGGGCGGCATCGGCGATCGGTTGGGCGGGGAAGCGGCGGTTGTCGTGTGTGGCGAGTGCGTCGGGCGAGTAACGCCGATCCGATGTGTGCTTGAACGCCAGCACCGATCGGCCGGCCGACCGGGCCGCGGAAAGCAGCTCGATCAGACGGGCGGTCTTGCCGGAGAACATGCAGCCGCAGATCACCTCGATTCGACCGGGTGTCGGTTCTGTCCGCGCGTTGTTCAATACAGTGCTCCCTCGGCCGGCGAGGCGCCGGCCGCTATATTAGGGCTTTGTCAGGGTTACTTTGATGGGTTCAACCTGTGAGGAGCCGCAGACTTCAGTCCGCGCGGCGCCGCGGGGAGTAGAGTTTACTCTTTCCGAAGGACCGGGCGGACTGAAGTCCGCGGCTCTTCAGGTATTGTTGTCCTCTTCAAGTATTGTCACGGCCTCGAAAGAAACACTACCCATCAAATCAACCTAGACAAAGCATTAACTTGTGGGACCGGTTTGCAACCGGTCAGGCGTTTTCACGCAGCCGAGCTATGGT
Organism: Phycisphaerae bacterium; assembly: GCA_030612705.1. GTDB lineage: Bacteria > Planctomycetota > Phycisphaerae > UBA1845 > Fen-1342 > JALSRY01. Next base: position 15,284 of record JAUWNI010000051.1, on the reverse strand, counting down.
CGCCATGAAATCGGTCACACGCTTCTGATCGACGGTGTTCGACCAAAGACCGTCGACCTTGAAGTACGAGCCGACGATGAACATGTCCGCGTGCGGCCAGAGAGCCGGCAAATTCTCCGGCGTCAGACCCGAGCCGATGCAGACCGGCACGTTAACAGCATTTTGCACGGTTGCGACATCTTCCGGCGACGTCGGCTGTCCGGTGGCGGTGCCGGTTACGACGATCCCGTCGGCACCGATGAACTCGGTCGTTCGAGCCGCTTCGGCGAGCGAGACATCCGCCGTCAGCGCGTGGCTCGAGTGCTTCTTCTTAACATCGGCGATGATCTTGACGTGCTCGGCCCCGATCTGTCGGCGATAACGCAGCAGCGGCCCGGCTTCGGCGGTGGGCATGAGGCCTTCGTCGGCGACGTGGGCATAGGCGAAGTTCTCGACGCGGACGAAGTCGGCACCGCACGCCAGTGCGACGGCCAGCGCTTCACGGTTCGCCGCCGCCAGGATCTGCACGCCGAGTGGCAAGGGGCCGACGTTCCGCGCGGCGATACCAACGGCGGTCATGGCGGCAGTGATTTCGGGGCCGACGTTGCCCTTTAGATAGGGCAGGTCGTGCATATTTTCGATCATCAGCCCGTCGACACCGGCCTGCGCGAGCGCGTGGGCTTCTTCGCACGCATGTTGAACGATGGCGTCAAGCGATTCGCCATTACGCGGGGTTCCAGGCAACGCGCCGACATGGATCATGCCGACGACGGCCTTTGTATTCTCGAATAGTGATTTCATCGTGCTCGCACTCCCAGTGTTTGGATGCATCTGGAGTTCAAGCGTAGCCGGTTGGGGTCGGACTGCAAGCGTATTGACCGATGCCGCGAGGGCTGCGGTACCACGCTCTTGGTGTCAGTCAGTCTCGATTAAAAACGGTGCCGATTGACCGCACCAGAGCGCATATGTGGTATTATAGAGATAGCGATGGGCCAGGACGAGTTTCGGGGCTTGTTTGTCGCATGTCATTATAGTGAGGGGCGTGTTATGGACCGAACGATCATTTCGATTACCACCATAGTACTGACTTTGCTCTTAGGTGGGGTTTCAACCTTGCGAGCCCAAGCTATATGGCACGTGGACGACGATGCGCTACCCGGTGGCGACGGTCTGACGTGGGCGAGTGCCTTTACGTACTTGCAGGATGGTCTTGGTGCGGCACAGTCGGGCGATGAAATCCGTGTCGGCCAGGGCCTCTACCGCCCTGACCGTGATGAAGTCAATCCATTCGGTACCGGGGACCGCACGGCTACTTTTCAACTCATCAGTGGGGTTGCACTCCGTGGCGGCTACGCCGGTGTTAACGCGCCCGACCCCGACGAACGCGACATCGAGCTATTCGAAACGATCCTCAGCGGCGATCTGGCGGGTGACGATGGTCCCGGCTTCGAGAACTACGATGAGAACAGTCGTCATGTTGTGTCCGCGAGCGACACGACCGAGGGAACGATTCTGGACGGCGTCACGATCGTGGGCGGCAACGCGGAACCGTTCTACAGCAGTGGCGGCGGGGTCCGCGTCGATGGCGGCACGTTGGTGATTAGCGACTGCACAATCGATGCCAATTGGGCGAACGGCAAAGGGGGCGGCATTTTTTGTTCGGCCGATGCGCTTGACCTCGTCCGATGTGCCATCACGGCCAACCATGCCCGCTACGATGGTGGGGGGCTCTATGCAGGAGCGACACCGGTACTCACGCTGAATGAGTGTGTCTTTCACACAAACAGCGCCGGGCATTGCGGTGGCGCCGCGCACGGCGCGGGATCGTATGACTCCTGCGAATTCGTCGATAATTCTGCGAGGGATGGGGGCGGTGCCTGTGTCGGACAGTATCAAACCATGACTTTGAGCAATTGCACTTTTATTGCCAACGTGTCGGAGTATGGCGGAGGGGGCGTGAGGGGACGGGCGACACTTGCCGCGTGTACCTTCAGCGGAAACGAAGCGCATACCTCGGGGGCTGGGGCGTATCTTATCGGCAACGCCGGTGCGGTGGACTGCACTTTCGTCGACAATTTTGCCTACGGGGACGGAGGCGGCGTCCGGGTGGCTAATGGTACGCTCACGAATTGCACGTTTACGAACAATCTCGCGGGTGACAACGGTGGCGGGGCTTTTTTTGCGTCAAACGGAGTGAGCTCCGCGGGCTGTACGTTCGGTGGCAATTTCGCCGGTGATAGCGGCGGGGCGGTGTACGCCAGGAGTACTACGATCAGCGACTGTGTCTTCACCGACAATTGGGCGAATGACCTCGGCGGCGGTGTCTACGTGTCGCCGGGTTCCGTAGCAACTTTCGCCAACTGCGAATTCACGCAGAATACCGCCGACCAAGGCAGCGGCATGTACAACATCGACGCTACAGTGACCGTGTCGTCGAGCACGTTCAGCAGACAAGCAACGGGGTGGGTCGGCGCGGGGATTGCCAGCTATGACAGCGATTTGTTTGTCGCGAACTGCCATTTCCACGCCAACATGGCTGATTTCGGTGGAGGTATCTACTTCACAGGCGGACGCGCCACGGTGAACAACTCGATCTTCGTAGGCCATTACACAGGCGGGCACACCACCGCCGGCGGTTCGATCGGCGGCGAATTCGGAGATTTGGTCCTAACCAACTGCACGTTTTCCGGCAACGGATCGTATCCCGGTGGACCGACTGTTCTGACTATTGGAGATTTCGCGCGGGTAGTGAACTGTGTGTATTGGGGCAACGATCCGGAGAACATCGCCGTCCTGGGTGACGACGTCTCCCTTACATATTCATGTTTTGAGGAGAACGAGCCAGGTATCGGCAACATCAGAGCTAACCCGCAATTCACTCGCCAGCCCGATCCCGGCCCCGACGGTTGGTGGGGAACCGAGGACGACGACTTCGGCGACCTGCGGTTGCTGCCGGGTTCGCCCTGCATAGATGCCGGGGCTAATGTTTTCGTGCCGTCCGATTACGCCGACCTTGATCTCGACGGCGACATCTATGAATTCACGCCGCTTGATCTCGACTACGAGGGCCGCTTCTTTGATGATCCTAACACGCTGGACACGGGTTGCGGCGGCGCCCCGATCGTGGACATGGGTGCCTACGAGTTCGGCGGCACCGGACCGCAGCCTTGCGTTGGGGATCTGAACGGCGATCGGACGGTTGACATAGCCGACCTGGCGGAACTGTTGGATTCATATGGCGCGGATGACGGCGGCGATCTCGACTGCGACGGGGATACCGATATTTGCGATCTTGCCGAGTTGCTGGGTGCCTACGGCGACGTTTGTCCCTAAATGATCGCGCGCGACACCGCGGCGCGATTGGCGGCGAGTCACATTGATGTGGTTTTGGTGAAAATTGATGATCGCCGGGAACGTTCGCCGCCCGCGGCATTTTATTGCCGCGGGCGGGGGAACAGCCACCGGCGATCATCTTTTCGGTCGGCGTCGCGTCAGTTCCAGCTTACACGCTCGGAGAACGCGCCGTCGGTCGGGTTACTTGCCGATCGCGGGATTCTTGGGAGTCTTGTTCTCCGTCGTCGTGTTCCCGAAGTTGTAGTCGTTATCGTAGCGCTGCGCGAGGCGGGCATCCCAGTTCTTGATCGCCGTCCGTTGCAGCTCTTTCTGCTTCTTAACGAGCCGGGCCAGACGCTCCTGCGTTTCGGCGCGGGCCGCCTGGGCCTGGGCCAGGGCGGTCTCGAGGCTGTTGCGATTGAACGAGTCGTCCAGGAAGTGGGCCGTCATCTGGCGGATTCGGGTCGAGTCCGCCTGGGCCACGCGAGCGTCAAACGTCACGCGGATCGCTTCCTCGCGGGCGGCGGCGATCTGCCGCTGGGCGTTTACGTTGGCGGTCGTGATGTCGGCGTTGGCCTTGATCGCGACCTGCTCGGCGTCGCACATCGCCTCGGTCTGCATACGTTCGGCCTTGGCGGAAGCGATACGGCGCTCGACCTCGGCCTCGTTCTTGATCTGGTTGACATATAACTCGTCACGGGCTCGCTCGATGCCGGACAGCGTGAGCGTCTGCTCGAGTTCGTTCTGTGCCGCGAGGCGGCTCATCGCGACGTCGGTCTTGCGACCGAGGACCTCGGCCTCGACCAGCGTCTGCTCATAATTCGCCTGCGTGATCACCGTGGAGGTATCGATCTGACGGTCGAGCTTGACCAGCTCGGCGTTGAGCGTCTGTCCGGCGGCTTCGATGCTGGCATCGATCTGAGCGGCGAGGGCGGCCTCGGCCTGCTCGATGCTATCCGCTTCCGCCAAGAGACGGTTGCAGGCGGCGTTGCCGCGTTCATTCGTCGCGGTCAGCTCGGCCTGGAGCGCCTGGACTTCGGCCTCCCCGTTACGAGCGACGACGTCTGATTCCTTACGCAAAGCGACGACCTGGGCGTTGCCATTATCCCGGCGGGCCTTGGCCTTAGCGCGCATATTGGTGGCTTCGGCCAGGGCTTCCTTGCGGAAGGCGGAGGCTTCGACGATCGCCCGGTTGTAAGTCGACTTGGCGATCGCGAGCCGGGCCTCGACGCGCGCGTTGCGCTCGGCGAGTTCGGCCTCGGCCTTCTTCTCGAAAGCGTCGGAGGAGGCGTTCTGCTCGGCGGCGATGGCCAACTGCTGGGCCTTGATCGCTTCCAACTTCTTCTTGTTTTCATTAAAGGTCGCCGTCAGCGAGGTCGCACCCGCGTCCGCCCGCGCACGTTCTCGCATCACCTGTGCCAAGGCCGTGCGGAAGGTGGCGACGTGCTCGGGCTCGACGAACGGGGTGACCTTCGCCACGGTCGGGACTTCCGGAACCGCGTGCAGGTCGGCGGCTTCCTCGGCGCCCGGATCGGTCTTGCTATCGAAGTCGACCTGGCCGGCCCGAGTCTTATGCGCCAACTCGGCGAGAACCTCTTCGCGCAGCCGGGCTGCTTCGGCCTGGGCCTCGGCGATGATCGTCTTCATCTGGGCCTCGGCGAGGGCTTCCTGGTGCTGGGCCGTCTCACGCATCGCCTTGGCGCGGGCCTCGGCCTCGGCCTTGACGAATTCGGCGCGAGCGATCCGCTCGATGCGGTCGGACTTGGCGCGGATTTTCTCCACGTCGGCGTTCGAGTCCTTAAACCAGGCGTCGAGTTTGCCTATTTCCTTGGCAAAGTCGGATTCGGCATTATTGATCGTGACGTTCGAGTCCCCACGCAGCCGATCGATTTCCGCCAGGGCTTTCTCGTAGAGCGTTTGAGAGGCGGCGGTCCGGCGATCGTAGCCGGCCTGGGACTTTTGCCGCTCGGTCTTGGCCATGGTGACCTTCAGGTCGTACTCCTCTTGCGAAGCCTGGGTCTCAAGCGCGGTGGCGCGGGCCACGACCTCGTTGGCGTAGGCGTTGCTGTCCTGTTCGACCGAGACGGCCTGGGCCAGCAGCCGCGTGGACTCGGCCACACTCCGCTCCGTGACGGTCTGGATTTGCTGATCCAGCTCGGTAACTCGGGCCGCGGTCTGCTCCCTGGCCGAGGCGGCTTCGGTACGAAGACGCGCGACAGTGGCAGTGGCCCGGGAACGCGTGGCACTGGCGGTTTCGCGCATCTCGTCGATTGCCGCCAAGCCTTCCTTTTCCGTTGCCTCGCGGATGATGCGCAGTTTTTCGATGCGGGCCTGCGCCTGGGCGAACTCATACTCGGCGCGGCTGATCAGATCGGTCTGGGCCGTCATGCGCTCTTTGGAGAGCGAGCTGCGGAACGTGATGCCGGCCTCGATCTCGGCCTTGGTCTGACGCTCGCGAGCCGCCAGCTTGGCGGCCAGCTCGCTGTGTTGTGAGTCGAATTCGCGGCGGATCCTCTCGACTTCGGCCAAGGCGGATTGCTCGTTCGAGACGGCATCCTGGCGACGAGCGGTGACGGCGGTAATGTGCTCGTGGTACCACGCGTCGCGCTCGAGCTCGGCGGCCCGGGCCGAGTCGCGCTTCGACTCGACGTCGGACATTCCCACGCGGGCTTCACTTACATACTGCTGCGGGACGCGGTGTCGGCTGGCTTCTTCCTTGATGTACGTGAGGGTTTGTCGGGTCTCGGGGTTGGTTTTGCTGAGATCGGTCTGATTCTGCCCGCCGGGTGCCCGGGCGTTCATGTCACTCGCGCAACCCACCGCCAATGCCGCCCCGAACAGAGCGACCAGGCGTACACATCGGCGTCGCAGCGTGTCTCCCATCCATCGGGCGCGGCCTGCCGCCGAACATCCATTCATTCTGCGGTTTTCGGACTTTTGCATGTGGCTGATCCTCTCATAAATTTTCTGTGGCCGTTTGCGCGGCCAGTGAATGGGGACATTACCTTCACCTTCCGTTATGTGTTTTGGTTCGGATTGTGGGCGGTGGAGTCTTAAGAAAAGCCGCGAGTTGCTGAGCATAATGGTCGGTGAAATCGCCGGCCGAGCACATATCAGACCGGATTCGGAAGCGCTGAACCAGTCCTGACACAGAGATACGTGCGACGACCGCCTGCACGTCGGCGGAAGAAATAATCGCGATTCTCCGAAAGATACGCGCCCCGAGAGCCGGGCTATGTCCGATATGTGGGGCGCAATTCACGCTTTGGGTCCGCGAATGTTGCGCGGCGGGATCGCACCCGGCAGATCTCCGCGCGGGCGCAAAAGAGTGATATGTTTATTTGCAGATAGCGCAGATCCTGCCTTATCCGGCCAGGTTTACCAGGTGGGTCCCTGTGGGGTGTCGCGGAGGTTGACTCCCAGGCTCGTCAGCCGGTCGCGGATTTTGTCCGAGAGCTCGAAGTTCTTTGCCTTGCGGGCCTCCTCCCGCAGATCCGCGAGCAGGTGGATCAGGTCGTCCTGTTTGGAATCGCCGCCGCCGCCCATCGGTGCCGGCCACTTGAATCCCAGGGCGTCACCGGCGAGCCGTTGCATGAGCGCATCCGTCGCCTGCAAGTCCTCCCGGCCGACGTCGTCGCGGATCCATTCGCCGCTTTGCTTGGCGAGGTCGAACGTCACCGCGATTGCCGCGGCAGTGTTGAAATCCTCATTCATTGCGTCGGTGAAGCGCTTCTCGACCTCGGTTAGCGTGTTGTGTACTTTTTCGGACCGCGGCTTCGAAGGAGCGTTCTTGGCGGCACGCGACAGCTCACGCGACGCGTCACGCAGCTTGTACGAACCGCTCTCGGCCGCCTTTAACGCTTCGCTCGAGAAATCCAGCGGCTGGCGGTAGTGGCTGGTGAGCACGAAGTGGCGGACGACGACCGGGTCGAAGGTTTTTTCGAGGAGCTTGGTTCCTTCGTGGAAGATTTCCTTGAGGATGATCGCGTTGCCGAGGCTCTTGCCCATTTTTTGTCCGTTGAGCGTGCACATGTTGTTGTGCAGCCAGACGCGGGCGAAGGGTTTGCCGGTGATGCACTCGCCCTGGGCGATTTCGCACTCGTGGTGCGGGAACTGGTTTTCGATCCCGCCGCCGTGGATGTCGAGCGTGTCCCCGATGTATTTCTGGCTCATGACTGAGCATTCGAGGTGCCAGCCGGGGTAGCCTTCGCCCCACGGGCTGGGCCAGTGCATGATGTGGCCGGGCTCGGCCCGCTTCCACAGGGCGAAGTCGGCGTGATGACGCTTTTCGGGGTTGGTTTCAACGCGGGCGCCGGCCTGAAGCTCGTCAACGTTGCGGCCGCTGAGCCGCCCGTACCGCGAAAAAGAGCTTACATCGAAGTAGACCGAGCCGTTGACCTCGTATGCGTGGCCCTTTTCGAGCAGCGTTTGCACCGCCGTGATCTGTTCGGTGATGTGACCGCCGGCGCGCGGGGCGATGTCGGGTCGGAGGATGTTCATCGCGTCCATGTCTTCGTAGTAGCTTCGCATGAACACTTCGACCACCGCCATCGGGTGCAGCCCGCGTCGGCGGGCCTCGGCGATGATCTTGTCCTCGCCCTCGTCGGCGTCGTCGGTCAGGTGGCCGACGTCGGTGATGTTCTGGACGTAGTTGACCTCGTACCCGCTGAACTTCAGCCATCGGATGATCGCGTCGAAGCTGACGTAGCTCTTGGCGTGGCCGAGGTGGCTATGGCCGTAGACCGTCGGCCCGCAGACATAGATGCCGACCTTCGGCGGGTTGAGCGGCACGAATTCCTCGCGTTTGCGCGTCAGGCTGTTGTGAACCTTCAGTCCCATGGAAACACCTTCGTTGGCCGGTCTCCTCAAAGGAGACATTGTACGAAACTCGACGAGGATTGCATCCCGGTGGCAGCTAATCTGTGCTATAATTGATCGTTTGGATGCACGGCTGGCCGGTCAAAGAGGTCTCCGACGAGAAAGACGCGGCAATGACCAGAGTGACGCGGGTGCCGCGGAGCGCTGTCGACGGGGCCGGGACTCGGAGAGCCGGCGTCGGGCAGGTACCGTGCGGGGTTTCTTACCGCCTCCACTGATTCTTGACGTACGAGTACGGCAAACATGAACGACAATGAAAAGCTGATGCGTGCCATTTTTGACGCGGTCGATGACATCAATGAGCGACTTCCCGATGCCCGGAAACTAGACCACTCCCGGGACACGGTCCTGTTCGGAGAGTCAGGGAACCTCGACTCCTTGGGGCTGGTCCATCTCATCGTCGCCGTCGAGCAGCGGATCGAAGACACGCTGGGCGTGGCCATCTCCCTCGCCGATGAAAAGGCGATGTCTCAGAGGACGAGCCCGTTTCGCACCATTGGGACCTTGGCCGACTATGCGATCCGCCTCGTTGAAGAGCGTTCTCGTGGATAATGCCCCGACCATGCTCATTACGGGAACGAGCAAGGGTATCGGGCGATACCTGGTGGAATACTATGTCGAGAAAGGATTCCAGGTCATTGGGTGCAGTCGACGAATGGTCGATTATTCGCTTGCGGATTATCACCACTATTGTGTGGATGTCGCCGATGAGAACCAAGTCAAACAGATGTTTATGGAGGTGCGCAAACGCCGTGGGGCGCTGAGCGTGTTGATCAACAACGCCGGCATCGCTTCGATGAACCATACTCTCCTGACGCCACTGGAGACCGTGCGCGACATTCTTAATACGAATGTCATCGGCACCTTCCTGTTTTGTCGCGAAGCCGCCAAGCTCATGCAGCAAAGCCGCTACGGACGGATTGTCAACTTTGCCACCGTGGCGACGCCTCTCAAGCTCGAGGGCGAAGCCATGTATGCTTCGTCCAAGGCCGCCGTCGTTACTCTTACGCACATCCTGGCTCGCGAGTTGGCCGACCTGGGCATTACGGTCAATGCAGTAGGCCCCACCCCCATCGCAACCGATTTGATTCGCGGCGTGCCCAAGGAAAAAATGGATGCCTTGATCAACCGCCAAGCCATACGGCGCTTCGGTGAGTTACGGGACGTCGCCAATGTCATCGATTTTTTCATCCGCCCGGAAAGTGATTTTATCACCGGACAGGTTGTTTATTTAGGCGGCGTTTGATGTTCATCGACTTCATGCTCGAAACGTTCGCGGTCAATCGCCACGAAGATGCCATCATCTGGAAAGGGCGTGGGTACAGCTATCAGTGGTTGTTGGATCGAATCCGCCACTGGCAAGCCGAAATCCGCGCGCAGGGCATCGCGCCGGGAACCGTAACCACTCTCGAAGCCGATTTTTCACCCAACGCGATAGCTTTGTTTCTAGCGCTCGTGCAAGACGCTTGCATTGTGGTCCCCCTGACTAGTTCGGTGGAAGCCGAAAAGAGACAACGCAGGCAGATCGCCCAGACAGAAGTGTCCTTTGTTATCGATCCGGATGACCGTGTTCAACCAAGGCCAACGGGACAAACCGCAAGCCATGATCTGTATCGGGAACTGCGGCGGCGCGGTCACCCCGGCCTGGTCATCTTTACCTCCGGGTCCACCGGGAATAGCAAGGCGGTGGTGCATGATCTGGTGCCCATACTCCAGAGGTTCGCCAAGCCCGCCCGTCCTTTCCGCGGCATCACGTTCATGTTTTACGACCACATTGCGGGCGTCAACACCCTGTTTCGTCTGTTGGCCAGCGGCGGGTGTATGGTAACGGTTCAAGAACGCACTCCCGACACCGTTTTGAGCGCCGTTGAAGAACACCGGGTCGGGTTGCTTCCGGTTACGCCGACCTTTGTGAATTTGCTTCTCATTAGCGAAGCCTACAAGCGGCACGACCTGAGCTCGCTTGAGATCCTTAGCTATGGGTCGGAACCCATGCCGCAAAGCACGTTGCGACGCATTCATGAGTTGCTCCCCAATACTCGCCTGGTCCAGCTATACGGGCTCTCGGAGGTCGGCATCCTTCGTTCCAAACCCAAAAGCTCGGACTCGCTATGGATCAAGGTGGGTGGCGAGGGGCTTGCCACTCGAGTGGTTGACGGCATGCTTCAAGTTAAAGTTTCCACGACGATGTTAGGCTATCTCAACGCGACCGCGCCGTTTACGGAGGACGGGTGGTATAAGACGGGCGACGCGGTTGAGGTGGATGGAGACTACATCAGGGTACTGGGTCGCAAGTCGGAACTCATCAACGTGGGCGGGGAAAAGGTCTACCCCGCGGAAGTCGAGAGCGTCGTCCAGGAGTTGGATAACGTTCGCGACGTAACAATTCATGGAGAGAAGAACCCCATAACGGGCCAGATCGTATGCGCGAAGGTGACCCTGATCGAGGATGAAGACCAGCAGGCCTTCGCCAGGCGGCTCAAACGGTTTTGCGGGGAAAGGCTCGAGCCGTACAAGGTACCTGTCAAGGTCCGGCTGGTTGCGGGACAGCTCCACAGCGAACGATTCAAGAAGAGGAAGTGATACATGCTGGACATTGTCATCGTTGGCGCTGGCGGTTTTGGACGAGAAGTACACCAGTGGGCGGACGATTTCTTTCCGAGCGGCCAGTATCGAATCAAGGGGTTTCTCTCCAGCAACGCCAGTGACCTGGATAGTACGGATACCGAGGGACCTGTTCTTGGTGACGAGGATTCGTATGACGTCCAGGAGAATGACCGGTTCGTCCTGGCCATCGGGGACATAGATGCCCGGAAGCGCATGCTTGGCAAACTCAAGAATAAAGGGGCGCGGTTTGTCACGTTAAGACATGGGACAGCCGTAGTGGCCGACACGGCCCGAATCGGCGAGGGCGTCATCATCTATCCCTTTGCGACCGTCAGTAACAACGTGGTGTTGGGCGACTTTGCGGTGTTGAACCTCTATGCTTCCTGTGGGCATGACTGCAAAGTGGGTAACTGTTGCGTATTGTCGCCCTATGCCACGCTGAATGGCTTCGCCGTTTTGGAAGACGAAGTATTCCTGGGTACGCATGCCACCGTGGCCGCCTATAGGAGGGTTGGCCGCGGATCCAAGATTAGTGCCAATTCCGTGGCTATGTATGATGTTCCCGCGCACACCCTGGTCTACGGGGTTCCCGGAAAACACAAGACCATTTTTGTGGGTTGAGATCGAGGCAAGCCGATTTGGCGCCGAGACCGGCCCCGCGCCGGGCGGCTCGTTTTGCACTCAACTGCCACGGTCTATCCGTATCGCGCGCCGCTACCAGTCCGCCGCAAAAGTCATGTAGCGGCCTGCGCCTCGCAGGCCGTACGCCGTAAGCGGCGTTTCCGGTCTATTACGGCCGGCGAGGCGCCGGCCGCTACGTCATTCCCGGCCCATTCTGACTTTTGCAGCGGACTGCCAACCCGCGGTACTATTCAGGGTCTGGAGACGTGGATGTCCGGTTCGGGAGATTTCCGATGAAAAAAGTCGCACTTCTCGCGCTGCTGCTGCCGCTGGTGATGGCTCTGAATTGTCCGGCCAACAAGTTCGCGATTGTGATGGAGCGGACGCCGGAGGGCAAGGTGCAGCGCGAGCTGACCGTCTGGACCGGGGACGGCTCGGATGCCAGCGAGCCCAAGGAGCACGTGCTCGCCGCCGCTCAATCCGCGTATGGCGGCGCGGGTGCCAAAGTCGGTAAGAAGCAGCGTTTCTCCGCTACGTTCGCGGAATCTTTGCCGGCGGATTTGGTACATGAGGGTCTGCCGAACTACGGCTTCCTTGGGACCAGCGCCTGCCCGATGGGACGCGTCTTTACCTATGTCGAACGCATGCCCGGCCGGAACGATCCGGCCGAGTTGGTTGCTACCGCCAACAAGCTCGCCGATACCGTCACGCGTGCCATGGCCGCGTGGGCACGTGCGCAGCCCTCGTTACAACAGGAGCCGGAGAAGCTTGAGAGGTTGGTGTCGTTTCTCGAAACGGAGCTGCGCAACGATCTTTTGAATGTGCTGTTGATGGGTTGGCAGGCGGTCATCCGCGGCAACGCACTCCACGATGTCGGGCTCGACGAGGAGGATGATGTACGCGAATTCTGGTACACCGAGTCCCTGCGCGCGGCGAGTTACGTGGTCGAGCACGGCTACTTTCTGCCGGACGAGATTCCACTGCTGTCCGAGGATTCCGGGCGGGTGATTTGGCGTGGCATTTTGCGGAAGGTTGCCCGCGAGATCGGCTGCGTGGATGGCGAGCCTTTGCCGGCCGCTCTTGTTTGCCTTGGTGAACCCGATGAATTTCAGGCGGCGTTCGAGCAGGGTCTCAAGGCGATCGGCCTTACAATGCGTGAGTTCTCGCAACAATGTGAGTCAGCGTTGCCGGCGCTTCTCGGCAACGACACCAACGGACAGGTCGTTTGGCGATGCCGGATCAAGCCGCTGCACACCAACGGCACTTGGGACGAGGAGAAAAGCGAGCTTGCGTGGGAAGCCGCCGGGCGGCAGGGTTGCGAAACGCCGCAACTGCTCTTCGCAATCTGGCCCGAGCCGGACGAGGCGTTTCAGTGCGAGCACCTGGGTCGTATAATGCTGGAGGGACAGCGGCTGGCGGAGTACGTTACCTGGCGAGCCGGTCTTACTGACGAGCAGCTTGCCGAGTGGAAGGCGTTTGTAGCGGAGTTGCGTCCGGGGCCGGAACTCATCGACAGGCTCAAAGCATTCCGTTTCAGCACGCCGACAACGAAGCCGTCAACAATGCCAACGGAACAGGCCGCGGATGACCCGACGCGCGGCGCGAAGCTGATTCTTGAGCAGTAGCAGATGACCGGATCGGAGGGGCACAGTGCAAGCATCGAGCACTGACAATGGGTCGAATACGACTCCACGCGCTCGCGAAAACGACACGCAGAGCGGCCGCGGACCGACATTGGTGGAATCGATCGTCGTTGCTGGAAGCGCCCTGCTGGTGCTCGTAGACAGCGCGGGCGCGGAATCGGTCTGTGCCCGTCTTGTTCGGACGGTGGTCAAAGCTCGGCCAGATGGGGAAGCGCGGGTGATGCCCCTCGGTTGAAAGGGGAGCCAGTGTCAAGGCGCGTCAAAGAGCCATTCCTGCTGTTCATGTGTTTCTACCTGTTGTACGCCGCGACGTCGTCCGGCGATTTGATGGCCGATTCGCAGGTCCGCTGGTGCATCGCCGCCCAGTTCGTAGACACAGGCTGGTTTGATTCGCCGCCGGAGGCCAGAGGATTTCATGCCGAGGGACGCGACGGTAAACGGTACTCGTTCTATGGCCCAGCGGCATGGGGATGTCTGGCGCCGTTCGTGTTGGCCGGCCGCTGTGTCGCTGCGCTGTCGCTGCCCATCCATGGCACGCCCGATATGTTCGGACAGTTCTTCGCCAGCATCCTGTTATTCCCGGCTTGCGGCGCATTCTGCTTAGTGCTGACTTACTCGATTACCTGGGAGGCAAGCCAAGATCGCCGCATCGCACGCTGGATCGCAATCGCTATGGGGCTTGCGACCATGCATTGGCATCATTCGGTTAGCACCGGCGACGAAACCCAGGTCGCCATCTGTGTACTTGCCAGTTTGTGGGCGTTGCAGCGAGGCTGGAAGAACGACGCTTGGCAATACCCTCTGATCGTCTGTATCGCCACCGGCCTGGGACCGTGTTTCCGGATATCGTCGCTTGTCACGCTTGTCCCGCTGGGGCTGTTGGGATTCTCATTCGATCTGGCATCACGCCCCAATTCCGTGGCGCGGCTGAGGCGGCTTCGTCGTTGGCTTATTGCCGGCGTCATCGGCATGGCCCCATGGATCGTATTCTTCGGCTGGTACAATGCCGTCCGTTTCGGATCGCCCGTGGAGACGGGTTATGGGCCGGCGCATTTCCGACACGCGGGCGGCCTGCTCCTGTTCGAGACGCCCTTGGTCGAAGGACTGACCGGCATGCTCTTCAGTCCCGGCAAGGGCGTGTTCGTCTTTAACCCGCTGCTATTGCTGGTGTTGTTCGGCCTCGTAGGCCTATGGCGGATGGATCGCCGTTTGGCGGTAATAGTGGTAGCCGTTTTCGCGTCCAGTGTGCTTTTCCACGCCAAGTACACGTTCTGGGCCGGCGATTTCACGTGGGGGCCGCGCTATCTCGCTTCACTCATGGGCATCACTATGCTCGGCCTCATTCCCGCTCTACGTCGACCGGTCCTTCGGCCCTTCCTTCGGCCCCTTCTCGCGCTGAGCATCGTCATCCAGATCGCTTCGGTGACATACAGCTATGGGCTGGAGTTCTTTCAGGACGGTCGACACGGGACGATTCCTGACGCCTACGTCTGGCGCCCAAGCGAGTCACAACTCGTCTGTCGCTTTCGCAACATAGCGCTACACGTACTGGGGCACCCGATCTACGAGTCAATCCCCCCAGCAGTGGAGCGACCAGAAGTACACCAGACCGCGCACCCGCGCGAGCAGATCGAGAAGATGCACGTCGTCCATTTCTTCCCATTCAAGGCCCATGCCCACACCGGAAACAAGACACTCTTCAACGGACTGCTAGCCCTGTGGCTAGCGATCCTCGCTGGGCTCGCCGTGGTGGTGTGGCTCTGGCGGCGAGCGGTACGCGGGGAGGCGCCCTGACCGGGGACTGGAGTACCTAGATGACACCTGGGACTTACGCTCCTCCTGTCAATGGCAGACACCAATTACAGGATCCCGTTGCAGCGGTTCCGCGATGTCAGACCCAACAAATGCCACTTACGCCAATCAAGCCCTCCCCGTCCTGACCACAAGTTGCCCCGGCAGGCGTTTGATTAATCCTTTTAACTCCAAGGTTGTGAAGGCTGCCAGGACTTCGCCCGGGGGTAGTTGGGAGGCGGTCAGGACGGCGTCCTGGAATATTGGTTCGTATGTGATTACTTCGTAGACGCGGCGTTGGGTTTCGGTGAGTTTGGGAGAGGGGCACGGGGGGACGCCGGGGTCGTCTTGGGGCGGCGGGGCCCCCGCCGGGCACATTTGGGGGGGGGGGGGGTGTTATTGGGGATTTAAAACCCCCGGGGGGGGGGGCGC
>JAUWNI010000204.1 GCA_030612705.1 Phycisphaerae bacterium | reverse complement strand
CGACACCGAGATCGTACACATTCTCACGCTGGGTGTGGCGACCTATGCGGAGCCCCGGTTTGGCAACCGCTTTCGGCACAATGCTTACTTCATCGGGCCGAATGTCCGCGAAGCCGTTGCCCAGGGTCGCGCGGACTACTCTCCGATTTTCCTGTCGGAGATTCCACGGCTGTTTCGGTTGGGCCGGGTAACGATCGACGTGGCCCTGATCGAGGTCAGCTCGCCGGACGAAAATGGACTCTGCAGCTACGGGGTCTCGACCGATATCGTCAAGGCCGCGGCCGAGACGGCCCGGACGGTCATCGCGGAGGTCAACGCCCAGATGCCGCGCGCGTTGGGGGACTGCTTCATTCATGTGGATGCCACCGACAGGCTGGTGCCCAGCGACAGGCCGATTCTTGAGGCTGTCCAGGGTACGCCGAACAATCTGTCCGAACGCATTGCCGGGCACGTTGCCAATCTGATTGAGAACGGCTCGACGCTCCAACTCGGCATCGGCAAGATCCCCGACGCGATCCTCCATCACCTGGAAGGGCACAAGGATCTGGGCATCCACACCGAGATGTTCAGCGACGGCATTCTCCAGCTGATCGAGAAGGGTGTGATCACGAACGCGGAGAAGACGCTGCACCCGGGGAAGATCGTGGCGAGTTTCGTGATGGGCTCGCGCAAGCTGTACGACTTCATCGACAATAACCCGCTGATCGAGTTTCATCCGACCGAGTACGTCAACGATCCCTTCGTCATCGCCCGGAACGACAAAATGATCTCGATCAACGCCGCCATCGAGGTCGATCTGACCGGTCAGGTCTGCGCCGACTCGCTCGGCCCGACGTTCTACAACGGCATCGGGGGACAGGTGGACTTCACGCGCGGCGCGGCCCGCTCCAAGGACGGTAAAGCAATCATCGTTCTGCCGTCGACTGCCGCGGGCGGCACGATTTCACGCATCGTTTCGCACCTCAAGCACGGGGCCGCCGTGACCACCAGCCGGGCTGACGTCCACTACGTAGTGACCGAGCACGGAGTGGCCCACCTGCACGGGAAAAGCATCCGCGAGCGGGCCATGGCCCTGATCGAAATCGCCGACCCCCTGTTCCGTCCCTGGCTGCTGAACGAAGCCAAGGAGCGCAAGCTGGTGTATGCCGATCAGATTGAACTAACGGTTGCGACGCCGATCTATCCGGTCGAGTTGGAGCGGTGGATTGAATTGCGGGACAAGTCGAAGGTATTCATGCGACCGCTGAAGCTGACCGATGAATCGCGTTTACGGGAGATGTTCTACAAACTTTCCGACAAGTCGGTCCATGACCGGTTCTTCCGCGCGATCGAAACCATGCCGCATGAGAAGTTGCAGGAGTTTCTGCGTGTCGACTACGCCGCCGACATGGCCATGGTCGTGCTGACCGATTTCTCGGAGGAGGCTGATCTGGTCGGCATCGGCCACTACAGCAATAACCCGCGGACGGATCTGGCGGACTCGGCCTACCTGGTCCGCGACGATTGGCAAGGCCGAGGCATTGGCACGGTCCTGCTGAGTGCCCTGATTGACATTGCCCAGGCGCACGGCATCGTCGGTTTCACCGCCGACGTGCTCGTGATCAATACGGGTATGCTGCGCATCTTCCAAAAATGCGGTTACGGCGTCCAGATCCAAGTGGAAGAGGGCGAGTGCAGAGTTACAATCCCGTTTGACACACACATGCCCTCAAACCCGCGCCGCGCCAGGCCCAAACCGAAAGCAAAACCTGGAGGCGCCGGCCAATCTACCGCCGATGGAGCATGACCGACAGTTGACGGGTACCTTTGAAATCCGCTCGGGAGACTGGATAATAGTTGATGATGGTTGACTGGTCCCTGTCGTCGTTCGAAAGTCCGTCCTGGCACGCCGCCGTTGCGGATATCATTCGGCGCAGGTCGACAAACCGCGCCGACGTGCGCGAGGTCGCACTAGACGGTCTCGACCTTTCCTTCGCCTCGGCAATTCTCGATTTGGGTTGTGGGTTCGGATTCATGACCGAAGCCGTCGCTCGGCGTGTCGCGCCGGACGCTCGAATCGTGGGCGTGGATGCCTGTTCGGCGAACGAGCAGCCGTATCTGGAACGGGTAACCGGGCCGTCCCGCGTGGGGCGTTTCATCCGCCGGCAAATCGATAAGCAGCTCGACTGGCCGGACGACAGTTTCGATCTGATCGTGGCCTCGTATTCGCTCTATTTCTTTCCGGAGATAATCCCGGAAGTTGCCCGCGTTCTCGCTCCGCGGGGATTGTTCATCGCGTTAACACACATGGAGGAGTCCTGCCGGGATTTGCTGCACGCCGTCGGCGTGGAGAACACCGACTCGCACCTGCGACCCGTCAGTCGTAACTTTTCCGCGGAAAACGGCGGCCGCCTGCTGGCGCCCTGGTTTGGCGAAGTGGAGCGCGTTGACTACCACAACTCGCTCGCGTTCGGAGCGGCGGAGCACGACGACATCCTCGCGTATCTACGGTTCAAGTTGCCGTTTCTGGCGCCCGCGTCGGAACCCGGCAGCGAGTTGCCCGAACCGCTCTGGCGAACCATCCAAGCGTCGCTGTCTCATCAGGGCCGGGTGGTCCTGGCGAAGAACGACGCCGCCTTTCGTTGCCGGAAGCCCCTATGCCCGTGAAGCCCAGCTATTGTGCGCGGTGTGGTCAGGCCGTGGTCACCCGAGTGGTGGATGACCGCCCCCGCGTCGTCTGCCCGGCGTGCGAGACCGTTTTTTACGAGAATCCCCTGCCGGTCGCGGCCTCGGTCGTGCTCAACCAGCGGCGCGAGGTGCTGCTGGTCAAACGCCGGAACGAACCGTACCAGGGGATGTGGTGTCTGCCGATGGGTTTTGCCGAACTGGGCGAGACGATCGCCGCGGCTGCCCTGCGCGAGCTCAAGGAGGAGGCCGGCGTCGAGGCGCGCGTTTTGCGGCTGCTCGACGCCGACTCAGTTGAGAGCAGTCACTACGGCGACCTGTTGATCGTCACATACGAAATGCAGAAGACCGGCGGCAGCGAGCAGCCTGGGGACGACGCCGAAGAGACGCGCTACTTTCCGATCGAGCAGCACCCGCCGCTGGCGTTCAGCTCTAATAGGAAGGCCTTGCGTGCCTGTGCGACGGCGCACAAGGAGGGTTGGGCTATCCAGGATTCATTTGTAACACTCCAAGCCGACGAAGATAAGACCATGCTCTCCGACGAGCTGGTGGCGTTGATCCAGGATCGGGCCGACGAGGTCGCCGGGCTCTGGCTAATCGACGTGCGCACCAACTCGACCACTACCTCATACCAAATGATCGATCCCGACCAGCTCAGGGAGCGTGCCACCGGGGCCATCTCGCAGTTCAGCCGGTGGCTCAAGGGCGATGCCACGCCTAACGAGATCAAGACGTTTTACCGGATGGTCGCGAAAGAACGGGAAGCGCAGGGTCTCAAGGTGCACGAGCTACTGAGCGCGGTGGCGCTGTTGAAGAAACACGTCTGGACTTTCGTCCGCGCCCATAGCACCTGGGAGCGACCGATCGACGCCTACCGCATGCTCGAGCTCAGTCGCCGCATCGCGATCTTCTTCGACAAAGCCATGTATCACGCCGCCCGGGAGTTCGCCACCGATACGTCGGCGTAAGACAACGGGTAGCATGGTCAAGGTCCGCCCCGGACAACCTCTCGACGTGCCGAGAAGCTACGGAGCGGCCCGAATGAGAATGGTGCGTCAAGGGACGCACCCTACACAGCTACGTGTCTCGTTACAGTCCGAGTCATGAACGTCCAACATATAGCAGCCGGAGTAGTATAGGTCGGGTCGATGATCCAACCTACACCCAGGGCCAGCGCACATTAAATGTCTTGTATAGCAAGGACTTCCATTAGGAACTCGTTGCTCCATCCCGCGATTTCGCTCTTGCCTTTGATGCTGTGCTTCGAGGGATGGCGTTTGAGCAGGCTGATCGCGAAGCGGCGAAGCCATGAAAGATTGTCCGCCATGCGTCTCTGACGCGTGCGGCTTTGGTCTTCGTCGAAGGTCACGTCGAGCACCCAGTGCAGGGAATTCTCGAT
>JAUWNI010000015.1 GCA_030612705.1 Phycisphaerae bacterium | reverse complement strand
GCGAAGTTGCCTCGTGATAAAGACCACGCCCGGTAGCAAGATAGACGTGGTGTCCGTGATAATGAGGCCTGCCGCGCCCTGCAACAGCCGTCCCCGCACGCGAAGGCAGGCCTCGCATTCTTGCGTGCGAGACGTTCCCAGTTGGCGACGCCCCATTCGAATAGCAAGTTGGCTCTACGGTCCGCGGCCTGCCCTACGGGCTTACGCTTCGGGCTCGGATTTCGCTGCTCAGGCCCGGCGGCGGCTCGGCCGCCCGCCGTGGACGAATCGACATATCGTTGAAAAAACCGCCGCTTCGGCCGACCGTTGTGATAAAATAGGATGTACCGTGAGAGGGTCTCACGGGATTCATGTCCGTATTCACATTTCAAGGAGGCCGGACATGACAGCGAAACACTGGTTTACTGACCACAAGTTCTACATGCGCGTCGTGGGGGGGGGGGGACGAATCCGTCCCGGCGCAGCCCATTAACGCTTAGCTTGCTGATCGCCGTGTTTGTGATACTCGAAACTGACTTGGCCGGCGCCGATCCCAGCGAGCCAACGATCGGGGAGCGCGAGTACGCTGGCCTCGATGACCTGGAGGATCCGGGTGAGAAGACAAAGAAGGGCTGGGAGCCGGCGATCGCCGCCAACGCGGACACGGTTATCTCGGTCTTTAAGGCCACCAACGCCGGCGTGAAATACGCCATCTACGATCCCAGCGAGAATGTGAGCGCCTGGGTAGGCGAGGGGCTTATCGATCCTGAGTTTGGAACGGCACCGCACGATCCTTCGATTGCCTACAACAGTCGGACCGGTGCATTTATGGCAGCGGCGAGAACAGCGAGTAGTGTCATTACCAGCCACTTTGTGCCTGACCCCAACGCGCCGAACGGTTTCGGCGAATTCGAGGAGTGGGTCACGGTAGCTGGGGGTGGTAGCTCTAAGGGCTACGACAAGCCTTGGATTGTCGCCGGCGAAATGACGGAATGCATCCAGGAGTATTACATCGCATATTGGATTCCGCTGGGGTACGCGCGGTCGATCGACGGCGGCGCCCATTGGGCCGACGGGAGGATGAAAGACACGCACACCGGCGAGTTCATAATAGGACGTTTCCCCCACCCAACCGTTTGCGGCGATGAGCCGCTGTATATCTCGTACGTGAAACAAGTTACCGGGACGTCCTTCGAGATTCGCTTTCTGTCCGGTGAAGATGTCGATGGGGATCCCAACGATCCCAACTTCGATCCGAACGATCCAAACTATGTCGGAGTCGAATTCTGTCACCTGTACGGAATTTGGTCGTTTCTTGACGGACCCGTGCAGCCCGTGTTGTTGAGAGTTCCGCTGATTAATACCTCGCTACTATATGAGGACCATTTGCCCGGTGAATTCGACGCGGACGCTAAAATGGTGCCGCAGTTGTCGGCTGACCCCAATGACCCCGATCGGTTATACCTTGTCTATAATGACATCGCGGCCCCGGGATCCCACGACGTCAACATCTATCTCCACCGGCTGACGAGGCCGGGCGGAACATGGATACTCAGCCCACGGATCAAGATCAACAACGATTTCGATCCAGATGGCCAAAACGACCAGTTCGTGGGATCGATAACTGTAGACCACGCCGGGCGAATCCACATCAGCTTCTACGATGATCGGAACTACGAGGATCAGCAAGACAGCGAGCCGAAGCCCAAGTACGACGCGTTCTACGCCTACAGCGACGACCACGGGGATACCTGGTTCAACGAGAGGCTTCCGGGCGATCCCAACAACCCGAACGAACCGGCTTTGGACTGGAACCTGAAGAAAGTCGACCCGCACGATTACAACGGGATCACCTGCTATGGCGACACGGTCTGGACCACATACGCCGGAACGTGGTCACAGGACCCTGGTAACAAGGCGGTAATCTCGTCGAACCGGCTGGACTGGCCGGCGCCTTGATGGGCCCGACTGGGAGGAATTGTCATGTCACCGCTAAGAGTCATATCGCGCTTGGAGTGGTGCGCAGCGACCGTAAGCGCGGTATCGCTGCTTAGCATCTCCACAGCAGGGAGCCTTGCCCAATGTCAACGCTCCAAACTCCGCGCTATCGATGGCGAATTTGGTGACAAATTCGCCTTCTCCGTTGGGGCAGAGGACCAAATAGCCGTCGTGGGCGTCCCCTTCGACGATGATCATGGGAGCAACTCGGGCTCAGCCCGTGTCTTTGCTCGTTCGCACTCTGCTTGGACCACCGTTGCTAAGTTCACGCCCGACGACGGAGTGCTAGAGGATGGCTTCGGTTGGTCCGTTGCCATCAGCGGTAACCTCATCGTGATCGGCGTTCCGTATGATGACGACCTCGGCATAGGTTCCGGCTCCGCCTATGTTTTCGAGTACATAGACGGCGCGTGGTCTCAGGCTGCTAAGCTGCTGGCTGACGACGGTGATACCTATGACCGTTTCGGTTGGGCGCTGGCGGTGAGCGGGAACCTGACCATCATCGGGGCGTTCCGCGACGACGACAACGGCCCGTACTCCGGTTCGGCCTATGTCTTCGAGCGTGATCCGAACGGTTTGTGGTCGCAGGCCGCCAAGCTGCTCGCCGACGACGGCGACGCCGACGACGTCTTCGGCGACGCTGTCGCGATCGACGGCGACGTGATCGTGGTTGGCGCCCAAGACGATGAAGCCCTCGGGAACTGGTCTGGCTCGGCCTATGTCTTCGAGCGCGATCCGAATGATGTCTGGTCGCAAACCGCAAAGCTGTTGCCTCATGACGGCGGCCCGTTCTGGTTCTTCGGCGAATCAGTCGCCGTAAGCGGCAACCGCATATTGGTTGGGGCAAGTAGAGCACACACGTTCGCCCCCAGCGGCGGGGCGGCGTATATCTTCGAACGCGACCCGAACGGGGCCTGGCCGCAGGTCGCACAAATCGTCAGCGACGACATTGCCAACTCGGACGTGTTTGGCGCATCGGTGGCACTGTGCGGGGACGTGGCCGTGATCGGCGCATGGGGTGACGATGACCATGGGCAACAAACCGGTGCGGCCTACGTTTTCGTCCGTCAGCCAGAAGGTTCGTGGTCACAGGTTGCCAAGCTGCTCGCCGATGACGGGGCAGCCTATGACAAGTTCGGCAACGCCGTGGCCGTCAGCGGCAACACAGCCGTTATCGGCGCCTACTACGATGACGACAACGGCGAAGACTCCGGCTCGGCGTATGTCTTCGCCGTCGGGCCGGATGAGGACGGCGACGGGATCATGGACGTCTGCCTCTGCCCGGGCGACCTCGATCACGACCTCGACGTAGACCTGTCCGATCTCGCCCAACTGCTGTCAAACTACGGCACGACCAGCAGCGCGACGTACGAGGACGGCGATCTCGACGAAGACGGCGACGTGGACTTGTCCGACCTCGCCGCCTTGCTGGCGGAGTATGGGACCGTCTGCCCTTGAGCCCACACGAGTACAACAGGATCACGTGGTACGGCGACGAGGAAGTCTCAAACGTCTGGACCGCCTACACCGGGACATGGTCAGAAGACGAGGATCCGAACGACCCCAATGCGCTTTGGAACCAGGGCGTAATGTGGTCTAGCCTGATCAAGTGGTAGGGGCACGCCCCGTGCGGCGAGGATCGGAGGAATGAGCATGCGATTGTCACAGTTGAAGGGTGCCGCGCTGATTTTAGCGTTGTGCGTACTGATATCGTCGTCTGCGGTGCATGCCCCGGGGCAATGTCAGCGCGCCAAACTGACTGCCAACGACGGTGCGCCGGGCGATTGGTTTGGTTATGCCGTCGACATCAGTATTGATGTAGCAGTGATCGGTGCGCCATACAACGCCGACCAGGGGCACAACTATGGGGCCGGATATGTTTTTGAACGTTCCGGCCCCGCCTGGTCACAAGTCGACAAACTGTTCCCGCCGGAAGACGGCGGCCTGGTGGGCCGTTCGGTGGCGATCGATGGGGATGTGATCGTGCTCGGCACCACGGCCGCTTGGACGAGCGTCTACGAGTACATTGAGGGTGTCTGGACCTACGTAGCCGACCTGAGGCCGGATGAATACGATCCGCCAATGCAATTTGGACTCGCTGTCGACGTGTGCGGTACGTCGATAATTGTTGGCGAGCCTGAGTACGACGGGAGCGGCGCCAACTCGGGCGCGTCGTACATTTTCGAGCGCGACCCGAACGGCAACTGGCCGCAGGTTGCATTGCTGGTACCCGAGGGCGGCGCCGGCGGAGCCGAATTCGGCCACGACGTTGCCATCAATGGCGATATCGCCGTCATCGGCGCCTGGAGCGACAGTGACCTCGGCACTTGGTCAGGCTCGGCGTACGTTTTCGAGCGCGACCCCAACGGCGCGTGGTCACAGGCCGCGAAGTTGCTCGCCAGTGACGGGGACGGATTCGACTTCTTCGGCAGTTCAGTTGCCGCTAGTGGCAACGTTACTATCGTCGGCGCCCCGGACGCGGACGGCCTTGAGGAGCATGCCGGCGCAGCGTATGTTTTCGAGCGCGACCCCAATAGTCTGTGGCGCGAGGTTGCGAAACTCACGGCCGACGACGGTGTGAGTTGGGATGGGTTTGGCCATTCCGTTGCTGTCGACGGAGACATGGCCGTGATTGGAGCCGGTAAGAATGACGAGGTAGCTTACTACGCTGGGGCGACATACGTGTTCGTGTGCGACGACGGGGGCAGGTGGTCGCAGGTGGCAAAGCTGACAGCGGACGACGGCGCAGAGCATGACATATTCGGCGTTTCCGTGGGAATCAGCGGGAATACGGCCATCATCGGTGCGTACAAAGATGACGACCACGGTGAGGACTCGGGCTCGGCGTATGTCTTCGCCGTCGGGCCGGACGAGGATGGCGACGGGATCATGGACGTTTGCCTGTGCCCCGGCGACCTCGACGGTGACCTCGACATTGATCTCTCCGACCTCGCGCAACTGCTGTCCAACTACGGCGCCACCAGCGGCGCAGTCTACGAAGACGGCGACCTCGACGAAGACGGCGACGTGGACCTGTCCGACCTCGCCGCCTTGCTCGCCGAGTACGGGACGATCTGCCCATGAACCCGCATGAGTACAACGGGATCGCCTGGTACGGCGACAGTGTCTGGACCACGTATACTGGTACCTGGTCGCAGGACCAACAGACCAACAAGGCGGTGATCTCATCGAGCCGAATTGACTGGTAGAGGCCCTGGTCCGATACGCTTGGAGGAACGGCCATGTCCGTGGCGCAGCGCAAAGTCGATGTTTTGATTCTGGCCAGTGCAATGACCATGGCAGTTCTTACTCCGGATACGCTCGGCCAGTGTCAGCGCGCCCAGCTTACTGCGTTCGACGGCGAGCCCGTTGATTTCTTTGGGCTCGCTGTCGCCGTCAGCGAGGGCACGGCTGTGGTTGGCTCCATCGGGGACGACGACAACGGCTCCAGCTCCGGTTCGGCGTATGTTTTCCGGCGAGTCGGAGCGGGTTGGGTGTGTGAGCAGAAACTTCTCCCCGACGACGGTGTGGAGGAGGATTGGTTCGCCTACTCAGTTGCCATTGAGGGCGAGACGCTGTTTGCGGGGTCACCCCACGACAACGAATTCGGTCCCAGGTCGGGCTCCGCTTATGTCTTCGAGTGTCTGGACGGCACCTGGTCTCGGGTTGGGAGGCTGCTCCCCGACGACGGGGCGGAGTACGAGCTGTTTGGTTCGTCGGTCAGCATTAGCAGCACTCTCGCTGTCGTTGGTGCCCCCCATGACGACGACAACGGCTGGCGTTCCGGGTCAGCGTATATCTTCGAGCGTGACCCGAACGGCACTTGGTCCCAGGCCGCCAAGCTGCTGGCCGATGATGGTGAGCCTTACAACAGGTTTGGCTACGCTGTCGCTGTCGGCACCGACGTCGCCGTGCTCGGCGCGCCGGACGACGACGATCTGGGCAACTACTCCGGCTCGGCGTACGTCTTCGAGCGTGAGCCGAGCGGCGCTTGGGTTCAGACGGCTAAGGTGCTGCCACACGATGGTGACGTGTTCTGGAATTTCGGTGAGTCCGTGGCCGTGAGCGGCCATCGGGTACTTGTCGGAGCTACGACCGCATTCGCATTCGCCCCGGCTGGCGGCGCGGCGTACGTGTACGAACGCGACCCGAACGGCGCCTGGCCGCAGGTCGCACAGCTTGTCAGCGACGACATCTACAACTCGGATTTCTTCGGCATCGCCGTGGCACTCGATGGCGACATCGCCGTTGTAGGGGCCGAGAACGCCGACTACAACTCCACCGACTCGGGGGCGGCGTATGTCTTCGTCCGCCAACCGGACGGATACTGGCCGCAGGTGGCAAAAATCGGCGCGGATGACGGGTCGTACGATGACCGCTTCGGCTCAAGCCTGGCGCTGAGTGAAAACACCGCCGTCATCGGAGCATATTACGACGACGATAACGGCGAGGACTCCGGCTCGGCGTATATCTTCGCCGTCGGGCCGGACGAGGACGGCGACGGGATCATGGACGTCTGCCTGTGCCCCGGCGACCTCGACGGTGACCTGGACGTGGACCTGTCCGACCTCGCGCAACTGCTGTCCAACTACGGCACTACCAGCGGCGCAGTCTACGAGGATGGCGATATCGACGAAGACGGCGACGTCGACCTGGCTGACCTGGCGGCATTGCTCGCCGTCTACGGAACGACCTGCCTGTAATAGGGATTGCGGATTGCGGATTGGAGATTGGGGATTGCGAAGATTTCTCGCTGCATGGGTGGCCCGTCGCTTCAGCGGCGGGGGATACGAATGGACGGTCGATTCGTGTCCCCCACGGCTAAAGCCAAGGGCCACCCGACGTAAAAGTCATGTAGCGTCCGGCACGGAGACCGGCCGCTACATCTTGGCCGCTGTGGGGCCCGGCTGCTGCTGTTTGCTGCCTGGAGCGGGTCAATCCTCCGGCTTTTCACCCTCCGGGGCCATCCGGACCATCCGCGGCGTGAACCTGGCCACGCGGCGGACCAGTTCCGCCTGGGCGTCCATGACCTGCTCAATGTCTTTATACGCGTGTGGCGTTTCGTCCAGACCCGCCGCGAGCAGGGTTACGCCCTTTTCTCGCAGATAAGCGCGTAGGTCGCTCCAAGTGGTCATCTCGCGGGCCGCTCGGCGGGACATGCGTCGGCCGGCGCCGTGCGAGGCCGAGTTGAGCGAGCGCGGGTCGCCGAGACCCTCGACCAGGTAGCCGGGGGCGGTCATCGAGCCGGGGATGTAGCCGAGCACGCCCTTGCCGGCGGGGGTGGCACCCTTGCGGTGGACGATCACGTCGCGTCCGGCGTGTGTTTCCTTCCACGCGAAATTGTGGTGGTTCTCGATCTGGTAGACGACGCGCTGCCCGACCGCGCGGACGATCTTGGCATGGATGATCTCATGGCCGGCGTGGGCATAGCGGCCCATCAGCTCCATCGCCGCCCAGTACTCCGCCCCCTCGGCATCGAGCGACAGCCACGCCAGGTGGTGCAGCTCTTTCGGCAAATTCCGGCGCAGATCGCGGGCAAGCTTGCTGTAGTAGCCGGCGACGCGGTTGCCGGCCCCGCGCGAGCCGCTGTGCGAGACGACTGCCAGATAGCTACCCGGCTCGACGCCGACGTTGTTCGGTCCGAACTCCACCTCGCCGAACTCGACGAAGTGGTTGCCGGAGCCGGACGTACCGAGTTGCTTCCACGCCACGTCCTTCACCTGCTTGATGATCGGCGAGAAGTTCCAGTCCTCGTCCATGACCGGGTGCGTCGGCGGCTTGTGCCACTTCACACCGATGCCGAACAGCGTTTCCCGGTTCAGAATGTTCTTGAATCGGTCATGCTCATCCTCGAGTCTTTTTGGCGGCAAGTCGAACACGGTCATCTTCACCCGGCAGGCAATGTCCACGCCCACCGCGTACGGAATGACTGCGTTGTCCGTCGCCAGCACGCCGCCGATCGGCAGCCCATAGCCGACGTGTGCGTCGGGCATCAGCGCCCCGGCCACGGAGATCGGCAGCCGACAGGCGTTACGCATCTGCCGGTGTGCATCCGGGTCGATGTCCTCGCCCCAGAACGGATAATCCAGATCGTCGCGGAGCTTGTAGTTCTCCCGCGCCGGCTCGCGCGTGACCAACTGGGCCGCGACCGGGCCGAAGATCGGATCGTCGACGAAGCGGTCGGGCTCGCGGGCCAGTTCTTTCATCGTCTGGCGCAGCGTGGTTTTCTTCACGCCGGCGTTGGCCGCCTCGCCGCAGGCGTGCAAAGCCTCCTTGAGCACCGGCCCATACGGAAAGCCGAGTTTGAGCAGTTCACGTTTCTTCATCGGTCACTCCCAAATGGGGACCGCAAAGCTCTGCTTTGCCGACAAGTGCCGCCGTTAACTTTCTCTCGCGGATGCAACCGGTCAATCACTGTGGATATCATCCGACGGGACATCATATCCCCGAAAGGGCGACGGTCGGTAGCTGGAGCATGGGCCCCGGGTGAGCATCACGAAAGTTGGTGGCGTCTGAATGTCATTCCGACCGCGTCCGCCAACGGCGGACGCGCGGAGGAATCCAGTGCTTTGTCGTACCTCAATTGGTGGGTAGCATCGCTGGAAGCACGGACAAGCAAACTGCCGCTTGTCCGTGGCACCCGCCACGGGGGGCGGACGCTACGGGGCCCCAGCCTCAAACTCCGTGAAAATTCTAAGCACAATCCCGGCCCACGCTTGACGAATCCCACGATTCCCGCCACAAGCAAAACACAAAACGAGCCATGACCTTTTCGAGGACGTTTAACATGCACATCTCTCGCATGTGCCTCCGTGCATCCCGCTTAATCACGATCCTGATAACTCTCGCAGCCGCTCATGCTCAATCCCAACCTGCTTCACAAGCAACATCCCAACCCGCCTCACGGAATGCCGAGCAACCAAAGCCGCTGACACTCGACGTGATCCGCGGCTCCGAGCGGGTCGACTTCGACGGCTCGTACGCCCGCGGCATGCGCTGGCTCGACGACGGCCGTCATTACCTGCATCGGCGCCAAGGGCAATTGATGCGGATCGACGCGCTGACCGACGAAGCCGAGCCGGCGTACGACCAGGACGCGCTCGAAGCAGCACTCAGCACACACGAGGACTTCGACGAGCAGGCTGCCCGGCGCCTCGCCCGGCGACCGAATTCCTGGACCAACGACCGCAACGCCGTCCTCATCCGACACAACGGCGGCCTGTATTTCTATCGCTTCGACGAGGACAAGATGCGAAAGCTAACCCGCGACACCGGGCCGCGCCGCGTCGTCGATCTCAGTCCGCACGGCGACGCCGTCAGCTTCGTCCGCGACAACAACCTGTTCATGATCGATACACACACCGGCAAGCAACGGCAAATCACCCGCGACGGCTCCGACACCCTGCTCAACGGCATCCTCGATTGGGTCTACCAGGAGGAAATCTTCGGCCGCAACAGGTGGCGGGCTTCCTGGTGGCGTTTTGACGCCGAATACCTGGCGTTTTTCCAGATCGACGAATCCAACGTCCCGCTCTACGCAATTGTCGACTACATGCCCGACTATTCCACCGTCGAACAAACCCGCTATCCCAAGGCCGGCGAACCCAACCCCGTCGTTCGGCTGGGTATCGCCAGAAGGAAAACCGGCCGGACCGTCTGGGCCAATCTCACGAAGTACGCCGACACCGACATCCTGATTGTGCGCGTCGGTTGGTCACCAGCCGGTAAGCTGCTTTTCTCCGTGCAGGATCGCGAGCAGCGTTGGCTCGATCTCAACGAGGCGGATCCGAAAACGGGGCGCGTCCGCACGCTGATCCGCGAAGTCTCGCCCGCGTGGGTTGAGAACGTCGCGCATCCGTTCTGGCTGGAAGACCGCACCTTCCTGTGGCTGAGCGAACGCGACGGGTATCGGCATATCTATCACTACAGCCGCGACGGCAAGCTGCTTCGCCGCGTTACCGGCGGCGCTTGGCCCGTCCGCGGGATAGTGGGCCACGATGAGCAGACGGGGCTGGTCTATTTCACCGGCTCACGCGAATCCGTGCTCGAGCGTCATGCCTATCGGGTGCCGCTCGAAGACGGACCGATCGAGCGGCTGACCGAGCTCGGCTTCACGCACGACGTTAACTTCGACCCCATGCTGCGTTTCTTCTTCGACACGTTCAGCAGCCGCGCCACGCCGCGACAAGTGAACCTGCGCCACGGCGACGGCGCGCTCGTGCGCGTCATCAACGAGAATCGGGTCGAAGCGCTCGACGAATACGTCTGGAGCGTGCCCGAACTGCTCGAAATTCCCAACCGCAACGGCTTTGCAATGAACGTCCAGATGATCCGCCCGCCCGACTTCGACCCGAACAGGAAATACCCCGTTTTGTGCCTCGTCTACGGTGCCCCCGGCTCACAGATCGTCCGCAACCGCTGGGGCGGCCGCCGACAGTTGTTCTACCAGTATCTCGCGCAGCAGGGTTACATCATTTGGCGTTGCGATCCGCATTCGTGTACCGGCAACGTTGCCGTCGCCACCTGGCAAGCCTATTGTCGCCTCGGCGAAAACGAGTTGGCGGACGTCGAAGACAGCCTGCGCTGGCTGATCGATCAAGGCTACGCCGATCCCGACCGCATCGGCATCATGGGCTACAGCTACGGCGGCTTCCTGGCTGCTTACGCGCTGACGCACAGCGACATGTTCAAGGTCGGCATCGCCGGCGCGCTGCTCTCGGATTGGCGAAACTACGATTCGATCTACGCCGAACGCTATATGCAAACGCCCCAGCACAATCCGGAAGGCTACGACCGGGCCGAGATCGCCGGCGCGGCGGATAATCTGCACGGGCGGCTGCTGATCGTCCACGGCCTGCTGGACGACAACGTCCACTTTCAAAGCTGCGCCCAGCTCATCGACGCCCTGCAACAGAAAAACAAAACGTTCGACCTGATGATCTACCCACGCGACCGGCACGGCATCGGCCGCGGCGACGAGCACTACCGCGAGCTACGACTGAACTACATTTTGGAGAATCTGTAGGGCAATCTTCAGGTGGTAACGTTTGAATCCAATGCGTGACGAGCCACGGGCTTCAGCCCGTGCGGCTTTCGACAAGATGACGCATCACAAGAAAAATGAGCCGCGGAATAAACGCTCGACAGAAGTCGAAACGCAAGGCGGATCATGATCGGCAGACACATTTCCCTCGATGGAGAGTGGCACTTTAAAACCGACGTCGACAACGCCGGCCTCCACGATGAGTGGTATCGTCCGCAAATCATACTGGAGGACTCCTGGGACACACTACAAATCCCCGCCTTTTGGGAGCAGCACGGCCGGGACGGCTACGAAGGAGTCGCCTGGTATCGCCGCGAGTTCGATTTACCGCCGCCGACACCCGGTGAACAGAACGGCCTCTGCCTCGCCGGTATCGACCAGACCGCCACCGTCTGGATCAACGGCGTCGAAATCACGAATGAAGACACCAACCATCGGCGTTTCGCCCGCAACCTCGACCGCCGCGCAAAGCCTGGTAATAACGCTATCGTCATCCGCGTCCCCGACCGCGGCGTCCCCGGCGGGATGCTCCTCGGTGCCTGGATCGGCCCATACCGTGATATCGACGAGTTGCGACACGGCAAACACCACGCTACACCAGCGCGAGCGTCCGCCGACTGGGTCCGCGATGCGGTGATTTACGAGGTCTATTTGCGCTCATTCTCGCCGGAGGGGACTTTCCAAGGGCTCGAGCGGCAACTGGACGATTTGCGTGAGCTCGGCATTACCGTCATCTGGCTCATGCCGATCCACCCGGTTGGCAAAACGCGTCGTAAAGGCCCGCTCGGCAGCCCGTACTCAATCAGCGATTATTACGCCGTCAACCCCGAGTTCGGCACGCTCGACGATTTCAAGTCGCTCCTGACAGCGACGCACGAGCGCGGCATGAAGCTGATCATCGACCTGGTCGCCAACCACACCGCCTGGGACAATCCGCTGATCCACGAACACCCCGACTGGTTTGCGCGCGACAAGCGCGGCGATATCCGCTCCCCGGCCGACTGGACCGACGTCGCCCAACTCGACTACACCGTGCCCGAGCTTCGTCGCTACATGACCGAGATGATGCTCTACTGGGTGCGCGACGTTGGCATCGACGGCTTCCGCTGCGACGTGGCGGGCATGTTGCCTACCGATTTCTGGAACGACGCGCGCGAGGAGTTGGACGCGGTCAAGCCCGTCATGATGCTGGCCGAAGACGACCAACCCGCGCGGCACGCGCGGGCGTTCGACCTGACCTACGATTGGTGGACATATCAGGCGCTCGGCCGCCTGCGCGCGGGAAAGTTGAACCCCGCGTCGATCGCCACGATCCTGGCAAACGAGGAACTCGACTTTCCCGCCGGCAGCTTGCGTCTGAGATTCAGCAGCAACCATGATCTGTGCGCGTGGCACAAGCCCGGCTTGGAACGTTATGGCCCGGATGCCGCCAAAGCCGCCGCCGTCCTGACTTTCACACTGCCCGGCGTGCCGCTGATCTACAACGGCCAGGAAGCCGGCAACCGAAACAGGCTGCACTTGTTCGAGCGCACCCCGATCGATTGGAACACCGACGATCACGGCCTGCGCGAGCTATTCACGACATTGGCCCGGCTGCGCCGTGCACGAAGTTCACTGCGCCGGAGCCGCGTGTACGTGCTCGACCCGCTCGCCAAAGTGGGTGTCCTCGGTCTCGCCCGCACCTGGCACGACGAAACCACGTACACGCTGATCAACTACGCCCTCGAACTACGCCAGGTCGAACTCGAACAACTGCCTCAGCCGCCGTCGGCGACATTATTGAGCAGCGCACCGGTAAATCGGGGTGCACACCCACGGCGGATCGAATTACCGCCTATGGGCTTCTGGATCGCCGCGGCACATTGACTTGATGCGAAACGCGTATCTTTGTGTTGAATCCGCCCGACGATGGCTTTATCCTGGTGTATAGTTAGATATGCGGTTCATCGCCCCGCGTGCAAAGTAGCCGACCGGGGTGATGTATGAGAGGTGTGCGCATTGCTATTTCGGCAGACGATTGAGCTTTATCTGATGACGCCGAGCGCGTCGCGGCCTCGCAGGTCGGGATTTTCGCTGGCAGAGCTGCTCGTCGTCGTCGGCATCATCTCTCTGCTGATCGCGACCATTCTGCCGTCGTTGCAACTCGCTCGCCGAAAAGCCATCCAAACCAAATGCAGCGCCCAACTCCAGCAACTCGGACGCGCGCTCGAAAGCACGTACAGCGAATTCGGGTTCTACCCGCTCTGGGACGATGGCGGAACGTCGATTCGCTATACCTGGATCGACGTCTTGATCCAACGGAATCTGCTCGGCCCATCAGGCAACCCGTCTCAATCCGTACAAGCCGGACGACGAGGAGCCGGTTACATCGGTTACTGCCCCGCCGACCGCTACCCCGACCCTCTAAACGCCGCCCGGCATAACGACCTGATCTACCCCCCAACTAGGGAACGCGGCGGTATAGACTACAGCTACGGCATCGGCGTCCCGCTTTCAGCCGGCGGCTGGGCCTGGCAGCCGGGGCAGGCCTCCAACGGGAAAAACCCACCCCGAAGCTTTCCAGGCCACGACCGGGATACTTCCGGCCGCGTCCTGGCCGGCGACGCTTATACCTCCGGCATCTTCAATTTGAGCGGCAACGCGTTATCAACAGGCGTCTGGAACGACCCCACGCAATTCGACAACACCGTAGCCTGGGGGCGTCACCCCTCGCTCTCGCCCGGTTCCGCCCCGGCCAACCTGCTCTTCCAGGACGGACACGTCAGCACGATCCGCCATGCCTCAACGCAACACAACCCGGTAAACACCACGCGGACTTTCGTCTGGTACCCCGGCGAACCGCTTAACGTCGGCCCGGACGACCGCTATGAAGACAACTGGTACCCGTGTCAGCCGCCCCCCAACTCTCGGAACGGCTCGTCGGGCAACGCCTTTCCAACCGAGTTGGCCCCGCTCTGGTACACGCAAACCCATCGCTGGACACTGATTACACATAAGTAATAACAATAATCTTCACGTAAATTCCGGGAGCGCGACAGTTGAGGCAGCTTCGGGGGAGAATGTAGCGTCCGCCCACCGTGGCGGACGTCGAAAACAGGAAACCGTTCGTCGTTTTACGGCCGTCACGGTGGGCGGCCGATACATTTCCAGCCCCAAACCCCGCCCCGCCTGAAGTGTTACACACCCGACTTGTCGCTGCATTTTCGTTGCGTGTTGATCCTTTGTCGAGCTTATGGTAGGCAAGGTCATATGAAGCCGGAACGCACATCGCCGACATCACCCGTGTGGGATCGGGACACGCTGCGGGATCCGCACGCGCAGACGGACAAGGCGACGCGCGTCCGGTCAATGTTCGACGCAATCGCACCGACGTACGAGCGCATCAATCGCATTGTCAGCCTCGGACGCGACGCGGCCTGGCGACAGAAAGTGGTCGCCGACATCGGCCCAGGCGCGGCGGACGTGGTGTTGGACGTGTGCTGCGGCACGGGCGACATGATCCGCGCCTTTGCCGACCGTACACCCCCGCCAAAGCTGATCGTGGGCGTCGATTTCGCCGGTCGGATGCTCGCCCGTGGTCATTACGACGGCATCCGAACACCGATCCAACTCTTGCGCGCCGACGGGCTGCGCATACCGCTCGCCGACGAGACGGTTGACGTGATCAGTTGCGCGTTCGGCGTGCGTAACTTTCAGGATTTGCACGCGGGTTTGTGCGAGATGCACCGGGTGTTGCGACCCGGCGGGCGGGTGGTGATACTCGAATTCGCGCTGCCGGAAAACGTGCTGCTGCGTTGGGGCTACCGCGTGTATTGCGAAAAGGTGCTCCCGCGTCTTGCCACGTTGATCAGTCGTGACACGACCGGCGCTTATCGCTACCTGCCGAACTCGATCCGCACGTTCGAACGGCGTGGAGCGATGGTGGAGCGGCTTGAGCAGGCGGGTTTCCCGCGCGTAACCACCAAGACGTTGAACTTCGGCGGCGTGGTAATCTATCGCGCCGAGAAAGATCGTCATTAACCGAAAGCGGTTGTACTACAACGCTAGAAAACGCCAAGACTCCAAGAGGGGTCCGTGAAACAATCTGCGGGACGCGGCCGTCCCGTAGGGACGAAGTGAGTGTAGCCCAGCACGCAGTGCTGGGACTCGTGCGACGTCGAGAAAGCGAGTCCCGGAGGGACGACTGAAGCTTCAATCGTCCCTCTGGGACTCAATGGTGCTCTCAATGACCTACCCCAGCACTTCGTGCTGGGCTACGTTCAGATGCCCCTCCGGGGCAGATTTGGCCAAAGCTCGGGCAAGAAACGCCCACAGATTGTGTCACGGACCCCTCCAAGAGCGCCAATTGCGCCAAGAGGCCGAGACTACTTCGGAAAGGAAATAATGTCACTTCAAACGCGTATCCTCGTTGCAACTACGGTCGCACTTGTTCTATCAGTCGTTACTGGTTGCGCGCCGCCGCGCGGTTTCCACTTCGACGTTGCCGCCGACATGCGCAACTACACACCGCCGGAATATACCGGGCCGCAATACTTCGAGGGTGCCTGCACGGCGATCCGCGACCTGGGCCCCGGAGCATTCATGGTTGTGCCCGGCGATCTCGACCCGCCGGAGCGCGTCCGGGCCACGCTCGACGCGATTCTCGGCCCCGAATACGTCATGTATCCCGTCGTCGGAAATCACGAACTCGACCAGCCCGACTACATGCCGTATCTCCGCGAGCTCAACCGTAACGGCAAGACACTGCCCGGAATCGTCCGGAGCGGCCCGCCCGGAGCCGAGGAAACGTGCTACTCGTTCGACTACCGGAACGCCCACTTCGTGGTGCTCAACCAGTACTACGACGGCAGCAGTGACGTCGGCACCGACGGCGACGTTGTTCCGGCGCTATGCAATTGGCTGGCCGAAGACCTCGCCGACAATGACCTGCCGTTTATATTCGTTTTCGGGCACGAGCCGGCGGTTTCGGTGCCCGATCTCGACAACGGTCGTGTCCGTCATCGCGGCAGTTCGCTCGACAAGTATGCGGAGAACAACCATCGCTTCTGGACACTGCTGCGCGAATACCAGGTCGTCGCCTATTTCTGTGGACACACGCACGACGCGTCGGTCACGAAGATCAACGGCGTATGGCAAATCGACTGCGGCCACGCCCGCGGCAATGGCGACCCGGGGACCAGGAGCACGTTCGTCAAGGTTTACGTCGAGCCGGACGGCGTGCGCTGCGTGATCTTTCGCCAAGCCGGCAACGGTTACGAAGCAACATTCGAAGAGCGGCTGCGTTAGTGTCCCAAGTCGCAAGTCCGTTGAAGAACTTTGCGGGCGGTCGGAATGGAGTGTGACCATTTTTCGTGCCACCCCGGTCGTCACCAAATATGGTCACACCGTCGGAATGACTGGAAAGACCACCGACTTTTCGGATCGAGGCATCCATGCTAAGCTCCCCGCCTTAGCCATTCGTTCGGTCGCTACCGAGCAGACGGGCAACGAACATAACACGTAAGCATGCTGGGAACCGAGATCGATGGGGATTGAAACGACATCGGGGGATGTTTACCGCCTGATCGTGGCGCTGGATGTACGCGTCGTCGTGGCCGTCGGTTACTATTTCAATCGCTTCGAACAGGCGCAGTCGCAGGTGGCCTCGATAGTCTGCCGCTACGCTCACACCGGACGTGTACGCGCCATCGCCTTGCAACGCGGCCGGCCAAGCGCCGCCCCGCTTCAGAGCGGAAACGGTTCGCCTCAACGATTACCACGTCATGACAACGGTTACAACTGGACGATCGAGAAGCATTGGGGCGCCGAGGTCATCCGCCGCATCCTGGTGCAGAACGGGATCAAGCCGCGACTTGCCACTCCCATGCCGCGACTGACCACGGGTACTCCGCCACGGCCGACCGCGCGGCGGCCGAAGCCGCGACGAGGGGGCGAACAGCACAAAAGCGTGCGCCGGCACGTCACGGCGACCGTCGCGGTCATCATCCTCGCCATGATTACATTGCTTCTCTTTCAGACCGGCGGGCACCCACACCGGCTGCTGTCGGCCATCACGGACACACAGCCGAGCGTCAAGGACGAGCTTCCCTTTGACGCACGCACCTCTTTCACACCCAAACGCCGGCCGGATGTACACGAACCGCCCGGTGATCCTGACGATGAGGATTCAAAGCCAACCAAGGAGGAGCAGCCGGAGCGCGACCGCAATACGTAGCGTGGGTATGGGCGAGCATCAAGATTGCAGGTCTAGGGAACGTCCCGCCGGATGAGCCTCGACCATACGCGCGAACTTGAAAGGTAAGCATTCAGCGGTCAGCAATCAGCGATCAGCCGAAAGACGAGCGCCGGCGACCATATTTCGCAAATAATGCGTTATTGAAAGCGGCGCGGGAACATGACCAAGGCAAGGCACCCGCCCGCCCCACGACGCGAATGGCTGACCGCTGAAAGCTGATTGCTGAAAGCTTGTTGCAAACGGCTGAACTGTTACCTTGAAAGTACACGGCATCCGAGCGATGATCGCTTCTCGCGACGAGGGCAATTGATGCCGGCAAACATTCTCGATGGAAAGGCAATCGCCGCTGAGATCCGCAACGAGGTCAGCGCGAAGATCGCTTCCTACACCGTGCGGTACGGTCCGATCCGCCTCTGCGCGATCCTGATCGGCAGCGACCGCGCCGCCCGCATCTATGCCGATTCGCAACGCAAACGTTGCCTCCAGGCCGGCGTGCAGCACGAACTGGTCGAACTGCCCGAATCCACCACGCAGGCGCGGTTGCTGGCTGAAATCGACCGGCTCAACGCCGATCCGAACGTCACCGGCATCATGCTGCAATTACCCATGCCCGCGAGCATCGATCCCGCCGCCGCCCAGTACCGTATCGACCCGTACAAGGACGTCGAAGGCGTCAACCCCGCCAACATCGGCTTGCTGTTCTACGACGTGCCGATCATCGCACCGTGTACGGCGTTGGCGGTGATGGAGATGATTCGCCGTAGCGGCGTCGAAATCCGCGGGGCCGAGGCCGTCGTCGTCGGGCAGAGCCGCATTGTCGGGCGGCCGATCTCGATGTTCCTGACGACGCAGATGGCAACCGTCACCGCCTGCCACATCGCCACCCGCAACCTGCACGCCCACACCCGCAACGCCGACATCCTGGTTGTCGCGGTCGGCAAGCCGCACATCATCGGTGCCGAGCACATCAAGCAAGGCGCGGTCGTGATCGATGTCGGGATCAACTCGATCCGGGAGCGTGATGCGAATGGGAACATAGTGCGCAAAACAATCGGGGACGTCGATTTTGGCGCGGCTGCTAAAATCGCCTCGGCCATCACCCCCGTCCCCGGCGGGATCGGCCCCGTCACCGTCGCGATGCTGCTGCAAAACGTTGTGGAAGCGGCGTACAAACAGTTGAACAGAAGAATCTGATCCGGTCTATCTTACTTGGAAGGTGATTCCCCCTTCGCCTGGCTCTATGCCGCCTCGTCCGTGCTCTTGCCGCTATTATTCCTGTTGGCCGGCGGCGTTACTAGATAAAACTCCGGCACCGCTTCCTTCAGTCGCTGCCGGGTTTGCTCTCGATCAAGCGAATCCGCGTCCGCGAGCAAGCCATCCATGGTTTTAAGCAGTTCATCCCAGTCTTCGGATCGTTTCTGCCAGATCCCGATCTTCGAATGTGCGGTGCGCGATACGTCTTCGCCCTCGATCGCCAACTCCTCGTACAGTTTCTCCCCCGGCCGCACGCCGACGTATTTAATCTCGATGTCCTCGCCCGGACGGAACCCGGACAGCGTGATCAGATCGCGGGCCAGGTCGACGATCTTGACCGGCTCGCCCATGTCGAGCACAAATATCTCGCCGCCATGGCCCATCGACGCCGATTGCAACACGAGTTGCGCTGCCTCTGGAATCGTCATGAAGAAGCGCACCATTTCGGAATGAGTGACGGTCACCGGCCCGCCGTTCGCGATCTGCTCCTTGAAGATCGGGATGACGCTCCCGCTACTGCCGAGCACGTTCCCGAACCGCACGGTGACAAACTGCGTCTCCACGCGCTCGTTGAGCGCCTGGATATACATCTCGGCAATGCGCTTCGATCCCCCCATGATGCTCGTCGGGTTGACCGCCTTATCGGTCGAGATCATCACGAACTTTTCACAGCCGTACTTTGCCGTCGCATCCGCAACCGTCCGGGTTCCCAGGATGTTGTTCTTGAGCGCTTCGCCGGGGTTGAGCTCCATCATCGGAACGTGCTTGTGCGCCGCCGCGTGAAACACCACCGTCGGATGTTCCTTTTCGAAGATCCAGTCCAACCGCTCGGCATCGCCGATATCCGCGATATACGGCAACACGTCGATGTCGGGGAAATTCGCCCGCAACTCGCGGTCGATCTCGAACAGATTCTGCTCGGCCTGTTCGACCAGCAACAACCTCTCCGGCCGAAACCGCGCCACTTGACGGCACATCTCCGAGCCGATCGACCCGCCCGCCCCGGTCACCATCACCACTCGTCCGTCGATGAACTCGGCGATCCCCGCGGTATCCAGCTCGACCGGCGCCCGCCCCAGCAGGTCGTTGATGTCCACGTCGCGAATCTGCTGAACCTGCGCGCGGCCCGTAATCAGATCCGCGATCGCCGGCAGCGTCTTGAACCGCAGGTTCGTTCCCTGGCAAAGCTCGACCACTCGCCGGGCCTGCTTCCGCGTTGCCGACGGCATCGCGATCAGAATCTCGTCGACGGCATACTCGTCACAGGTCTCCTTGGTCTTGTCGATTCCCCCCAGAACTTCGACTCCGTGTATCTGCGTCCCCCACGTCGACTCTTCGTCATCCAAAAAGCCCACCACCCGATACTGCAACACCGGCAAACGCAGAATCTCGCGGACGACGTTCTCGCCGGCATCTCCCGCCCCCAGAATCAGCAGCTTGGGCGCGGTCCCCTCCGCCAGCGGCTGAATCTCCTCGTGGTATAGCCGAACCGCGAACCGCGCTCCGCAAATTAGCACGATCGTCCCCACGAAATCCAGAATCAGAACCGAATCGGGAAAGTTCAGCCCGCCGAACGGCTCGAACTTGAAGCCCTCGAAGCCCAGCGTCAACGCCGTCTCCTCAACGTTGACCAGGCCGAAGTAGATCGCGAATAGCCAGGCAAAACTGATAAACGACGCCTTGGTCACCTGCATCACGTCGCGCATGCTGACGTAACGCCAGGACCCCCGATACAAACCCATTGCCCAGAAGACCAGCGCCTTGACCACCAGCACGGCCGGCAGTAACCGCAGAAATAAGTTCCAAAACCACCCATTCACATCCAGCATATTGTGGAAGTTGTACGCCAGCCCGAACGCCATCAGCCAACTCACCGCGAAGAGTGCCAGATGCCCACAGGTAGTTGCCGGCATACGGTGACCGCGCACCCATTCGGTCCACTTACCTGCAAACACGAATTGGTTTTCACTATTCATATCGATGTCTTCGTAGAAAAAACGCGGATTCGCAGCTTCCCGGCCTCCATCCCGCCGCCCGATTTCCCCCACTTTTTTCCCAGGGGTATCGATTCGCGGGACGTTATTTTACCGCAGCCGAGAGTGCGTGGCGAACCGCGTCGAGTCTCCAAGTCAGTTGCTGTTCCAGATCGTCTGCCATCATCCGATCCAGCGCCTCCCGGAGCCGGACCGGATCATTTATAACCCACGCGCAGTATGCTTGTAGTGCGTAGTACTCCGGCGACGAGCTCGTGTCGCCAATCCTTAGGTATCGGCGTGCCGTCTGCTCGATCAATGTCGGATCGCCAAAGTACGACTCGATATCTGCCCGCTCGACGAACACCGCCGGGTGTCGCTTGACTACATCCTCCAGATACGTGATCGCCGACTGTAATTGGTTCTTCTCCAACGCAATGTGGAGCAACAATAAACACGGAACGTGCTCTTCGGGCAACAGGTCGCGAACACCGCGCAACGCCCACCGCGCCTCGGACAGCCGCTCGTAGCGATTCTCCACA
Source organism: Phycisphaerae bacterium (assembly GCA_030612705.1). Classification (GTDB taxonomy): domain Bacteria; phylum Planctomycetota; class Phycisphaerae; order UBA1845; family Fen-1342; genus JALSRY01. The sequence goes on along the minus strand of JAUWNI010000015.1, from coordinate 27,146 downwards.
CCTTCCCGTGTCGCCGCCTTGAAGGTCGCGAGCGCCTCGGTCTTCTTCTGTAGAAAAAGCTCCTCGTTCTGCCGCTCGAGCAGCCCAACCCAATCTTCATCCGGGACCGGCATGTCGGACACCGGCTCGGCTTCGGTCGGCCTTAATCCAAAGAAATCGTGAAACGCGGTCCCCGTCTGCTCCGGTACAAAGTACGGCCGGTTCGGCAACCGAATCGCCGTCGAACCGATGCCGGTTAGCGGCACCGTGAGCCGAAGTGACGCCTCCAAACGGGATGCCGACTCGATATCCCGTCTTTGAACTCCTCGCAACGCCGACGCCCAGAGGGACTGCGTCTGCTGCATCCGCATTCCCGGCCTGTTGAGCATGAAAGCCTGCGGCAGTGCCGGCTGCCGCAGACGCCCGATCTGCCACCCCGCTCCGAAGTAATTCGGCTGCGTCAGCCCAGCCCCAACGGGATCGAGCCCCCCCCTCGAAACGTTTGTCAGCCGTTGCACGTCGCCGTACCGCCCTGTGTTTAATCCCCCCACCCGACCGAGCCGCATCGATGCCGACTGCGACGCTGCCCGATTACGCCGCGCCGCCGTGCTGCTCTGCCCGTGGACAGCCGGCACGATAAACCCGCCAAAGTACAACGTGAAGACCGCACTTACTATCAGACGATGGTTCACGGCTAAACTCCCATACGCGAATCGCATTCCTACCAGGGATGATATACCATCGGCACGGCTCGAATCAAATTGTTGCCTAAGGCCGTAACTATCGCCAACACAAGAACCTGTCGCAACCGGGATTCTCATTGACCTCCGCCGCAACCGCGGCTAACGTAAGGGAACAGGAGCAACACCGTAACTGTGAAGGGGTGGCTATGGGCGGCGGCAATTTTGCCGCTGATGTCTTCGATTTGGCTCCTTAAGCTGGGTTTAGCCATGTTCAAGCCACGTTATGCACTGATCGTTATGCTCGGGTTCCTCGTCGGCTGCACACTCTCGCTGACGGATTTCGTCCAGTTCATGTCAATCCCGGGAACCGGCACACCGTCCGTGGGGGACGTTGCGCCCGATAATATCTCGGACCCCAACGCTCCGGCCCGGGACTCACCCGCCGCCTCGCAAGCACCTATCAAAGTCCGTCTCTCCAACCCCACTCAGCGCGACGCCGACTGCCTCGTCACGATGGAGCTGATCGGCCGGGAAGTCCATTTCTCCCTCCGGCGCATCCTGGCAACCACCGACTCTATCGTGATCGGTCCCGACCGTGCCGATATCGTCCGAATCGAAGCGACCTTCCTCGGCGAGCCGCCCGCTGCCATGGACCCGCAAGTCTTGCGCATCGGCCAGGACTTCTCCCCGGGTGACATTATCGACTTCACACTCGCATTGCCGCCCGACGATAGCGGACAAGATGTGCCCGACGACGATCAGCACGATGATGAGGCCCCTCCACCCCCGCCCACCATCACCATCGAGGGCCTGGATCAGGACGTTATCATCGACCCCGGCGACCCGGTAACCTTCGATATCGTCACAACCAATGCCTCCGAGGACGCCCGCGTATCCGCCTTTGCCGATCCGGACAGCATCCTGGACAACGAAAACGAAATCGCCATTCTCGAAGACGTCTTAGCGGCTGACCGCACCACCGTCATCTGGAACACCAGCGAGGTCTCTCCTGGGACTTACCTTATCCTCGCTCAACTCCGGGATGGCGACGACCTGATCCGCGCCGAACCCGCGCCCGGCTATGTAATCATCGTGGCTCCGCCGCCGACCGGTGCTTGCTGCTATCCTGAAGCCTACTGCGAAATCCTGACCGAGGACGAGTGCGTCGATGGTCTATGGCTCGGTCCCGACACCACGTGCGACATGTGCCCCGACTGCTTCGTGCTCTGCCCCGCCGAAGCGCGCCCAGAAGGCGAGCCCTGCGGCGAAAGCACTAACGCCGGTTGCTTTGGGAATACTTTCTCCTTTGAGCCCATCACCTGCGGCGAGACCGTCTGCGGCACATCCTGGATGACTTATGATTTCGGCGAACCCAACGAGCCCAACGAGCCCAACGAGCCCAATATGATGTCCGCCGACATTGATTGGTACGAGATCATCGTAACCGAAGATACCGAGATCACCTTTACCGTCGAAGCCGAATTCGGCGTCTTCATCGCCTTCGCCGAACAAGAAGTGCCCGGCGACCCGAATTGCGACAACTGGACCGGCGGTTTCATGCCGTCCGCCGTGGGGGAGGAGTGTGATGCGGTCAGCATTTCACAATGCGTTGGCCCCGGCACGTACTACGCCATCGTTTTCCCATACGTCGAATACGAGATGCCCTGCGACGGCAACAATGACTACGTTGCCACGCTCACCTGCCAGCCGTGCACTAGAGGTGCTTGCTGTTTCGAGGATGGGCACTGCGAAGTCATGTCAGCGGAGAATTGCGGCGACGCGGAAGGCGTATACCAGGGTGATAACACCCCATGCGATCCGAACCCTTGTCCGCAACCGCCGCTCGGCGCCTGCTGCTTCGAAGACTATTCCTGTGAGCTCATAACCGAATCCGATTGTAATAATGCCGAGGGTCAATACCAGGGCGACGGCACCACTTGTACGCCCAACCCCTGCTTGTCTCAGCCTATACTCATAACAGGAATGAGTTCATCGTAAGCATTCAGCATTCAGCAATCATCGGGCAACGGACAACCGAAACCGTGGACTTCAGCCCGCGCGGCGCTATAACTTTCAAGAGCCCCTCCAACTCGGTTTGCGCCCCGCAATCAGCACTATCAGCAGCAGCGCCGCCGACCCCGTCGCCAACCCCACCCACACCGGCTGATTAAAATACCGGCAGAGAACGTCCCCGCACACGATCGAAACCGCCGCCACTGTCAGCGCGTACGGTATCTGCGTCCAGACGTGCTCTTCCAGTGAGCATTCGCTCGCGAGCGACGACAGCACGGTCGTGTCGCTGATCGGCGAGCAATGGTCGCCGAAGACCGATCCCGCCAACACCGCTCCCACCGCGGCATAAAACAACGGCAGTGCCTCCACAACCGGGGCGTCGGCCAGCAAATGGGCCGAGATCGTCACAGTCGCCGGACACAGAATACCCATCGTTCCCCACGATGTCCCGGTCGCGAACGAGACCACGCAGGAGCTCGTGAAAATCAACAACGGCAGCCAGGTCGCGTCAAACTCGCGCGCTTGCAGCAGCGAAACGGCGACCTCGCCTAGCCGTAGATCATTTATCGTGGCGGACAGCGTCCAAGCCAGCACCAACACGATTATCGTCGGAAGCATGCGGGACATCACGTCCGTGGCGGCCTCGACGGACTTTGCCAACGTCAGCGCGCGCGTGCACAGCGATATCGCCCCCGCGACAACCAGCGCCCCCAGTGCCCCGTACAGGATCGAGTTATCCGCCTTGGCGTTCTTGAGAACATGCGCGAGCAATTCCAGCCAGCGCGGCATATCCCCGCTCGTCTCGACAGACGCCAAACCGCCGACCGGCCAACCGGTAACAACCAGCAGGGCCATTGTCAAAAATACCAGCACCAACACGGGCATGACCGCATACCAGGCGCGGCCGGTCATCGCCTCCGGTGTACCAATGGTGCCCGACTCGCCTGGGGCTGTTTCCGTGGCGCGTTCTTCCGCCTTTCTCATCGAGCCGAAATCACGACCCAGCCACCCCACCAGGAACACCATCACCAGCGCCAGGATGGCGTAGAACCGGTAGGGAATGCTCGCCAGAAACGCGCCGTAGGCCGTCACCCCGTCGAGGAACGCCGGCGCCGCGGCCCGCACATTGTCCAACCCATCCTGGATGTAACCGATCTCGGCCCCGACCCACGTCCCGATCAGCGCGATCGACGAGACCGGGGCGGCGGTCGAATCGACGATATAAGCCAACTTCGCCCGGCTGATGCGAAGCCGATCCGTCATCGGACGCATCGACGGCCCGACGATCATGGCGTTGGCGTAGTCGTCGAAAAATACGATCATCCCCGCGAACCAGGTCGCCAACTGCCCGCGCTCGCGATTCGACGCCCACCGGGCCACACGCTCCACCGCCGCCCGCGTACCGCCGTTGGCGGCGACGACCCCCACCATCCCGCCAATCATGAACGTGAAAACGATGATCTTCAGGTGGCTGTAGTCGACCCCGCCGGTGTCGGCATCGATGCCGGCCAGCGCCCCGAGCAGGTACTTCTCAATTGCCAGCCGCAGACCCCAGACCACGCTACCGCCATAAACATCCGGCGGCGGCGGTTGGCACGGCACGAGCATGTACGCGGCGATCAGCACGCCGACCGCCAAAGCCGGAATCACCTGCCGCAACGCGATCGCCAGGATGATCGTCACCAACGGCGGCAGCAGGACCCAGGCCCCGTACTTCGCATCGGGCGTCGGCGGCGTGCTGACCGTCTCGACTGCTTGCGAAGCCGCCGGCTGCGTCGAAACTACCGGGTCCTGTCCAAAGGCAAACGCACAGGTTCCAAGAACGACCATCACGCCCAATACCGCGAATAATCGAGCGCTACCCCACCGCCTCGGCGTGTCCACACTGTTAATCCTGGAATGCGTGAAAGGAACCATGACGGCAAAACCGTACTGGCCCCCACGTCACCCGTCAACGAACCGCCGGGTGCCCACTATTCAGGCTGGGGACCGCGTGAACGATCATCCCTTCAACGGCGGCCGCCCGGCTTCGCCGCGAATCCGCCCCACTTCACGCCATGCTTTCGGATGCTCTTTCAAGAACCGCGTCAGGCTCGACGAAGTTAGTCCGAGCGATTTGGCCGCCGGGGCCACCCGCCCCCCGCTATCAGCGAACGCATCGAGCACAAGTGCGATCACATGATGAATCGCCGGGTTCTTCTCGTTAACGCGCAGCCGCCGTTGCGATACGTCAACCGACCGCGGCCAAACGATCTTCTCCGGCAACGGCACGCGGGCCACCAGCGCGACCGCCGACCGCAGCCGTCGCAGCGCCCGCGCCTTGTTCTCACCTTGCAACCGGCTTTCCGTCGCGACCACGACCAGATCGCTCAACTTGTGGCGCAGCCGAATCGCCGAGGCCACCTTGTTACGATGCTGCCCACCCGGGCCGCTCGCGCGATAACGATCCACATCGCACTCGGCGATCAGTTTCGAGTCGTCGAAATCGAGCCGGGCTCGCAGCTCGGCTTTCGTGCAGCGCTCGGTGTGCCCCATCGTCGATCCTTTCGTCCGGCGTCGTCAACATTCATCCTACGACCATGCGCGGAGCGCTTCCACTTATCGCCCTCAAAATAACACAATGCAGGAAGCATGACGCCTGGGTCGGTTACCAATCAGAGCCCGAAGCGCAAGCGATGGTCTCGCGCTCCCAAATCAGAGCCCGAAGCGCAAGCGAGGGTCTCGCGCTCCCAAATCGGGACCCGAAGCGCAACAGCCTGTCGGAATACCCGGCGCGGGATCGCGACCTCGACGCGGAAGAGGTTGGATAGCGTCACCCACCGTTGCCTGCGTAAGCTCGACCTGTTTGTCAACAAGCAAACGGCGAATGTCCTGGAGTGACGCCAAAGCCTGCTCAATGCAGCTGTCGCAGCATTCGAAGGCGTTCAACACGCGACGGTCCGCCGTGCGTATCACGACCTCGCGAGCGACTCTCTGTTCGAGGTCATTTGGGGCAACGCTGAAGGAGACAAAGGGCAGGCGAATTGTGACGGCCCCGAGGCGTGTTCCCGCTTGCCGCTTTGCCTTGGCCAGCAGCGCACGCAAGTCCAGCTTGAACGGCGGCGGCAACTCACGCATAGGTCGTCCTCCGGTGATTGGTGGATCGGCCGCCCGATCTGTCCGGGACTCTTAGCCTGGCAACCGGCCGCTATCTTATCCGCCGGCGGGGCTTCGAGGAACGTCAGCGGGACTCTGCGAGAATCCCGCGGACACCCGCCACTCTTCGTCGGGGTTCCGCGGACCGTCCCCGGGCCCCTGGGGCTCGTTCCCGGACATCCAGGACTCTTCCACGGGCTTCCGGGGACCATCGCGGGGGCTCCGGGACTCGTCCCCGGACATCCGGCACTCTTCCCCGGAAGCCCGGCAATGGTTGCCGGACAGCCCGGAATGTCGCCCGGATGGCCGTAACGGCCGTCAAACGCCAACTTTACAGGACTTGGGGCGTTGGCTGCCATGGCGGTATAGTAGTAGCGCCCTGGGGCGTGATGGGGGCCGAGATCTGGGGCTGGGTAGCGTGGGCGTCTCGCCCGCGAAGCTGCGACCCGCCACCGACCGGCCCGAGCGAGCTGAGCTTCCTGTCGGTCGATACGCGCACGCCGTACGTGGCCGACTACCCCGGCGAAGACGGCGGCAAGACCGCCCATTACATGCTAAGATGGGTCGCCACGACCGGCGAAAAGGGACCGTGGAGCGAAACGGCCAGCGCGACGATCGGGGCGTAGGCCAGGTGTTGCGTCGGAGACGTACCCTACAAACTTGATTCATAGCAGGCCAAGCTCCAGCGGCTCAGCAGGAACGCAGCCCCTCTGCGTAACCTGGAAGGAGGATTCTTCGGTGGCCTATCGCAAGTCATCCTGGCGGCGTCGCCTCTGGCGGTGGATGCAATTGCTCGTTTTCCTGGGCGTTGGTGCCGCGATCGGATACTGGCTTTTGTTCTCGCCGATCCCCGCCAGGAAGTACGTGGTTTCCCGCGGTGAAATCCTCGTCGAAGTCATGGGCACCGGCACGCTGGAAGCCCGCCGTCAGGCGGTCATCAGCCCGGAGATCTCGGGGCGGATTACGGAGGTGCTGGTCGACCAGGGCGATCATGTCCCGGCGGGCCAGGTGCTCTTTCGTCTCGATGACGAGGATCTACGGCGGCAGGTTGAGGTTTCCGAGAGCAACCTTGCTGCCGCCCGGGCCGGTGTCGAGCGTCAGGCCGCCGACGGCCAGCGCGCAGTGGCCGTACTGGACCACGCGCGGATCGACTACCGGCGCGTCGAGGATCTGGTGGCGCGGAACAGCGCGTCGAGTCTGGAACTGGACAAGACCACCGAAACCCTGCGGGTCGCCGAGGCGGATCTGAACCGCTCGGAAGCGGCGCTGGCCGAGGTTGACAAGCTGGCCATCGCTGCCGAAAAGACGCTGGAATATCACCAGGCCCGGCTGGCGGATACCGTCATCACTGCCCCGTTTGATGGTTTGATAATACGGCGTGATCGTGACCCGGGCAGTGTCGTTGTTCCGGGCAGTTCGGTCCTGGCCCTCATCTCGACCGATGAGTTGTGGATCAGTGCTTGGGTGGACGAGACCGAGATGGACCGGCTGAAGTCTGGCCAGCCAGCACGGGTGGTGTTTCGGTCGCAGCCGAATCGTTCCCGCGCGGGAGAGGTCGCACGCCTGGGACGTGAGGCCGACCGCGAGACGCGCGAGTTCCTCGTGGATGTCGGGGTTCGTGAGTTGCCCGCGAACTGGGCCGTCGGTCAGCGCGCCGAGGTATACATCGAGGTCGCGCGCAAACCCGACGTGACGCTGCTGCCGGCCCACCTGGTCACCCGGCGTGAGGGGAAGGCCGGGGTATTCGTGGTTGCTGACGGCAAAGCCCAGTGGCGTGACCTCCAGCTTGGCCTGCGCGGTCGCGAAGCGGTCGAAGTGCTCAAGGGGCTCAAAACCGGCGATACCGTCGTCTTTGCTCGCGGCCCGAAAGCGACGCCCCCCAAGGAGGGCCGGAGGGTCACGGTCCGATGAATCTCGCGATTCGTGATGTACGACACCACGCTGGACGCTTTGCCCTCACGGCGTTTGGACTCGGTGTATTGCTCATGGTCGTCATGGGCATGGGCGGCATCTACCGTGGGCTACTCAATGAAGGCACACTGCTCATCGATCGCATCGGTGTTGACGTCTGGGTCGTGCAACGCCATACGCGCGGTCCTTTCGCCGAACTCTCGCGTGTGCCACGCAGTCTTGTGGAGCGTGTGGCCGCCGTACCGGGGGTCGCGTCGGCATGCGAATTCGTCACGCACACTATTCAACGTGACCACCAGGGTCGGCGTCTGCGGATGGCGGTTGTTGGCTTGAGCTGGCCCACCGACAAGGGCGAGCGGCTGCCGCTCGTCGCCGGCCGCCCGCTGGCGCAGAATCACTACGAGATGATCGTCGACCGCAAGCTCGGTCTGAGCCTGGGTGCGAGTCTGCCGCTAGGCAAGGACACGTACACCGTCGTCGGCGTCACGCGCGGCATGACGACCTGGGGCGGTGATGGCGCCGTGTTCGTCACCGTGAACGATGCGCAGGCCATCCAATTCGATCAGCCGGCGGAGGCCGTTCGGCTTGAACGCGCAGCGCGCCGGTCACGCGCCGAGCGGCAGGATTTGGGCCGCGCACAACCCCAGTTGCTCGAACGCTCGGCCGGTCCGGCCGTGAACTTCCCCGCTCTCGGGACGCCGAACGTAAGCGCGGTGAGCGCCCGCGTGGCGCCGGGCGCGGCGGCCGACGCTGTGTGCGCGACCATTTCAGCCTGGGGCGACGTTACGGCGATGACGCACGCGCGGCAGCAGGATCTGATCCTCAGCGGACCCATCGAGCGCTCCGGGCGACAGCTCGGTCTGTTCCGCACGCTTCTGACGGCTGTTTCGGCGATCGTCATGGCTCTGATCCTGTACACGCTCACGCTCGAAAAACTGCATGATATTGCCATGCTCAAGTTGATCGGTGCGCCCAACCGCGTGATCCTCGGGCTGATCATGCAGCAGGCGATCGTGCTGGGGATGCTCGGATTCGGCGTGGCCTATGTTCTGGGACAGTTTGCCTTTCCCAACTTCCCACGCCGGATTCTGCTCGTCCCAATGGATCTCCTGAAGCTGGCCGGTATCGTGCTGGCGATTTCAATCCTCGCCAGCGGACTCGGCATCTGGCGCGCGCTGCGCGTTTCACCGGGGGAGGTGCTCTCCCGATGAGTTCTGCACCCAAGGATGCCCCTGCTGTTCAGGCACACGATCTGACCAAGATATACGGCTCCGGCAACACCGAGGTTGTTGCGTTGCGCGAGGCGACGCTCACGATCCACCGCGGCGAGGTAGCCGCGTTGCTCGGCCCGAGCGGCGCGGGCAAGACTACACTGCTCACGGTCATCGGCCTGGTCAATCCGCCCACTGCTGGACGGCTTTCGATCGCCGGCCAGCCCGTACTCGATGGACCGGACGCATTGACCAACCTGCGGACATTCCGCCGTCAGCGCCTCGGGTTCGTCTTTCAGCAATCTAATCTCATCCCGTTTCTCACCGCCTGCGAGAACGTGCAAGTGGCGATGGAACTCGATGGCTGGCCGCGCCGGGCGGCCCGGCGCCGCGCGATGGACCAGTTGGAGTACCTCGAGGTTGCTGATCGAGCGGACTTCTATCCCACGAGTCTGTCCGGCGGGCAGCAGCAACGTGTCGCAGTTGCCCGGGCTCTGGCCAACGAGCCCACGGTGGTCCTCGCTGACGAACCCACCGCCGCCCTGGACAGCCGTCGCGGCCGGCAGGTGATGGGGCTCTTCCGCAAGGTCGCCCATGACAACGGCGCCGGCGTGCTCGTCGTAACGCACGATCACCGGGCCCTCGACGTGTTTGATAAAACGTACGAAATGGAAGACGGCGTTGTGCGATTACCCGCCGATCCGACAACGGCAACTGTAGCTAGATGAAGCCAGGTAGGGTGCGTCCCTTGCCATACCATTCAGATGTGGGCCTCGAATTGGTGCGTCCGGTCCGCACGCTACCATTGGCTGAAAGCTGAGGGCTGATAGCTGATCGCCAAACCCCGAACCCTGAACCCGGAGAACCCTCCGTCTCTGATTCGCGGGCGTGACGCCCACCCCACGCACGGCATCCGTGCATAGCGTGCCCGCGCGCGGTCCTCCGAAGTTGCAGCGGCTTTCGACCAAGGAGCGATTACGCGTACATGCGCCTTGGAGCTGACGCACGTCAAGCCGGCCCGGCAGAGGGAGATTCTCACGGCGATGAAGGGCTACAAGGACTACAGCGTAGTCTTCGCCCAGAGCCTGATACTGAAGACGCCACCGCCCTTGCGTGCGACACGGAAGGGGCGAAAGCGCAACCCGTGGAACAAAACGGCCCAGCGTAAGAATGACCTGCTCAAGAAGCTGGGCGAGGCCGAGCAGAAGCACGACTTCTACTCCCGGCTGTATAAGCAGTACACGATCGACTTGCTCCGGCTGGCCATCTATGCGCGTGCCTTGCTGACCAATCAAAGAATCCGCGAACACCTGGATCAGCATCACCCCGAAATCGTCGCACGCTTCGAAACTATCATCGCGGAGGCGAAAGGATAGTACCATGGCCAAATGGTCGCGCGAGCGGATCATCCGTGAAATCCTGCGTCGCGAAGCCTCGGGTTTGTCGCTCGATCTGGGCGGTGCGGACCCCGTGCAATCGTCGTTGTATCAGGCCGCATCGCGTGTGTTCGGCTCATGGCGAAACGCAGTGATGGCCGCGTGCAGGTCGCCGGACTTGGGCAACATATCACCGCCGTTGATGACGGCGTCGACATTCCGGTCGCGAGCGAGTCGGAGAACCTTCCGGAATCCGCGGCACGCCGAAGTGATCCAGAAGACGATCACGAAGCGCCTTGGGAGCAGTCGGCTTTGGCTTGGGAGTGTGCTTAGCTTTTTGACGGGTCGCCATCTTCGCAAGACTCCTCAAAGAAGAGCTGTTGGTACTCGGCGGTCTGTCGCGGCGGCACCGGCAGGTCCTCAAGCAGCGGACGCAGATGCCGGCCACGCGTCAAGGAGTGGGTGATCCGGTGGTTGGGTCCGGCGTCTCGACCGGGCTCCAGCCCCAACAGTCCGACCCGCGACCGTGCTCGACTCCCAGCGGTTCCTTGCCACGGAACGCCCTAGGCGGCAGGACTCCCGTTTTTTTGCGGACTTTCTTAAGTCGGCTGCGCCCCCGACCGATAAAAAAGGTTGCCCGTGGCGCGGTCAGCCCACGGCAAGTTCTGTGAACTCGTCAACGTGAGTCACCACGCGCAGTTTCTGCGCCCCCATCTGGCGAACTGACAGCATACGGCAAGGCTGTGCACAAAGACCGAGCGGATTCAGTCGAGGTTTAACCAACGTCCTAGGAGACCATCAGGGAGCCACCATTGCCACGTTTCGCTATGCTCAGCGGATAGGGGCGAGCAAGCGCGGTCATAGAGCATCCGAAGATGAATCGTAACGCAGGTCGCTAGCGCCGCCTGCCAAAATGGTTCGACGGGAAGGTGTGCCATGCGGATCGCAATCTTGTCCTGGGAATCGCTTCACTCGGTCGCCGTAGGCGGAGTCGCGGCGCATGTCAGCGAGCTAGCAGCGGCTCTGGAGCGAAACGGCCACGAGGTCCACGTCTTCACGCGTGCCGCGGGCGGCCAGCGGCATTATGACTGGATCGACGGCGTGCATTACCACCGATGCTGGTTTCAGCCAAGCTGTGACTTCGTGGACGAGATCAATGACATGTGCCGCTCGCTGGTGCATGAAGTGTTCGCCGTCGAAGACTTCATCGGTCAGTTCGATCTGGTTCACGCACACGATTGGCTGGCGGCCAACGCCATGATCTGGATCAAGCAGGGACGAGGCCGCAAGACCGTGCTGACCATTCACTCGACCGAATACGGCCGGTGCGGCAACACTTTTCCCAGCGGGCCGTCAGAACGCGTCCGCTGTCAGGAGCGGGCCGGGATCGACTGGGCGGACCGCGTGATTGCCGTGTCGCAAGCCACCAAGAATGAGATCATGTGGATGTACGAGGTCCCCGACTGGAAGACCCAGGTGATCTTCAACGGTGTCAGCCTGCACAGGTTCGATCACGACAGTGATCCAGGGCTGGTGAAGCAGCGGCTTGGCATCGGCCCTCTCGATCCCACGGTTCTCTTCTGCGGCCGCCTTGCCTGTCAGAAGGGACCGGACTTGCTGGTCGAAGCCATCCCTTCAATCATGAGTTACTATTCCAATGCCAAGTTTGTGTTCGTGGGCGACGGGCACTTGCGCGGCTCGCTGGAGGCTCGCGTGCGGGACCTGGGGATCGATCATGCGGTACGATTCCTCGGCTACCGAAACGGCGATGAGCTGATCGCGTTGTACCAGATGCCCGACATTGTCTGTGTCCCGAGCCGCAATGAACCGTTCGGCATTGTCGTGCTGGAGGCCTGGAGCGCCCGCAAGCCGGTCGTCGTGACCCAGAACGGGGGTCCAAACGAGTATGTCTGGCACGAGGTGAATGGCCTCAAAGTCAGCCCCTCGCCGGACTCGATTGCCTGGGGACTCGGGACAATGCTTATGGATTTCGAGCGAGCCCGGTGGATGGGGCGGAACGGTCGAGAGGCGGTGGAGGCCAGTTTCTCCTGGAATGCAATTGCCGCACAGACGATGGACGCTTACCTTTCCTGAACTACCGGGCGGCGCCGAAGGAGGCCGCCGCCAAGATCGAGCGTTGAGCTCGTGGCGCTATAGGTCCGAACAGGGAACGGATGACCACCCTTCCGGAAACGATTGACTATCTGCCGAACATCTGCGGTTTGGAGCGCCTGATCGAGGGGGCGACGGCCAAGTCCGCCACACCGGCCTTCCTGCCGGAGAGTAGTATCGACTTCGACACAATCAAGAGCGCGTTCGCCATTGCGCTACACATGCACCAGCCTCTGATCCCCGCCGCCGGCGCGAATCTGAAGACGGCCGGGATCATCAGCAACCTGAAGTACATGTTCGACAACCCGGACGTGGGAGACAACCACAACGCGCCCGTTTTCCACTCGTGCTACAAGCGGATGGGCGAGTTTATCCCGCAACAGGTGCGCGACGGGAAGCGACCGCGCGTGATGCTCGATTACTCGGGCTGTCTGCTGCACGGGCTGCGTCAGATGGGGCTGCACGACGTGTTTGACGCCCTAAAGACAATCACGTGTGATCCGGCCTATCGCCCCTGCGTCGAATGGCTCGGGTCCGCGTGGGGCCACCCGGTCGCGCCTTCAACGCCCGTGCAGGACTACCGCCTGCATGTCCGGGCTTGGCAACACCATTTCGCGGCCATGTTCGGAACCGAAGCGCTGAGTCGAGTCAGAGGATTCTCGCCGGCGGAGATGGCGCTTCCCAACCATCCGGACGTCTGTCACGAGTTCGTCAAGACGCTGAAGGAATGCGGCTACCGCTGGGTGCTGGTGCAGGAGCATACGGTGGAGCAAGTCGACGACGGCGGTCCGATTCGTCGGCCGCACCTGCCGCACCGCCTGGTGGCGAAGAGCTCGCGCGGAGAGACGCTCAGTATCATCGCAATCGTCAAGACCCAGGGCAGCGACACCAAGCTCGTCGCCCAGATGCAGCCCTACTATGAGGCCAAGGGGCTGTCACGCACCGAGCTGGGCGGCACATCGGTTCCGCCGCTGGTGACGCAGATCGCCGACGGCGAAAACGGCGGCGTCATGATGAACGAGTTCCCACCGAAGTACCACCAGGTGATCGCCGAGTGCTCCGGCAGCGACACACCAATCGTGAATGTGTCGGAGTACCTCGAATACCTGGAATCGATAGGCATGACCGAGGAGCGCTTCCCTGCCGTGCAGCCGACCATGCAGCACCGGATCTGGGACCAGTTCAATGACGGGGCGGGTCCGGAGGCGCTCAGCGAACTGATCCGGCAACTGAAGTCCGATGACGATCGGTTCCAAATGGAGGGCGGTAGCTGGACCAACGATGTGTCCTGGGTTCGAGGCTACGCCGAGGTGCTCGGACCGATGGAGTCGCTCAGTGCACTGTTTGCGGACAAAGTGCTTGCCGCGGGAGTGCGCACGTCTGACTCACGCTATCGAAACGCGCTCTATCACCTGCTGATCAGCCAGACGAGTTGCTACCGCTATTGGGGCCGCGGCATCTGGACCGACTACGGCCGTGAGCTGTGCCGGCGCGCCACCGAAATCCTTCAACATGATTCTTGATCCGCGTCCGCCGCTTCCGGCCTTACACGACCCAGTCCAACAACAGCCGCAACGGCCGGGCGGTGCGCCGCAAGGTCACGCAAAACGGGTGGACGCGCTACGTCGACGTGAACAAGCGAAGTCTACATCGACACGCGTGGGTGCCTCACCCTTTCAGGGCCTGTCGATTTACTCGCCACGTCAGAGCCGTCACGCACCTCGTGCGTTCGGCTCGCGCCGGCGGGCGACACGAGTCCCAGGCGCAAGTCCTCCCGGGCTTGCTCGCCCAGCTTCTCCAGCAAGGCCAGACGGCGGCAAACCCAGCTTTTATGCCGGCCCAGCAACTCAGCCGCCTCCATCTTGGCGAGGCCATCCTCACGCACCAACGCGTGCACGATCCAGGCTTCCTCCAGTTCGTGGGTCCCGCGGTCAACGCGGTTGATCGCTCAGATTCGACGTACCCGCGAACTGTACCGATACGACGAAGACGAACTGGGGCCCTTCGAACCACTCCTCTCTGATCTCCTGTCCGGGGAGGTCACCGTTGGGGAGGTGCTCCGACGCGCGGGCCGTCGTGTCCGTCATCAGGCACAGCGGGTGATACCTAGTGCGTCGCCACTGCTAAAGATGCGGGTTGTAGCGTCGGCCCCCCGCGGCCGACGTCGACGCGCGGACGCCTCACGACAGCCTGCGTCGGGCACGGAGACCCGACGCTACCCGCACATTTACGTGTGGCGACGCACTAGGCTTCCTTGACACTTGACATGCTGAATAGTACGTGGTCTTCTTGCTGAAGAAGGTTGCGTACCACGAGGCAAGGCTGGAGTCGGCATGAGTAACGGCGGGAGCTACGATCCTAGTTCGATCGAGCCGGAGATTTACAAATTCTGGGAGGACGGCGGGTATTTTCACGCCGAGCCCGATCCCGATCGCAAGCCGTACGTGATCGACATCCCGCTGCCGAACGTGACCGGGTCGCTCCACGTCGGACACGCGCTGAACAACACGATCCAGGACGTTCTGATCCGGCATAAACGGATGTGCGGCTACAACGCGATGTGGATGCCCGGAACCGATCACGCCGGGATCGCGACGCAGGCCGTGGTCGAAAAGCGGCTCAAGGAGGACGAGAACCTCACTCGGCACGAGCTCGGCCGCGATGGCCTGGTCAAGCGAATCTGGGAGTGGAAGGAGAAATTCGGCGGGCGGATTCTCGAACAGCTTCGGCGGATCGGCTGTTCGTGCGACTGGGAGCGGACGCGGTTCACGCTCGACGAGGTTTGTGCCAAGGCGGTGTACGAGGCGTTCTTCCGGTTCTTCAAGGACAGGTTGATCTATCGCGGCCTGCGGTTGGTGAACTGGGACGCACACCTGCAAACCGCCGTCGCGGATGACGAGATCATTTACGAGACGATCCAGGGTCATTTGTGGCAATACCGCTATCCGATTGAAGGGGCCGAGGGGCCGAGGGGTCAAGGGGGCGAGGGGAAGGATTATCTCTCGATCTCAACCACGCGGCCGGAGACGATGCTGGGCGATACCGCCATAGCGGTTCATCCCGACGACGAGCGTTACAAGCACCTGATCGGGAAGAACTGCATTCTGCCGCTGATGGATCGGCCGATTCCGATCATCGCCGACGGGATGCTGGTCAAGCGCGAGTTCGGGACGGGCTGCGTCAAGGTCACGCCGGCACACGACCCGAACGACTACGCCTGCGGCCAGCGGAACAACCTGAAGCAGATCAACATCCTGACGACCGACGGGCGGATCAACGAGAACGGCGGGAAGTACGCCGGCCTGGACCGCTACGAGGCCCGTGAGCGGGTCGTGGCCGATCTCGAAGCCCTCGGCCTGATGGAAAAGGTCGAGCCGTACCAGCACGAGGTGGGTCACAGCGACCGCAGCAAGACGCCGATCGAGCCGATGCTCTCAAAGCAGTGGTTCATGAAGATGTCGGCGTTGGCGGAGACGGCGATGGAGGCAGTCCGCGACGGGCGAGTGAAGTTCTTCCCCGAGCGCTACGCGAAAACCTACCTCGACTGGCTCGGCGAAAAACGCGACTGGTGCATCAGCCGCCAACTCTGGTGGGGGCATCGGATACCGGTGTGGTCGCGGGATGTGTACATCGAGGACCTCTTCGACCCAGTATCGCGTGGTCAGCTGCCAATGCTTCTGACCCAAGCGACGAACTTCGCTGTGGTGAGCGTTCAGGAGATCGGAGGTACCCGGGTTTGGCACAATCTCGGCGCTGATCAGGGGACTTGTCCGCAGTGGACCGCATTGAGGAACGAGGTGGGAAGCTTGGAAGGGCCGGTGCGCGTCCTCATTTGCGTACGACCTACTGTTGCGCCCAGCCAAGAGGACATACAGTGGCAGGTCCAACGACTAGGGCAGGAACTTGCCAAACAGATCACGGTTAGGCCAATCGCGCAAGCCGTTCGCTCGTTCATTATGGATGTGGAACAGGCAGGCTTCGAGCAGGACCCCGACGTGCTCGACACGTGGTTCAGTTCGGCGCTCTGGCCGTTTAGTACGCTTGGCTGGCCGGACAACTACGGCCGCGGAGGGTCAGACGATCAGAGCCGCGACCGTAAGGGAGCGGTCAGCGGCGAGAAACCGCTCGCTGACGCTCGGGGCTCTGAACGCGCCGACGCCGGACTCACCGACCTCGACTACTTCTACCCGACCAGTACACTCGTGACCGCGCGTGAGATTATTACTTTGTGGGTCGCGCGGATGGTGATGACATCGCTCTATTTCAACGACGTTGTCCCGTTCGATCACGTCCACATCCACCCCAACATCCAGGACGGACAAGGTCGGCGGATGAGCAAGTCGGCCGGTAACGGCGTCGATCCGCTCGACATCATCGAGTTGTACGGGACCGACGCGATGCGTTTCACGCTGGCGCAGATGGCGACCGAAACGCAGGATATGCGCCTCCCGGTCAAGCCGATCAAGTTGCCCGACGGTCGGCAGGTGAACTCGAGCGACCGTTTCGAGCTGGGCCGCAACTTCTGCAACAAGCTCTGGCAGGCCGCGACCGGTTTTGTAATGTCGAATCTGGAAGGGCACCAGCCTAAGCCGCTGAAGACCGAGCAGCTCGCGATCGAGGACCACTGGATCCTCTCGCGGTTGAGCGCGTGCATCGAGGAGGTAGACCGGCGTTTCGAACGCTACCAGATCAACGAGGCGGCCAACACGCTCTACGCGTTCTTCTGGAGCGAATACTGCGATTGGTACGTGGAACTGGTCAAGCCGCGGCTGTTCAGCCGCAATGATGCCGGCGAGATGGTGCGGTACGATAACGAGTCATCGCGGGCCGCCCGTCAGGTGCTCGCGTGGGTGCTCGACCAGTCGCTGCGGCTGCTGCACCCGATCATGCCGTTCATTACGGAAGAATTGTGGCACCGGCTCAACGCGGCGGCACCACGGCGTGGCATCGGCCAGTTGTACACAGTGACGAGCCGCGGGCTTCAGCCCGCGCGGCCAACCGAGCGCGGCTCTGCGTCGGACACCGAGATCAACCCGGCCCTGATCGTCGCGTCCTGGCCGGATGCGTCGGCGTGGAAGCGTGAGGCCGACGTCGAGCGCGACATGTGGGCGTTGCGGGACGTGATCCGCGCGCTACGTGAGATTCGTAACCACGTCAACGGAATCCGTTCCGCCGCCAGGCAGAGCGCCATCAAGACCCTGCCGCGCGCGGTCGTCAAGGCCGAGGCGGACCTGACGGAATCGCTGCGAAAACGCGAGGCAATGATTCATCGGCTGGGGCAGTGCGAGACGCTCGAAATCGGACCGGATCTGACTCGGCCGCCGGAATCGGTCAGCAAGGTCCTGAGCGGGATCGAGGTCTACGTGCCGCTGAGTGGGTTGGCTGATCTAGAAATCGAGCGCAAACGGTTGCGCAAAGAGCTTGGCGAGATCGGCGGACACATTCGGCATCTGCAAGGTAAGTTGACGAACGAAGGTTTCATCTCCAAAGCGCCGCCGGAGGTGGTCGAGCGCGAACGAGCACGCTTGGCGGAACTGCGTGAAAAGCTAGCGGTGGTCGAGCGAAACATGACGGAGGGGGGGGGGTAGTACGACAATGCTGGAAACCCCGGCGAACTGGTAGCGGACGACCTCCGTGTCGGCCGTGGAACACCGGTTGCATCCCGACGTCCGGCACGGGGGCCGGACGCTACATGATTTCCGCCAAGACTCCAAGAGCGCCAAGAGGCAGAGAACGAAAGTGTTTCAGTGGTCCGCGCCTCGCAGGCCTTTCGGTTCGCGTGAGTGTTTCCAACCATCCCCGGCCGGCGAGGCGCCGGCCGCTACATTTGTGTGGCACAGCCGTCCCCGGTTGTGACGGGTTCGCAGGCCAAAGCGCGATCAGTGTTCCACACTATCCAGCACTCTGCGGACCTTTCCCAACAAGCTGCGCAGGCTGAAGGGCTTTTCTAGGAACTCGACGTCTTCGGGAAGCACGTCCATTGTAACGGGAGCATTACCGGTATAGCCGGAGATAAAGAGGACTTTCGTATCGGGGCGTGTCGCGCAAAGCTTTTCGGCAAGTCTCGGGCCGTTCATGCCGGGCATGACCACGTCCGTAACCAGTATGTGGATCGGCCCCGCGTGGCTCATAGCGATATCGAGTGCCTGAGAGCCGCTTTCCGCCGCGAGCGGTGTGTAACCCCCTCGTTCGAGAATTCGGCAGGCCAGCGTTCGGACGCTTTCCTCATCCTCGCAAACCATAACGGTTTCCTGCCCATCCAGTCGTGATTCGTCAGGCTGCTCGGCTGGTACAACGGCCGGCGAGTCCACGGCGGGCAGATAGATCTTAAAGGTTGTGCCGCGATCGACTTCGCTGTCGACCGTAATAGAGCCCTTGGTCTGCTGGACGATGCCGTAGATCGTCGAAAGCCCTAGTCCGGTACCGCGCCCGAGTGGTTTGGTCGTGAAGAAGGGCTCGAAGATGCGTTCGCGCGTCGGTTTGTCCATGCCGTCGCCGGTGTCGCTGACGGCGATCATGATATGAGGGCCGTGGTTTGCGCCGGCGTGCGAGTTGACGTAGGATTCATCGAGGAAGACGTTCGCGGTTTCGACCGTCAACTTGCCGCCGGTCGGCATGGCGTCGCGGGCGTTAAGGACGAGGTTCATGAGGATTTGCTCGATTTGAACCGCGTCCGCGAGGACATGTGCCAAGCCCGGTTCGAGCGAAAACTCGAATTCGATCCGCGCATCGAGAAGGTTGCGGAGCATGCCCTCGATATCACGGATGAGCTGGTTCAACTCGAGCAGTTGCGGTTTGAATACCTGCTGACGGCTGAACGCCAGGAGTTGACGTGTCAGTGAGGCGGCACGTTTTCCGGCGCGGTCGATCTGCGCCAGTCCGGTTACCAGTGAATCGTCGGCCGGAAGCTCCGCCTGTAGTTCTGTCTGCATCAGCTCGACGTTGCCGAGGATGGCGGTCAGGATGTTGTTGAAATCGTGGGCGACTCCGCCGGCGAGTTGACCGACTGCTTCCATTTTCTGGGCCTGGCGAAGCTGGGCTTCGAGTATGGTCTTCGTTTCCTCGGCGCGCTTCTGCTTGGTGATGTCCAGGCCCTGGGCAATCGTGGCCAGGAGTGTCGTGCCGTCTTCAGAATAGATATTCGCCGAATTCCAGAGCGTGGATCGCATCTCGCCGTTCTTGCACCGAATTGGTATCTCGACCGTCTCCCAGTATTCGCCGCCGGCCGTGCGGGCGATTTTACACAGTGATTCTTCCTTGCTTTGCTCCGGGAAGAGCAGGCACACTTCCCGTCCGATGACCTCGTCGGCGTTGTACCCCGTCAGGCGCTCGAAAGCGTGGTTGAACCGGGTGATGCGTGAAACCGGGTTCCAGACGATGATCGGGGCATTTGCGTACTTGATCAGGTTTTCGAGGAAATCGCGCGTTTCGCGCAGATCATTCTCGGTACGCCTGTGCTCGGACAATTCGCTCTCCAACTCCGCACCGAGGCGATGCTGGTCGCGATTGAGGCGCAGCACCCGGACGATCGTGACGGCCATCGCCGCCAGAAAGACGGCAATCACAATGAGCCAAAGCCAGTAGCGCTTGAGAATATCGGCGAATGTTACTTTTCCATAATCTTCATAGGGTGTTGCGCGAAGCTCCATGAGACATTCGTGCACCGGCTGATAGTTGAGAGGAACCGTCCAGCCGGCACAATTCGCGGCCTTGGCCGCCGGGCTGTCCGACGACATCTTCATCAAGGCGGCGGCGACATTTTCCGCCAGTTCGTCGGAGGTGTGTTGGACTTTGGCCAGCGGCCATTCGGGATAGGCACGCGTGGAGTGTACGAAAGGCAGATGGGCTTTTTCGCCGCTCTGGTCGTGAATCACCCGGAATTCATCCAGGCGGATCGCGCCTTCCTGTTCCATACGTTCCAGCATGTCGGTTCGGACGTTGCCGGCGTCGACTATGCCGTCGCGTACCGCATAGACGACCGCATCGTACGTACCCCCGAAGCGCAAGTCGGCGAAGTCTCGCCATGGGTCGATGCCGTGCTCTTTCATCTCCCGCCAGGCCATCCGCCATCCGCCGAGGCAATTGTCATTGACGGCCATGAAGGTCTTACCCTTGAGATCGTTTAGGCGTTCGATATCCTTGCGGTCGACTTTGCAGAAAATCACCCCGGCGAAAACCGTGCATGCTCTACCCGAGCATAGGTTTTTCAGCGTGACGATGCGACCGGCGCCATGAAGCCGCTCAAGCCCCACATAGAAGGAAGAATTGGCAAGAATGAAATCCACCTCGCCGCGCTCGACGGCCGGATAGATTTCGTCAAAGTCGAGCGGGACAATCGTGAAGGAGAAGCTGGGTATCTCTCTCGTTAGGTATTCGGCCGTCGGATTCCACTGTTCCAGGCACTTCTCGGTGCCCCGCTTGGCCAACACGCCGATCTTGACCGGGTCTTGCCGGTGTTGTCCCCAAGCGGGAAACGCCGCCGTCAAGGCAAGCACCATCAAAACCCAGAAGCGACTTTTGAAATCCTCTTGCCGCTTTGCTTGCGATAGACCTACACCCAGCGGCGTGGTTGACATGACAACACACTCCACCCTCCCCCCCAGGGGACGTTGCACGATCATCTCATACTACCAGCCCCTGCCGCGCCACCGACAGTGCGTGTCATAGACACTGATATTGCGCCCAACTGGCGACGATCACACAGTGACAGCCACTAGGGTAAGTCTATCACGCAAATGTTCTATCGTCACATTTTTATCGGTTTTTTGAAAGTTGTGGCGCGTGCGACAATTTTGTTGGCGCATAGTGCTCCGATTGTCACGCTCCTCGACGTCCTTAGCCGCCGCAAAAGTCATGTAGCGTCCAGCCCCCGTGCCGGACGTCGGATGAAGCCGACGTTCCACGGCCGACACGGGGGTCGGCCGCTACGGTCTGTGGGCGCTGCCGAGGTTGTTGGATCCCTCGCGTGTGCTTCCTGTCAGCAATCATAACATGATGCAATCGCGTCACTTCGCGTTGCCGATCGCGATGGCCGAGGCGACGGCATACTCGCCGGCGTGTGAGATCGATACCAGCATGTGATCAATCCCGAGCGTGCGAGCCAGATCGGCGGTCTTGCGGTGCAGCATTACCAGTGGCTTGCCGAGCGGGTCGGGCAGCGTTTCAATGTCGCGGAACTCGATTCCGCCACGCCAGCCGGTGCCGAGGGCTTTGAGCACCGCCTCCTTGGCGGCGAAGCGGCCCGACAGACGCACGACCGGTATCTTGCAATTGACGCAATAATCCTGCTCGGCTGGAGTGTAGATGCGGTCAAGGAACGACTTGCCGTGGTCATGCCAGATGCGCTCGACCCGCGCGCAGACGACGATATCGATGCCTTGCGAGATGATTTCCATGCGACCAGTGTAGTCGAAGACGACATATGCCTGTAGCGTCGGGTCTCCGTGTCCAACGAAAGTAGCGACCAACGCCTCGCCGGCCGAACCATCATAGCCGGGGGCGGCTGTACTACTAACGATGGTTTTCTTCGCTTCCCGCGAAGATTTTTTCACGCCGCGGGGGGTGGCACGGTCTGGCGCAGCCATGCCGAGCGTGTTGAGCGCCAACCACGGCCAAGCTTCGCTTGACCGTGCCACCCCCCGTCCAGAGTTCAAAGTAGGTGATCTCAACGGCGCAGCCCAGCAATAATCCCCAATCGTCAATCTTCAATCGTCAATCCCCATGCCTCTTTGGTTGCGGCCAACGGCCGCGCTGTGCTACATGTGCCGGCCGTTGGTTGATTGTATTGTCCCGAAATTTGCGGGAACTTTCTCTTGCGGGGCGCGTCAAAACGGGAGAATAGACAACCGAACCACGTATTCTGCGAGGAAATGCTCATGAAAATCACCCGAATTCGTAATGGCATAGGCGCTGTGGGCTTGTTGGGTTTGGTCGGCGGAATTATCGGTTTATTGTCACCGGCAACGGCGGTGGGGGAGTCGCGTATCCCGCCGGGCGAGTTGCAGATCATCGGCGAGGAGGGGGAGCAGGTCATGGTCTGCCCCCTCAAGCACACCGACGTCGAGGCGGACATCGTCGGCTTTGTCGCCCGCACGACTGTTAAGCAAATCTTCCACAATCCGCTCGATAAGAAAATCGAAGCCGTCTACGTCTTTCCACTGCCGCAAGACGCCGCCGTCGATGACATGGTGATGATCGTCGGCGATCGACGGATCATCGGGCAGATCAAGGAACGGTCCGAGGCTCGCGAGATTTATGAGCAGGCCAAGGCGGCCGGACACGTTGCCAGCCTGCTCGATCAGGAGCGACCGAACATCTTCACGCAATCGGTCGCGAACATCGAGCCGGGGGTGCAGGTCGAAATCGAGATCAGCTACGTCGAGACGCTGAAATACGAAGACGGCGTTTTCGAATGGGTTTTCCCGATGGTGGTCGGTCCACGTTACATCCCCGGCGGTGGAACCGCACCAGCACCGATGACCACCGGTACGCCGACGCCGCAAGTCCCCGACGCCCACAGGATAACGCCGCCGGTGACGCCGAAGGGCACCCGCGCCGGTCATGACATCAGTCTGACCGTCCGGATCGACGCCGGCATGGAGCTGCATGGTCTTGAGAGCACGCTTCATGAGGTGGAGGTTGTCGCGGACGGGACGACCCGGGCCATGGTCACACTGCAGGACCAGGCCACCATCCCCAACAAGGACTTCATCCTGCGTTACAGCCTGGCGTCGGACGAGATCGGCGACGCGTTCCTCGCGCATCACGACGAGCGCGGCGACTTCTTCACGCTGATCCTGCAACCGCCGCGGCGGGTCGTGCCGGAGGAACTGGTCTCGCGTGAGTTGATCTTCGTGCTCGACGTTTCCGGATCGATGCGCGGCTTTCCGATCGAGAAGGCCAAAGATGTTATGTCGAAGATGATCGACAGTATGCGCCCGGGCGATACGTTCAACCTGATTACCTTCGCCGGGCGTACCTGTATCCTGTGGGACGAACCGCGGCCGAACACGGCTGAGAATCGTGCCGCGGCCCAGGCATTGCTGATGTCGCAACAGGGTGGCGGGGGGACGGAGATGATGAAAGCGATCAACGCCGCTCTGGTGCAGACGCGCGGTGCCGGCGAGGGAGACGCCCTCCGCATCGTCTGTTTCATGACCGACGGATACGTCGGCAACGATATGGCAATCATCGACGAGATCAAGAAAAACGCCGACACGACGCGCGTGTTCAGCTTCGGCGTCGGCAATTCGGTCAACCGCTACCTGCTCGACGGGATGGCTCACGCCGGTAGGGGGGAGGTCGAGTACGTCACGCTGGAAAGCCAAGCCGACGCGGCGGTCGATCGCTTCAATGAACGCGTGTTGGCGCCGGTCCTGACGCATATCGAGATCGACTGGGGTACGCTGCCGATCGCCGACGTGTACCCGAAGCAGATTCCCGATCTGTTTAGTGTCAAGCCTATCATGGTTCACGGGCGCCTGACCGGTCCGGCGGCGGGAACGATTACGCTCCGCGGCAATACCGGTGCGGGGGCGTACGAGGAGACCATCGAGGTAAGCCTGCCCGGCGAGCCTCCGGATCACGACGCCCTGGCGTCACTGTGGGCGCGGGCGAAGGTCGATCACTTGATGAACCATGATCTGGCCGCGATGCAGCGCGGCGAGTTTCCGGAAGATTTGAAATCTGAGATTACAAATCTCGGCATCGAATTCCGCCTGATGACGCAGTTCACCAGCTTCGTCGCCGTCGAGGAAATGACCGTCACCGTCGGCGGCGAGCCGACCACGATCAACGTCCCGGTCGAGATGCCGGATGGCGTGAGCTATGAGGGCATCTTCGGAGACCGGATAACGCCCGCAAGTATGGGACAACTCCAGACGTTCGGATACGCCGGCGGCAAGAAAGCCCACGCTGGGCGTGGGCGTGGAGGTCGAAACGTCTTCGGTGGGATTGCCGGTAGACCGGCTGCTCCGCCGCCGACCGTCAAGCGTAGGCTGGATATTCAAGGTGGGGTTGCGATGAATGAATCCTCTGTCGAGGAACGGCTGGATCTACGAGAAGAGAAAGCTTCGCCGTTGAGCAAATTAGCCGAGCCGCTCCGCGATCTGGCGGAGAAAGTCGAAAAGCGAGGTCGCGACGGCAATCTGACGGTCGGCAAGCTGAAGGTCGTCGATTACAAAGTGGACGTGATGGTCTTCCTGAGCGATGCGTCGGAAAAGACGCTGAAAGCCCTGAAGAAACTCGGCTTCGTCCAGACCGGCGAGAGCAAGACCATCAAGCTGCTGATCGGTACGATCGATGTCCGCAAGCTCGAAGACCTGGCCAAGCTCGAAGCGGTTATTTCGGTAAAACCCGTCCGGAGTTAAGACGAGGCGGCTACGCGGGGGCGGGTTTCCGGCCCGCCCCCGTTTTCCACGCCCCGGAAGCGGTTGCATCCCGGCTCGTGCCGAGAGGGGTTCCGGCATTTATCCCGAAGATTTTTTGTTACCAAGAGTGGGGGTCAAGAGTCTATATGCATGCGGGCTGTCGATCCAAAGCTACTGGCGATCCGCCGCACGGAGGCGAGGGCACATGCATCGCAGACTTTCGATAGATCGCACGGCATTCTTGATCCGACTTCTTCTGATCCTGGGCGCGGTTGCCGTGTTCATCGCAGCGGCATTGGCTTAACGACCTACTGTAGCGTCCGCCCCCCGTGGTGGACGTAGTGCTCTGTCAGTGTTGCTTTGAAGGGTTCAACCTGAGGAGCCGCGGACTTCAGTTCGCGCGGCGCCGGGGGGTGTGGAATTTACCATTCCCGAAGGACCGGGCGGACTGAAGTCCGCGGCTCTTCGAGTATTGCTGCCCTCTTCAAGTATTATCACGGCCTCGAAAGAAACACTACCCATCAAATCAACCTAGACAAAGCAGTAGAATGTGGAAATCTTTCGCCATCCGACGACCGCCACGGGGGGCGGACGCTACAGAGCCCGCGCCGAAACCCGCCGGAAGATGAGCACGTTACATTCCCTGATATCGAGCGCCTGTTCGTAGTTGTCCTCCAGAAAAGCTTTCAGCCACCAACCCAGCCAATCGGGGTGATCGCCGGGCGGCGTCGCATCTTGAATCATCAGGTAGTCGCCGACACTCATCACCATCAACATCGGCGGGGCGGCTTCCAACTGGTCCTTCAGCTCGTGGCGGATTACGTCGGCCTCCTTGGACTGCCAGACCTGGCCGAGCTTTTCAGTAGTCGTGTAACGCGACGTGTTGAGTCGGCGGGCGTGCAGATAGACGCCGGGCATGTAGCCCTGGCAGTGAATGCGGTCGTTCGGGCCGGACAGTCTCTTGACGGCATCGCCGACGGTTTCCCACAGGGCCTGCTTGCCTTCGATGAAACGGTAGACCCAGACCTTGCTGAGGGCTTCCTTTTGCCACTGGAGGCCGTCGAGCGCGAAATAGCCCATCGCGACGAAGCAAGCCGTTACCCAAATCCGCTGCTGCAAGCGTTTCGTCAGGTGGATTTCGCCGCGCAGGAAGTTGATCAGATAGCCCGACATCAGCATCAGCGGCGGGAAGGTCGGCAGCAGGTAATGTCGGAAATAATGCGGGCTGACCGCCGCCCCGTAATACGCGACGACGTACCAGATGAAGAACAGCAGCATATAACGCGGGCAGGCCGGCTTGAGGGCGCGGATCTGGTCTTCGATGTCCGCTGGGCGGTCCTTCGGCCGCACGCGCCAGAAAAAGGCGTGGATCAGTGCCGTGATCGTCATCAGCACCGGGAGCAGCAGGGCGGTGGTCATGTGCTGCCGGAGCATATAGTCGTTCAGTTCGAGATTGGTCAGGCTGCTGTTTCCGGTCGTGAAATACGCGCGGTTGAAGCCGAAGATCGCGAAATAGGCATGTTCGCCGGCGCCCTGCGCGACGATCACGATCGCCGCGACGGCGATGACCGCGACCATTCCGCCCAACAGCAGCAGGCAGCGTCTGAGCCCGTCGCGCCAGCTCAGGTCGCGCATGATGACGAGAATGATGGTGTGCAAGCCGAGCGTGCCCCAGGCGGCCAGGCCGACCTGCTTGAACAGTGCCGCACAGCCGCAACAGGCGCCGGCCAGTAACCATTTCCACCAGCGATCGCGCGCGAAGCCGCGGAAATAGAGCGCCACCGCCGTCAGCTCGAACGCCATCAGGAACGTTTCGGTGCGGTTGGTACCGCCTTGGAAAAAGCCGTGCGTGAGATAGAAGGCGGCGAGCACGGTCGCGACAGCGGCAGCACCGCGAAAGTAAACCGATAGTGAGATGACGAAGAAGGAGATCAACGAGACACAGGCGGCGAGTGAGCATAAAAAGATCACGCCGGCGTAGCTGTCGCCGCCGATCAGAAACCCGAGGGCGTTCATCCAGTAAATGCCCGGTGGCTTGTTGTCCCAGACATCTTCGTAAAGAACGGCACCGTGAGCGATCCGCCAGCCGAAGTAGCCGAACATTTGGTCGTCGACGACGTCGACGCGGTTGTGGGCCGCGACTTGCGAAAGCGTCACGATCGGCGCGATCAACAGCACCATCGTCACGATCAGGATCGGCCAGTTGGTCTGTTGGCCGATCGGATCGGGTGATGTTGCCTTCGTCGACAATGGCGTAGTGGGACTGCTCAATGTCGTCCTATCCTAGTGCTCTGTCAGTGTTGCTTTGATGGGTTCAACCTAAGGACCCGCGGACTTCAGTCCGCCCGGCGCCGCGCG